>NZ_JAYKKE010000001.1:300000-439689 GCF_036336025.1 Stomatohabitans albus
GAGCGTTGTCACACACTAATCACCAGCCCCCCCCCGAAAAGACTAAGATACTGAACCTTAAGGCACTGTTTGGAGAGCTCTTCTTTCTTATCCCAATGGGGATGGGACTGTTTGCTTGCAAGGTGTTCAGTTCGCATTTGCTTGAATTCAACATTTACACCTGGCCAGGGAGATTTATCTGCCCGTCGTAATGACTACCTGGGTTTGCGCATGCATATTTTCTTCAAACGACTTGTACCACGCACGATTGCCGCAATTGTTGATGGGGCTTTACTTTATGTAATCGTTCCACATCTTTTGGATTGGTTTCTTAACCCCATCTTCTTCTGGATGTGTTACCCATGAACAAGAACAGGTTTCAACATGTAACCAAAGAACGCATCATCGGTTTGGTTATCGCTATCGTTGTCCTGCTGATCATTATCTGGTTCATTGTCCCCCGAGGTGGTCCTGTCCCAGATATTCTCCCCCCGAGCGATCCCGTCCCAGCGTCCTCATAACACCAGAGTGCAACAACAACGGACCAACCGATTGGTTGGTCCGTTATTGATTCACCTTTGTGGCAAGTGAATAGGCAACTTACTTCTTGGGCAGCTTATCCAGGCCCGGCATATCAGCAGGCATATCAAGTTGAGGCGTAATATCCGATGCGGGTGCCAAGTTGTATTGCTCCAATGCTTTGCGCAGGTATTCAGCCGCATCGATATTCATTGGACTTTCCGTCCATAGGGCATAGGGCAGGTTAACAAACCGTTCTTCCTTTACCGCGGCCATATCCTTGGTAATCGGGTGCGTCTTGAGAATCTGGATTTTTTCGTCGTAGGTCTGGCCCGGGTATTCAACGAATGCAAAAACATCAGGCTCATTCGCGGCCAGCTTTTCCCAGGTCACCGTTGTCCAGGTGTCCTCAACATCCTCAGTCGCATTAACACCACCAGCCGTCTTGATAATGGCATTGGGTGCGCCAAAGGAACCACTCGAAAAGATCGTGTCTTTGGCTGAGTCAAAGAGGAATACCACGGGGGTTTTTTCAGGCTTTGCGGCATCATCAAGTTTCTTGAGCCGCATATCTAAATCGTCAACCACCGTCTTAGCGGTATCGCTATGGCCCGTGATCGTACCCAAGTTATTCAAGTCAACACGAACCGCTTCCCACGGGTCGATAATACCCCGCTTGGTGGTGCCTTCTTGACGGCAAGATTCGGTGAGGATATAGGACGGGATGTCTTTCTCCTTGAGAATATCGGGCGTTAAGTTATTCCCCTCTGAGAAGCCATAATTCCACCCAGCAACCATCAGGTCAGGATCGGCGGCAATAATGGATTCCAGCGTCGGGTATTTCTCGGCTACCACGTTAAGCCCGTCGACGACATCGCCAAACTTTTGCTTCAATACGGCCTTATCACGTTGGAGGCTACTCACTGCAGTGATTTCATCGGCAGCCCCTACCGCTAGTGCCAACGAGATGATGTTGCCATCATTGACATACATCTTTGTCGCCTGTTTTGGCAACATCAGTTCCTCACCACAGTTGGTAACCGTAACCGGACCATCGCTCTGTGATGCGTTGGCGACATCGGTTGACGCTGAAGGTGAAGCGTCGTCCGCTGCAGCCGTTGATTCAGCGGCACTGGCCGTAGATGAGGTATCAGCTGGTGCAGATGGTGAGTCGGACGGGGTAGTACAAGCACTCAAGGCCAGTACTGACATGCTCAGCAAGGCAGCGACCTTAATAGATGGCGAGGTAATCATTGTTTTTCCTTTAGTTGTCTTCAGTGTGTACAGTTCGTTCGGTGAGCCCATCAATAACGAGGTGGGAAACCCCATGTTCATTGGGCGGTATTTGCCGTGAGATGACATCGAATGCGGCATCAAGATTGTGGGTGGTCATCGTTGATTCGGGCGAGCCAGCTGAAAGGGTTTTGCCATCAGAAAGAATCACAATGCGGTCAAACCACCCCATCGCCAGGTCAAGGTCATGAATCGTGGCGATGATCGTGCGCCCACTTTCTCGCATCGTTTGCAGGAGATGAATTTGATGGTGCACATCCAAGTGATTGGTCGGCTCGTCAAGCAAGAGCAGATCGGTGCCTTGTGCGAATCCTTTGGCCAGCATGGCCCGTCGCCGTTCACCGCCGGAGAGCTGCCTGCACTCACGATCAGCGAGGTGTGTCAACCCCACAAGTTCTAGGCATGTCGCAATAATCTTTTTCTCTTCTTTGCCACCCACCTGCCAGGGCATCATATGAGGCAACCGACCGAGAGAAATCATCTCGGTGAGGGTCAAATCTTCAGGGGCAGCTTCTTCCTGGGCGACAAAGGCCAACATGCGCGCCCGAGCACGGGGGGACACGGTGGCAATATCAACATCGTCGATAAGGACCCGACCGCTTGTTGCCGGGTTAATGCCGGCCAGCACCCGCATCAGGGTGGACTTGCCAACCCCGTTGACCCCAACGATGGCCGTCATCGTATGTGGTTCGACGTGGAGATTGATATCGGTGACAATCTCTCGTTGCCCAATACTGCACGTGAGTGATTCAGCTACAAGGTGGGTCATGATGCGCCTCCAAATCCATAGCTTCGCCTACCCATCACAAATAAGAAGACAGGTGCACCGATAATCCCGGTGACCACCCCGAGCGGTACTTCTGCGGGTGCGGCAACGACACGTGAAACGACATCCACCCACAACAGGAAGAATCCACCGAAGGCGGCGGCCAGAGGAAGTAACCGTCGGTGTAAAGATCCGACCACCATGCGACAGAGGTGAGGAATGACGAGTCCAACGAACCCGATCCCACCTGAAACGGCGACGAGGACCCCAACAAGGACTGCGAGCAAAATAAAGAGGCCTTGTCGAAGCCGGTTGACCGGGATACCGAGGGAGGCTGCAGCGTCAGGCCCCCAAGCCAGTGCGTCGAGCCAGTTGTGACCGAGGATGAAGAGCAAGAAACAGAGGATCACCGTTGCGGTAGGGATAGCCAATTTGTCCCATTGAGCTCCAGAAACGCTCCCAAGGAGCCAAAAAAGTACGGATTGGGCTGCCCGAGGGTCAGGGCCTTTGAACACAAGAAAACTTGCGATCGCCGAAAACGCAGCGGATAGGACAACGCCTGAGAGCACCAATCGAATGGGCGTGAGACCGCCTTGGGCAAGCGCAACCATATATACGGAAAGGGCTGCAGCTATAGACCCAAGGAGTGCACCCACTGAAATAGCCCACAATCCAAAGCCCGAGAAAATGCCGAACGTAATCACTGCCGTTGCCCCGACCGAAGCGCCGGCAGAGACACCGAGGAGATAGGGGTCAGCAAGGGGGTTGCGGACCAGGGTTTGCATGCCACAGCCAGCCAAGCCTAGGCCTGCACCGACAACCACAGAAAGAATGGCACGCGGGAACCGCAGTTCCCACACGATTGATTCAACTGTTTTGTCTTGACTCTCTACCCCTGTTAGGTGACTACGGACTACATCCCATACGGCATCACTATCAAGTGGTTCAGATCCGATATTGACGGAGTAAACGACGCTGACCGCAGTCATTGCAAGAATAATGAGGGCAAGCACCAACGCGTATCGCTTTGCTGCTCCCTGAATTGCCTTCCTTGGGTTCAAGGGAATGCTCCAAATGCCTCGAGCCTGTACGCGAGGCTCTGGGTTGATATGTCAATGAAGTTGTGGTGTCCGGACTCCGGCTTTTGCGTATTTGCGACCTTCCCAGGGTTTCCCAGTGGCATTTCACAAATATGTAACCGTTACCGTTGCGCGCCAGTCCCGGATTTGCACCGGGTTCCCGTACCCAACGAATGGGTAGCTCAACTTCGGTGAAGAACATTAGCACCTTTGCGGGTCCAACTCACATTACTGCAACCCAAAGCAATCCAGCCCATTAGAACCAAGCTCTATTGCTACCTATGGTTCACCTTGATGGATTGGTCGTTACGATGTTTGGCATCCTGCTGAATCGGTTTGATTGTGCCAGACCTCGGCCCGTCCAAGGAGAACGCAATGAAGGCAAACCGAACAGTTTGCCTTCATGAATGATGAGTTATCCGTACAGTTAGGCCGTTGCGGCGGCGATGGCCGCGTCATAATCAGGTTCTTGAGCGATTTCTTCGACAAGCTGGCTGTACACAACCTTGCCGTCTTTAACAACGACAACGCTACGGGCCGCAAAATTTTCGAGCGGACCATCAACCATCAATGCACCCAGGTTGGCAAGGCCGTCACGATTACGGGCAAATGACCCAAACGTGACCCCTTCAATATTGTTGTCTGCTGCAAACCGTTCTTGCGCAAATGGTGTATCTACACTCAAATTGATAACACTTAAATCTTCTTCTTTGGCACGGCTAGAAAAGGTCTCAACGCTTGTTGCACACACTCCGGTGTCGATGGACGGAAAAATATTCAAAATGACGGTGCCAGAAGAAACTTCATTTGCCTGGATTTCATCCAGCGTGCCCGTAACCACCTTGACTTCTGGCATTACTGCACCTGCGGCAATAAAGTCAGCATTCGTATTGACGGGTGTTCCCCGGAACGTAAGTGAAGCCATGTGCATTCCTTTCTGAATGACGAATAGAGCCGTTATGCTCAATTGGTAGCTTAATCTGTTTTCTCTTAGGCGTTTAAGTGGACAAGAATCGTTCACTACGGGTAGCTTTTCCTACCTAACCATGAGCAAGAGGCATACAACAGATTGGTGGCATAGTGCAGGTAACGGGGCGATACACGCCGCATAGCCGCGGCTTTGGGTTCGTAGATGTTGAAGGCGGTCATGCCGTCGTTGTAGATGACACCGGCCAGCGCCATGAGCTGACGAGTGTCTTTGTTCCTCCCGCTGTTGGGAGTGGCTGGATTGACGGCGATGTGGTTACCGCTCGTCTTGAAGTCGACGATCAAGACCGATTAACGGCAAACGAACTGAGCCTTGTTAAACGCCCACGCCGCTTTGTCGTTGGGGTTATTCGTCCATTTGCCGGCAAGATGGTACTCGAACTCGATTCACGCCTCGGTAACGGTGAGATTCCCATGACCGACGCGATGAGTGATGCACTCCGCCATGCCGAAGGCCGTCAAGTTGTCGCAATGGTCAGCAATGACGGGCGGGCTACCTGCACCGCTCAGGTAACCCAACCAGCTCCGGTTGAAGCACCATCTGCGATTCGGGCAAGTGCGATTGTGATTGCACATGGTGCCGCCAACGCTTCTGATTTCCCCCTTGGGGTTGAAGCTGTTGACCTTGATTCCAAGTTGGCGGTGCGCTGGTCGTTAGTAACGCTGGGTCGTATGACGAATGGTCAAGAAGGCCTAGCCGGTGAAATGAGCGCCCTAGAGGGGCCAGTGCCCGGTCCGGCAGCGGAACTGATTGATCGTCGCCACGAAACCTGTGTCACGATTGATGATGATTCGACCCAAGACCTTGATGATGCCATCAGTGCCGCGTGGAGTGGAGATGATACTGATCCAGTCCTGCTCACGGTGCATATCGCTGATGCGGCAGGCACTGTAGGGATCGGTTCAACAGCCGACCAATACGCACGCACGATGGCCACCACGTCGTATTTTGCCAGTGGCGCCAATATGTCCATGCTGGACCCCAAACTCAGCGAGGACGAGCTGAGTTTGCATGCCCAGAAAGACCGTCGTGCCGTAACCGTTCGTATGCTGGTCTACCCTGATGGAACCGTCACCGGGGCTGAGGTGAGCCTGTCGTGGATAAGCCCGACTGTCCGCCTGAGCTATGAGGGTGTTGAAAAGTGGCTGCGCACGGGTGACTTAGCGCCGCTCTTGCGACCAGGGAATACCCATAGCGCTCCCACAGGTAAAGCAGGCGCAATCAAGGTGTGTATGGATGCCCTTGAGGAAGTCAGTAAGCGCCTCACAAAAAACCGTGAACGGCGCATCACGATTGATGACTTATTCACCCGCGAAGAAGTGGAGCTTCGCGTTGAAGATGGGCGCATCGTGCTCAAGAAGGCGAATAAGTACCCCGGCGCCCAACAAATGGTTGAAACCGCAATGGTGGCCGCCAATGAGGCAGTAGCTTCATGGGCTATCGAACGCCGTATCCCCTTGTTGTATCGGTCACACACCGGGTTTGATCCTGAACGCTTGGAGACTCTCACCAAGTTGGTGAAGACCCTTAAGGTCGATGTGGCGGACCCAGACAGTCCATCAGTGGAAGAAATTATGCAGGCGGTGGCTGATCTCCGAGCTGCTGGCAACACCGATGATGCCGATATGCTCGCCGTGGTTGCCGGTTCTTCAGTTGGTCGAGCCACCTATGTGGTTGAGCCTGATGGTCACGTCGCCATGGGGTCTACTGCGTACACCCATTTCACGAGCCCACTGCGACGCTACGCTGACCTCATCGTGCATCGCCAGGTACGTGCTCATCTCGCAAACGAAGCACTGCCGTACACGACCGATGATTTGGAAAAGTTGGCGGCATGGCTTGACTACCGAACCGGAGGAGCCAACCGCACCCAAGCCTTAGAGCGTGCGGGATTGTGGGCGGTGTTCTTGCCGCGAAAGACCGGCGGGTTGCATTGGCCGACACCAGCACAGATTACGGAGCTCACCGCCTCTGGTGCCCGTGTCCGGTTGACCCGTGCCGGGATCGGGGCGTTCTTGCCTGCGGCGCGCATGTTGGGGCTACCCCCACGTGAAAAGGTCAGCCTTGAGCTTGTCGAACACGGCATGGCAACCACGGATGGCAAGTGGCACGTCGGTCAAGTCGTAGACGTTCGCATGGACCGCCTTGACCCGCGTGGTCGCCCGGAAGTTCGCCCCTCCAACAAACCCGCCCCCGCCATTGCGGACCAGGGGAGGCGCTCCCCCACCCATAACCCCAGCTAAAAACGCTTAAATCCTGTTCAGGTGTTGGCTGCGACGTGTTGTTATGCGTCTAATCCAACACCTGAACCATTTTAAACAGATAATTTGTGCTGTTATGATAGGGCACATCTCCATCAGGGTTCTCGTAAAAATTATAATTAAGATAAATAGGCGTTACGGTAAAATACTTCTTTCCCGGCTTAGGATCAATAGTGAAAGAAATAGCCTGATTATGTCTAGTTATTCGACTTTGACTTTCTAGTGGTGAGAAGTCTTCATAAAATGGTTCGATAGCAACATCTCCACTAATATCTACATCCTTAAACTGTTGAATATAGATATGGAATGGCATAATATCGCTTTGGATAGTTATAGTTATTGCCTTATCAGTATTTGGTATATTTGAAAATAAATCTGGAAAGGCTTCAGGTGGCGGTTCTTGAATAGTAGTTTTATCGATTTCATGGTTATACCACTCATAAATATGACTAGTTACTTGTATCCCATTTACTAACATGACTGGTGGCTCTATCGGGGCCGTTGAAGATTCATCCACAGCAAACCATGGTTGGTCATCGGGAATCGGCATATTCATTGGCGTCTTTCTTTTCATGTTAAGGATAGGATGACGCCAATCTAGAAAAGCAGATGAGTAAATAACAACTATCTTTTAATAACTAAAGTCACCCATAGATTACCTATCTGATGAAATAGGGGTTTAATCAGGTGTAACGAACACTACAGATCTGGGTCGATGAAGGTGACCAATGCTTCTCGTTGTATGAGTCGGTTACGTTGCTCACGCACACGCACCACACGCTGTAGCACCAAACGCAAGCACCCGACCGTATCGGTCGGGTGCTTGCGTTTGGTTCTCTCTCTTCGCCTAGGCAGCTACCGGAGCTTCTACCTCAATCACTGCACCTGCAAGCATGGCGGCCATTAAACCGAGAACGCTGAGGGTGTTGATGTTCATAAAAACTCCTTGAAGGATTAGTGTCTGCCTTGTTGAATAACACTCTGCCAGCCTCCACCCCAAACCAACCAACAAATCACTTTGTGTGGAAAGCCAATTACAAATCGTAATCTAGGATGGCCTAGGGGATACCTAGCGATGAAGTATGCGTATTCCTTCCGTCTTTGGACCTTGGTCGGCTTGGCTGGCAATCAAGCTGGTCACGCGGCATCGGGGAGGTCTTCACCTCATGCGAGATAGACCAGCCGCACCTCATTGTCTGCAACAAGTTACTTGGTTACTGCTACTAGCCGTGCCGTAACGGTCGGCCCCAGATACCCGCTTAAGCTCAACCACGTGCTTAGGTGATGCCACCTAAGGCTTCGTGGCCGTAGACAAAGGCCAATGGGCAAACAAAAGCAACGCGAGCCAAAGCTCGCGCTGCATCATCTCACCAAAGGGCAGGAGCTTAAAGTACGCCGCCTTCGGTCATCTTCTTCATGTCCAACAGCTTGTCCACTTCTTCCTTTGACAAGCCAGAGTCTTCGTAGCAAACCTCGCGGAGTGGCCGGTCTTCTTTGAGCGCACGCTTCGCCATCTTGGCAGACAAGTCGTACCCCACGGCGGGCACCATGGCCGTCACTGTGGAGAGGTTCTTTTCAACAAGTTCGGTGCACCGTTCGGCGTTGGCTTCAATGCCGTCAACCATCTTGTCAACCATGTTGGTGCAGCTTGCTGCCAGGAGGGTGATGGATTCAAGCACATTACGGGCGATCACCGGAATAAACACATTCAGTTCAAAGTGGCCTTGTAACCCACCGACGGTGATGGCCGCATCGTTCCCAATCACCTGTGCGCACACCATAGATACTGATTCAGGAATAACCGGATTCACCTTTGCAGGCATGATGGATGATCCAGGCTGGATTTCTGGGAGGCGGATTTCCATAAACCCAGTGCGTGGGCCAGATCCCATCCAGCGTAGGTCATTCACAATCTTGGTCAGGCTGACCGCAATGACCTTCAGCTCACCAGACAGTTCCACAATGGCGTCACGGGCAGCTTGGGCTTCAAAGTGGTTTACCGCTTCAATCAGTCCATCATGCCCCGTCAACGTGCGCAGTTGCTTGATTACCCCGTCAGTCATCCCTTCTGGTGCATTCAAGCCGGTGCCGACCGCGGTTCCACCAATGGGTAATTCAGCAACACGGGTGAGAGCGTCCTTGACCCGATCCATACCCAGTTCAACCTGGCGGGCATAGCCGCTGAACTCTTGACCCAAGGTGATTGGCACCGCATCCATCAAGTGGGTACGCCCACTCTTCACCACATCAGCAAATTCCTTGGCTTTCTTATCAAGCGCCTTGTGGAGGTATTCCATTGCAGGCAGCAACTTGGTTACCGTCGCGTCATAGGTAGCTAAATGAACTGCTGTGGGGAACACATCGTTTGATGACTGTCCAGCATTCACGTGGTCATTGGGGTGCACAAGTTTTGACCCCATCGCGCCACCAAGAATCTCAGTAGCACGGTTTGCGACGACCTCATTCGTATTCATATTTGAACTCGTCCCAGAACCGGTCTGGAACACATCCACAACAAAATGGTCATCCAGTTTGTTATCAGCAACTTCTTGGGCAGCTTTCGCAATCGCATCATGCTGTTCAGCGGTGATAACACCCTTTTCGGCGTTCACGTGGGCTGCCGCGAGCTTAATCAACCCAAGGGCACGAATCAGCGCTGGCGGAATCCCCTGGCCACTGATCGGGAAGTTAGCAAGAGCACGGGCCGTGGAGGCCCCATAGTAGGCAGATACAGGAACCTGCATCTCACCCATCGAATCGGCTTCGGTGCGGAATTCAGTAGTCATAGCAAGCACCGTAGACCAGGAGAAGGTACCTTTTCCACCTCATAAGTCCCTTTATGGCTAGGTCTCCTGCGTGTACAAGTCCCTAAGCCTCTAGCATTGTCTCCTTTGGACTTGGCAATCCTGCATCATGATGGGTTGTGAGATCGTGAACCCCCTCGAGAGGAACCCCTGTTGACCACTGCTGAACTAATATTTTTTGGGGTTGAGTGCTTCGGCCTCGCCTTTTTCGCTATCTCCGGTGTCGTACTCGCCGGACGTGCACAACTTGACGGGTTCGGGGTTTTTGTTATCGCATTTATCACCGCAGCCGGTGGTGGCACGGTACGCGATGTCATCTTGAATGTCCCGCCATTCTGGACCACCAATATGGGGTACTTCTGGTCTATCGCCATTGCCGGAGTTCTTGGTCAAATCATGGTTCGCGTATCCAAAAACCGGCTCCCAGGCTGGGTAGCGCTGAGCCTTGATGCCGCCGGGCTCTGTGTGTTCAGCGTGACTGGTTGCCTTAAAACGCTCGATCTTGGCTGGCGATGGGAGATTGCCATTTTGATGGCTATTTTGACTGGTGTTGGCGGTGGGCTTGTACGCGACACGCTGTTACAAGTTAAGCCCTATGTCTTTCGTGGCGAGCTATACGCCATCATTTCAGCATTTGCCGCTGCCCTTCTTGTTGCCCAATTAGCGCTGGATATTCCTCGGTTTACAGCCGGTGCTATTGCCAGTTTCTCAGCATTCATCTTGCGGATGCTGGCTTGGAAGAAAGGGTGGAGCCTGCCAGTCTTTGACATTGATAAACCGGTACGCCCCATCGCTAAGGCCCAACCACTACCGGTACCGCCACCGGTACCGGTTCGCCCCTATGGTCGTAAACGTACGAGCTCACTCGTACCCATTGTTCCTTCTCGCCGGTTAGGGCTTAGGATGAATCACAAATAGCTGCCGAAATTATACGGTGAGAACGCCCCATGGACCTTTACGCTTCATTTTCTTCACTGTTCACCCTTGCTGATCTTGTAGGAACAATCGCCTTTGCGATGTCTGGGGTGATGTTGGCCAGCCGGCTCAAAATGGACATGGTAGGCGTTGTAGTCCTCGCTTTTTTACCAGCATGTGGCGGTGGTACGGTTCGTGACTTGCTCTTGGGCGCGACACCGTTTTGGATGGAACAGCCGTACTATCTGTATGCAGTTTTTTTCACCGCAATGGTGGGGCAATTCACCGTGGTTCACTATCACGAGAGTTTGCCGCGTTGGGTACTGCCCACCTTTGATGCTATCGGTCTCGCAGTATTCACCGTAGCTGGAATAGACAAAGCGCTGCTGTATGGATTCGGTTGGGAAGTGTCCGTAACCATGGGCGTACTCACCGGATGCGGTGGGGGTCTATTGCGTGATGTCGTTGCGACCGAGCGTGCAGGGCTTTTAAGCACCGAAGTCTACGCAACGGTCTCACTAGCAGGTGGATTGTTGCTCTTTGTGATGCGCAAGCTTGAATTATTCAACCTCGGCACAATGAGTTTTATCGCCTGCGTTTTTATCTTCGTATTCAGGATGATTGCCTGGCATCGTAACTGGCATCTTCCCCGAGTGGTGTTGAAATAGGCCTCAACACAATTCTCACCAGGTCTTGCCCCAGGACTAGCGAGTGATTTGGGGAACGATTTCGTCCCTGGAGTCCAATACCTTCAACGCTTCACCAGGACTATAGATAAGTCGTTGCGGGCCAGGGACGATAAACGGTCCAGATGTAGGAAGTGGACCTGCTTGAATCTTGGTGGGGTCCTCCATATCGACACACCCGATCCAAGCAGCATCGGATTCAGCCCAGACATACCAAGCAAAGGCAGGTGTCGCCGCAAGGAGCACCACCCCGCGTGGCCCGTTACTGGCTAGTGCTTTTCGTGTTTCACGGGGTAGCCATTCAATAGGGATACCTTGTTTGCCCGATGCCTTGGGTTTAAAGGCTGCCGCCAGTGCTTCAACTTGCATTTGAGCGGCTTGACCCATCTCTAATCGACTGAGACGGTGATAACCACGACCGAGTGGGGAAAGCGCAACGACGCTCCCAGATACCGACCTAGCCAAAGCCGATTTTGGATCTGACTGGATATCTGGTGTATCAGCACGTGGTATCTCAGTATTTGATGCCCCCTCACTCATCGTTGGTCCAAATGTGGCATGCGCAAGCTCTTCACTCAGTCGTTCCACCGGAGACACGGTGGCGCTTACCTGAGGGATTGGCGCTTTGGGGAAAGGGGTTTGATCTGGCGCTGTCTGGATACTTTCAGGGGAAAATAGTCCCAAGAGGGCCAGAATGAGCGCGGATGACGGACGATGAGCCATGGGCGTAGTGTGCCCCAATAATTACCTTGAGTGGCGTAACTACAACCTGGTCATTGGTTCACGCGTAAAGAACACATAAGACCGTTCTTTGGCGTATTAGTATTCCTCACTATCTGGAATGCCACGCTGGTTCTTATTGCGGGGTAATCTAGCCCACTCAGCACCGCCTGTGCGACTGCAATACCCTCGCTAGAGCGCCGTGGTGATTGCCCACATCATTCTCACCACGGGTTTTACAAGGAGGTACTATGCGATCCCTACTCCCCCTGAGTGCAACCGTTATGTGTTTGAGCCTGAGCGCCTGTTCGGTTCTTGCCCCGGTCCCTGGCCAATCTGGCACCGATTCGGTTAGCGAACCCCTACCGCCGTCTCCAACCGTAGGTGCCGATATTCGTACCGCTGATGCTAACCAGACGAACCTGTTTTGGGGCAACCCGTTCGAGGAAGACCACAGCCGCCACGCCGCTCCGGTTGTGCACCCCGTTGACTAAACCTCAGTGGCCTGTATCCAACGGTATTGGTGAATTTCATGGACTGGGGAGGCCTCAAGTGGCATACGCTCAACACGAGAGCAGTTACACACTCTGCGTACTTGTTATCTTCGTTTTCTAAGGAATAAACATGAGACCCGTATCCATCGCGTTTTCCACACTGTTGTGTTTGAGCTTGGCGGGCTGTTCTGGCAGCGCACCGAACACGAGCGAATCGGACCACCTTTCACCTCGTCCTTCCTCTTCGGCCACAGCGAACCAATCCAGCCCAGCCGTCGCTTCGGATGCTCCGAGCAACTCCAATCAAAATACTGTCTTAGAGGGGCTGCCTGAGTCTGGTATCACGGCAGATGGACAATATAAAGGCCCGCAAGGGTTTGCGTTTTTTGATGACCCTGAGCAGGTATTTCCCGCAGAAATCAAGCACATCTACGGGACCACCACGATTCCAAAACAACCCAAAACTATTGTCACCCTCGGTGACGGGGCGACCGATGCGGTCTTGATGCTTGCCCGTGTACCCAACGCCATGCCAACGGTAACGGGTGGGGAGCATAATGGCATGCTTGAGGATTGGGCGTCGGTAATCCAGGGCTTTGGAATAGAACCGGGCAGCCCGGATATGCCCGTGATGTTGGACACCACACATGGGGTACCAGTGGATGAGATCAAACGCATCAAACCCGACGTGATTTTAGCCCTAGAAAACGGCATAACGAAAGCCGAATATGAACAGCTCAGTGCGTTTGCCCCTGTTGTAGCGCCGCTTCACGAACCTGGCACCACACGATGGGAGGATCTTGTCCTCGTGACCGGCCAAGCCCTTGGACAAGGTATCCATGCCAAGGAGCTCACTAGGCAAATCAATGAAACCACTGAATATGAGAGTCAGAATCTCACAGGCCTAGCCGGTAAGACCATCCATGTTGGTATTTTGCGGCTCTCCCCTACCCCTACGCTGGAGGTATACACACCTGATAATCCACGCTTGATGTTCTATGCGTCCTATGGGTTCAAGGCCGCTCCCCTTCCCAGTGGGCTTGAGGCAGCAGGTGATGACCGGCTTGTTTCCGTACCCGCAGAAAAGGTCGCTGAGCTGACGAGTGATGTGATGGTGGTCTTTGTTGACGGCAATAAATCGCCTGATGCCATATTGACCGATCCGCTTGTGCAGCAAGTACCAGCAGCAAAACGTGGCAATCTCATGGTCATTACCAATGAGAAGGAACGCTTAGCAACCGAGCATCTCGGCCTGGTCTGGTATACCTCAGCCTTTGATGACCATATCAATCACATCAGCACACAGTTGAACGCCAACTAGCTGGTAATACGCGACTGGCTTGTTATGGGCGCAAATGGTTGGCCCACCTGGGTTTAGGCGTACCCGGGCGAGGGTTTTTAATATCGATCGTGCCACGTCCATCTGGGCGGTAGGTATTCCATGCTTCCTTACCTGAGGGCAACGTCAGTAAGGGGCGTTCGGTGGGGGTGAAGGTACGGGCCAACCCCTTGCCACCACCGGTACGAGCTGCTGCCGGTGGGCGTGGGTGCCGTTCATTCCCCCAAGCAAGCTTAGGTTCAACGGGTTGAATCGTTGGCCGTGCCGGGTGAACCGGCTTACGAAATGCTGGTAACCCTGGACCGCTAGGCGCACCTGCCGGGGCACCACCACCGGAGAAAGACACACGGTTGGGTCTTGCCGTGCCTGAGAGTGAGCCCTCTTGAACCGTTACACCCATTCCTGGTCCGGTGATACCGCCGGTTTTTCCTTCCAGGGGGTCAACCTGGGCTGGTTGGGGTGCAAACCATTCCAACCAAAGCGGCAGTTGCCAATGTGGTGACGCCATCGCTGGGGTGGTGGGTAGTACCAACAAGCCGGCTACAGCTCCAGCAATCAGCGTCTGACGTCCACTCATAGCCACGTTATCGGCAGCTCAGCCCCATTCTGGAGTCAGAGATCTCTGCTACCTTCTGATGCTTGGACGGATGGTTTCGGTTCGGTTTACAGCGCGTGGTCGGAGACGGCTTTGGTAGATCATTTGCTGCTAGCCCTTACCTCATGGCACCTTCAACGGGTACTGGCAGGTCAAGTAGGCTGTTTTCATGCTACGAATTGCAAGCCATAACGTGAACGGAATCCGAGCAACGCATCAACGCGGTTGGGTGCCTTGGGTGAATGCCCGCGGCATTGATGTGATTGGCCTTCAAGAAGTTCGGGCAACACCCAACCAATATCCTGACGGGGTCTTTGATGGTTGGGATGTACACGTGGATACGGGCGAAATGAAGGGGCGAAATGGTGTTGCCCTGTTATCCAAAACGCCTGTTGCCGCTTCTCGAACGGGGATTGGGTTGGAGGAGTTTGCTGGTGATGGTCGGTACGTAGAAATTGATCTGGCTGACTATCCGCTGACCATTGCCAGTTTGTATTTACCCAAAGGTGATGTGCCTGACGGTGAAAGTGAAGCCAAACAAGCTAAATATGACCGTAAATTCCGGTTCTTGGCACGCTTGGCGGCGCTGTTGGCCGAAAAAGCTGATGAAGCTGCTAATGGTGGCCGAGAATTCCTGATTATCGGCGACTTCAACATTGCCCGCAGTGAATTAGACATTAAGAACTGGAAAGGCAATCTTAATAGTGAGGGGTTCTTACCAGAAGAACGCCAGTGGTTTGCTGACATGTTAGAAACCACAGGACTCGTTGATATTGTGCGCACAATGCATCCCGACCAACCGGGTCCTTATAGCTGGTGGAGCTGGCGCGGCCAAGCCTTTGCAAACGATGCTGGGTGGCGGATTGACTATCACTTGGCTACCCCAGGGCTAGCGGCCACGGCGGTAACAAGCGGTGTGGACCGTGAACCGAGCAGAGATGAGCGCCTCAGTGATCATGCTCCGGTAGTCGTTGATTACGACTTCCCCGCATAGGTGCTTCATTGCGGTCCGTCCTGACTGCTCATCGAAGCAAGAACGGCACATATACAAGCGAGCCCTCGAAAGGGCTCGCTTTTCCATTGAGGCTACTTACCTTCAGCGATTTTACTTGCATTCGATGCAGTGAAGGCTTGATTACCTCCATAGAAGATGTCGCCACCCTTCTTGCTAATGGATGTGAAGGGGCGAACGGTGTCTAGGAACTCTTTTGGGACCGCCTTTGCTTTTCCGTCGGTCATAACAAGGGCGCGCTTCCTTTGAGCGGCGTGAGCCGCGCCTACAAGCGCATCAGGAAAGTCTTTGTCGGTTGCAAAGGCCAGCTGATTAGTTGAACCAAGATCGACATACAGAGACATCACATCAGGGTCTACAGCGGCTGGTGACTCATCAGGCACAACACTGGACGGCCATGTGTTCTGATTCCACGTCCCGAGGCGAACTAAACGGAACCCACTCAAGTTCTGCCGTGCCCACGCAACCCCTTGGGAACCATACACAACCATGCCGTTATTGCGCGCGGCAATATTGCCAGCGACCAACGCGGTAGCCCAGTTGGCATCTGACGGGTCAACGGCATAGACCTTTGACGGGTTGATTGAGGCGGTGACTACGTTGTAGGTATCAAGTGCCTTCAAAGGATTCGTCAGCATTGAATTTGTTTCGTTGCGTTCAGCAGTCGTATCTGACACTCGCTGGCTAGTAAGTGCACGAGTGTCACCACCGAGACGACGAACACTGAAATTCAGTGGCTGTTTCCGATCACCGACCATCTTCTTGATCTGGTCTTCAGCTTCCAAGCTGACTGCATCTACACCACCGATGATAGTGACCATCCCACCAGGCCGGAGTACTCGCTCAATCTCCTCACGAGTGTACGGATGTAGGGATGCACTGTTATGCAAATTGGTCTTGGTGATGTTGTTATACGTCAACAGAATGGGGGCACCCGTCTGTACTGCCAACGGAATAGCCGTTGCAGAGTCGGCAGGGTTATCAGCACCTGCCACGATGACATGGGTGACTTGGGTCTTGGGTTTGCCGGTTGCCTCTTTTGTGGCTGAGGGATACATGTCGCGGCTGGCGAAGATGGCCGTGCTGACACGGTCAGAACCCCAGATGCGATGAACCTCACTCGAATCACCCTTGATGCTCACCGGAACAGATTTCGCCTGAGCGATACCCGCCGTGGGCACCAGACCTACGGTCAGGGCAATGGATGCACTAAGCGCAAGTACTCGTAATGACATAACTGCTCCTCAAAACGTTGGATAAGGTGAATATACCGCACTAGTACCGAAGGCCAACCCCGCGACGGCGAGCAAATGCAATCATTTCATCACGGTTAGATACATCGCACTTGCGGTACATGTTAGTTAAATGTTTTTGTACTGTTCGAATACTGATACTCAAAACTTGAGCAATCTGTGCATCACTCATGTTCTTTTCAAGCAGGTCAAGGACCTGTAACTCCCGTCTGGTAAGGGTTTCGCCGCTTCCAGAAGGATGAATGGTATCTACTAACAAACCAATTAAAGGATTACTTACAACAACTTCTCCTTGACGAACTTTGTCGATTGCAAGGAGAATCTCATCACCGGTAGTAGTTTTTAATAAGTAACCTTTGACACCTGCGGCGAGAGCATCTCTCAGGTCATTACTTGAATCAGTATCAGCTAATAACACGATGGGTAACTCACTATGTTCAAGTAAGAGCCCACGAACAATGGTAACGGGGTCCTCATCGGGGTAGGTACCGTCCAAGAGCACGAGCGATGGTCGGGTATCGGC
Organism: Stomatohabitans albus; assembly: GCF_036336025.1. Classification (NCBI taxonomy): domain Bacteria; kingdom Bacillati; phylum Actinomycetota; class Nitriliruptoria; order Stomatohabitantales; family Stomatohabitantaceae; genus Stomatohabitans; species Stomatohabitans albus. The sequence goes on from NZ_JAYKKE010000001.1 coordinate 317,227, forward strand.
AACGAGGATACGAAGCTCACCTGGGGTATGAGCCTCAGCGATCACATCAATATCGTCGCGTAAGCCCTCAAGCATCCACGCCATTGCCTCGGTAACAATGGGATGGGGTGATGCAAGGAGAAGCCGAATACGCCCGTCCGACTGTGGTTCGTCTTCCCCCCACGCATCGTCAGCACCTTCGCCCCATTGAATCGGTGGGAGATCATCAAGGTCGACGATAGGAATATCGTCGGACCCAAGTGGCTCCCATCCACTCAATTGATACTCCGCAGCAAGTAGTCTTCCGCATCTTCATCCCACTCCATCTTGATGATGTTTGTGCGACGGGCAGCTTTACAGAACTGCAAAAACCCGGAATATCCAAAGCGTTTTTCACTAAAGTCAGGTTCGACAGTCCGTATGAGTGATTTCAGCCCATCCAAGGGCGCTGGTTCGTGCTGGCGAACGACTCGAGCTAATAGGGCGAATGCGTCAGCTTCAGTGTTGCTTTGGGTTGGGAGACCGACTTGCGGGTCGCCCTGGCTTGGCCCATCAGAAAGCTCAATATCACCTCGTGACGCTAAATCCTGGAGTGCCTCACCAAAGCCACGGAACCCATATTCTGCCTCAGTAAAGGTCGGATCTTTTCGCAGCATCGCCCGCTTTAACTGGCTGGCGGTGACTGGCCCATGGGCGGTACGAATCAAGCCGCCCAATGTGCTGGTAACAATTTTGGTGAGATTCTCAATCGTGTGCTCGGTAACCTCAAGTGTGTCATCGCCATCATCTACATCGTCGATATCTTCAACAACGGCGACCTTACTCACCGGCACCGTCTTGGCGGCCTTCGTTGGTGCGGGAACCGTACCCTTGTGACGATCGTTTTGTTTCTTCCGGTTTTTCTTTGGCCGGGTAGGTAAATCCACCCCCTCAAGTAATTCATAGAAGATGAATTCATCGCATGCTGGCGGCAATAATTTTGATGTAGATGCCTTGAGCCCTACCCCAATGACGCGCTTATTCAGTTCTCGGAGCTTGTTAACCAGCGGTGTGAAATCACTATCCCCAGTACAAATCACAAACGTTGAAATGTAATCACGCTCAAAGACGAGTTCAATGGCATCAACAGCCATCTTGATATCAGCCGCATTCTTACGAACAGCACCAAGACGCTGTGGAATCTCAATGAGTTCCACCTGTTCTTTGGTCAGCATCCGCCGATCTTCGTCAAAACTTGTCCAATCGGCATACGCCTTGCGTACGACGACGCGACCCCGTTCAGCCAACGCATCAGCCAGGGGACGGAGATCAAACTGCATGCCGCGGAGGTCCTCTCGCGCGCCGATGGCGAGATTCTCATAATCAAGGAATAGCGCTATACGTTCTTCTTCGGCCATCATCGGTCTCCATGACTGTAGGGGCCGCTACTGTCGTCTTGAATGTCAGGCAAAGGCATACGCGGTGCGGGGTGTTCTTGTGCACCTTTAGGTTTCTGAGCGACTGCCTCACCTGCTTCTTGAGTAGTTTGCTCAGATTCTTCTGGCTTGGCAGCACCAACCATCGTTGTTTCACCACGGTTTGCTGCTTTATGTGCCTCTAAGTCAATACCCGCTGCTTTGTAGATATCAGGTTCGTCGAGAGTTTCATGTACAAGCAGTTCGTCGACGATGCCTTGAAGTTTGTCTCGATGTTCTGTGAGCAAGCTAATAGCGCGTGCATAGCACTCCTCGATGATTGTTCGGACTTCATCATCAACGAGGTTCAACTGCTGTTCACTGATACCCATGGTTCGTGGATCTAGTTCATCATCGAGGACTTGAACAGGGCCTACTGCCTCACTCATACCCCAACGCCCAACCATTGAACGAGCAATGCCGGTAGCTGTTTTCAAGTCGCTGGCCGCGCCGGTTGTAACCACATTAAAGATGATGTGTTCAGCAGCCATCCCGCCTAGAGCACCCACAATGCGCCCAAGAAGGTAGTCACGGTCGTACCCATACCGATCCCCCTCTGGGGCACTAAACGTTACCCCTAAGGCACGGCCACGTGGGATGATTGAAACCTTACGAACCGGGTCAGCCCCTGGTTGCAACATCCCTAGTAAGGCGTGTCCTGCTTCATGCCAGGCAGTGCGTTGACGTTCATCTTCGGGCATGATGACTTTACGAGCCGCCCCAAGCTGGACCTTTTCTAGTGCGTCCATGAGGTTGCGTTGGCTTACCTGTTTTGCGTTCTGCTTCGCTGCAATCAGCGCCGCTTCATTAACGAGGTTGGATAGTTCAGCACCAGTCATCCCCGGTGTTGATGCGGCAATCGCATCTAAATCAACACTCGTTTCCAAAGGCACCTTGCGCGTGTGCACATCTAAAATCTGACGACGGCCATCCTTGTCGGGAGCATGAACGGTGATGGTCCTATCAAAACGTCCAGGACGTAATAACGCAGGATCAAGCACGTCCGGTCGGTTTGTTGCCGCAATCACAACCACCCCGGACGAATCCTCGAAGCCATCCATTTCAGTGAGGACCTGGTTCAAGGTTTGTTCACGCTCATCATGACCGCCAATGGACCGTGAACCACCACGACGACGGCCAATCGTGTCAATTTCATCAATAAAGATGATGGATGGTGCTACCTTACGGGCTTCGTTGAAGAGTTCGCGAACGCGTTGCGCACCGACACCAACGATCATTTCAATGAACTCTGAACCACTTGACGAAAAGTACGGCACTCCAGCTTCGCCTGCGGTTGCTCGAGCCAACAGGGTTTTACCGGTGCCAGGAGCCCCACTGAGGAGTACCCCCTTAGGCGCCCGTGCGCCCAATTGCTCATATTTACTTGGGTTTTTCAAGTAATCGACAATTTCACTAATCTCATCTTCGACTTCGTCAATACCTGCAACATCTTCAAACGTAACGCGTACGGTTTCAGGATCGACGGGCTTTTTCTTGTCCTTGCCGCCGAACATCCCACCCATCATTCGTGTGGAGCGACGAAGCATCCAAAAGTACAGCCCAACAAGCAGCAGAATCGGCCCAAAACTCAGCAATATGTTGGTAAGCAACGATCGTTGTTGGATGATCGGTGTTGAACGAACTTCTACCCCTTTGTTCTTCAACAGAGCTAGAAGGTCATCTTGGGCAAAGGATGGACGCTCCGTTTCGAACTGGGTGTACGTCGTTTGTTTGGTACCCCATAATGACAACGCCCCGTTTGCCTCAGTTGGGTCGGCTTTGGGGACATCTACCGGCTTGATCAATTCACCTTGAATTGAATCACCACGGGTAAAGACTTTTTTCACATTTCCATCACTCACTTGTTGGGTGAACTCCGGATAGGGAATGGTCTGTGGTGTGCCTTGAAAAGGAAAGAATGAGAGTGCAAGGAAAACAATGGCATAGCCAATGAGGACAATACGCGCAAGCCGCCACCAATTCGATGGTTCTTTATCGCCGTCACTATTCTTAGGTAGTCCTTCAGTCTTCCAAGGTCGAGCAGGTTGACCACTTTTCTGCCCGCCAGATTGCGTGGGTACATTCATTCGTACATCCTTTTCAATGAATTGATAGGCAAAGTGTAGATAGCCGCAACACATCCTTGGCATAAATCACGGAAACTGTGGATAAAGCTCTGCTTTTCACAGGGCGGCGGACAGATCTTTCATAACTAGGTACACTGACCAGCGCTGGCCGCGTGGTGGAATTGGTATACACGAAGGTCTTAAACACCTTTGCCTTCGGGCTTGCGGGTTCGAGTCCCGCCGCGGCTACGGTAAACCAGCGTGAGCTGGTTTTTCTTGTCGAGAAATCGGCCAACCGAGCCGGTTATGATGAACGATGAGACGGGTCCTCATCAACCCGACGGTATGTCTTAGACTCAGATGGTCGTATCACGACATGGATAATGCCCATCACCACGATCGGTGAAAAAAACACCAAATCTGCTAATGATTCCGGGAATAATTTGCTCAGTGGTTCGAATGTAAACAACGTCGTTCCGATAGCAACAATCCAACCCATCGTGCGAACCTTGCGCAATGTGAGTGGAGATGAACCAAGCGGTTTATCCCACGGATCAATAACTTCACACATGACTTGTTGTGTAGGCAAATACGACGGTGTCAGCGGGGCAACCGTTGGCTGGGGCACTACCTCCCGATCATCGGGATTGGGCATTACCTCCCGATCGTAGTGAGGAAGGGGTAGATCAATGAAGAGCGCATCCAAATCTTCTGATGTTTGGCTTGTGGCCACTAATGCTGAACGACGTTCATACCGCTCCGAATCTAGGTTTCCCTCTGCTCGGTGGTATTCCAAGGCGTGTTGTGCGCTCGCCCGTTCTGATTCACCAATGCGGTTATGTGAAGAAGTCATGAGACGAGCCCTATGGCGTTGCAGTGATTTGGTTTGGCACGGTCATGTAAAGAAACCTCGTGAATACTGCGGGTATCCAACGAGGTTTGCATACGAGTAAATACTTGAGCAAATGACGTCACTAGTACGGGTAACTCCGTGAGCCATCTCCACGATGAAAACGGTATCGTGGCCGATTGGGTGCTAGGGCGATACTCGCAATAATCATAAAGACTACCGGTGTGACCACGACGATCGGTGCCAATGCAGCCGGCAAAATTGCATCCGCCAATCGTGAGCCAAAGAGTAGCCACGCAAAGGCCAACACCCAGCCGATTTTTCGTACCTTACGTAATGTCAGCGGCGATTGGCCGATTGGCGTATCCCAAGGGTCAAGCTCTTTTACAACCCACCCTTCATCCGGCGTCACCGGTGAATATGACGATTCTCGACGAACAGCCAGTCCTCGGTTGTAGTGAGGTAGTGGCAAATCCATAAACAGCGTCTCAAGTTGGGCTGAGGTAACACTCCCCATCGCGCTTTCAGATCGAGATTCATATTCGTCCATATCCAAACGCCCTTGGGTGAAATGCACACCAAGGGCTTCAACCGCACGATGGCGGTCAGTGTCACTAATACGATCGTTCATGATAGCCATGCCCAGAGTATAAAAAATAAGGCGTATGATCACCTCTTGGGATAATCACCCAATGGGTAAGGGGATATCCCTATCGTAGATCATCAGTCATCATCATAGTGACGTCGCCTGCGGTGTCGACGTTTGGCACGCTTTAATTGGCGGCGCCTTCGATCATCGTCGTCATCCCAATCATCGTCTGGCGACCCAAAAATGGCTTTGGACAGGGGAACCAGGAGGTACGCGAATGCGAATAGGGCATACCAGGCGTACGAGATGCCTAACATATAAAAGGAGAGCAAGAGCACTACCCAGCCCAGCAAGAGAAACAGTGCCCGCTGCCGAGACAAGGACGGTGTTCGTGATTTCGTGGGGTGAGATGCCTGCCGTGGATTAGAAGGCGGCTGAGCTGGGGTATAGCGCTCGATGGCGCTGTCATATTTTGGTAAGGGAAGATCGGCAAACACGTCATCAAGTTCTTTATACGTATAGGACTGAATCACTTGTTCCGTTCGCGCTTCGAACTCATCAAGACGTAACCGGCCTTGGGCAAAATGCTCACTGAGTGCTTGTAGCGCACTATCACGCTCTTGATCACCAATTCTTGCATTTGGGTCAGCCATGCCCAACAGGGTATGCAGAGCTATCTCTATGATTCAACCTCTTCTGCAGTGTTGTTTACGAATCCCTCATAATCACTGGTATTACTCGCCCTCGTCATTGACCATGGCAACCGGTAGGACACGGTATTTCGGTCGTACTGGTCTCAGTGCCACCGTGTAGAGCAAGGCAAGAAGAGCAGGCATAAACACCACACCGAGTTCTAGCGCCTCGGGGACAATACCGTCAATAGTGGCGTACCCAAGTGTCATCCATAAAATGGCGAGCACCCAGGCGATAATCCTCATCTTCCGATGTGTCAGCGATGTATTTCCAATACGGTCATCCAGAATGTCCCGAGGGCGAAGTCGTGTCGTGGGTAGAACTGGTGCCAGCTCCGGTGCGGTGAGGTCGGTATCGTGATGAGGAAATGGAAGGTCGACGAATAGGCTCGCCAACCCTTTACTCGTCATACTTTCCCGTGCAAGGTCACAGCGGCGAGTGTAGGTCTGTCGATCGATGGTGCCTTGTTCATAATGAATACCCAAGGCACGCACCGCCTGCGCACGTTCGTCGTCATTAATTGGCTCAAAACCTGTCACTGAAGCGCCTTCCAAAGCGTAGCGAAGCAGCATACCCACTACGTAGCATACGCCAAGAAGACTGGCCAGAACAACCATGTGGGAGCATTATCGACTGGCCAAACTTGGCCACCCACCCCACGTTGGGTACGGTTCATTCAAGGGTGTCGATCAACGCGTTAAACCGCCGACTCGGACGCATCACCGAATCTAGGACAACAGGATCAGGACGGTAGTACCCACCAAGATCCACTGGCTTACCTTCGTTGGCAGTGAGTTCATCAAGGATAAGCGCCTCGTCCGCTTTTAAGTCGTGGGCTAAGGAGGCAAATCCCGTTGCCAGGTCAGGGTCATCGGTTTGCTCAGCCAGTGCTTGTGCCCAATAGCGTGCAATCCAATAGCCTGCGGTTCGCGTATCCGCATCACCGACTGCCGGCCCTGGCGTATGACCGCCTTCAAGGTACCCCGAAATGGCATCATCTAGTGTGCGTGCAAGGATACGAGCAGCTGGTTGTTGATGATCATCTGCCAGTTGCTCAAGTGCAGGCCCCAACGCCATATATTCACCGAGTGAATCCCATTGGAAATGGTTTTCATTCAAGACTTGTTGGACCAGTAGCGGAGCTGTTCCTCCCGCACCAGTTTCATATAACCCCCCACCAGCCATCAAAGGCACAATGCTGAGCATCCGTGAACTCGTACCAAGCTCAATGATGGGGAACATGTCGGTGAGATAGTCACGCAACACGTTTCCACTCACGCTGAGAGTATTTTCACCACGTCGGAGCCGTGCAACCGTAAATGCGGTCGCTTTGGCAATATCCATGACATAAATCTGGGCTGTATCTGTATCGTTTTGATCTAATTCATCAGAGACGATAGCCATGAGTTCACGGTCATGGGCGCGCGTCTGGTCTAGCCAAAAGACGGCCGGCCAGCCAGTAGCTAGGGCTCGACGAATTGCAAGGCGAACCCAGTCACGAATTGCCGCGTTCTTCGTGAGGCAGGCACGCCAAATATCACCAGATCTCACGGCATGTTCGATCAGGACAGTCCCATCAGGGGTGCGTACCTGAACCGTTCCGGTCTGGTCAATAATGAAGGTCTTATCATGGCTGCCATATTCTTCGGCTTTATTGGCCATCAAACCCACATTTGGCACCGTTCCCATGGTGGCCGGATCATAGGCACCGTGGGCTTTACAGTCATCGATAATGGCCTGGTACAAGTCGGCATACGACGAATCAGGTATCACCGCAATCGTGTCACGCATCGTCCCATCGGGATCAGCCATTTTGCCTCCCGCACGAATCATGGCAGGCATGGAGGCATCAATGATGGTGGTGTTTGGTGCGTGGAGTGTGCTTAGCCCTGTGGGGCTATCAGCCATCGCAATCACCGGCCCTGCAGCCAGTGCGTCCTTGATGAGGCCAGGCCCGTCATCACCAAGCAATGCAGCGAGTGAACCGAGCCCTTGGTCTGGTGTCCAACCAGACTGCTCAATAGGACTCATGTGGCTTCGTAAGAACGGTGCCATCCAAGTCGCAACAACACGTCCAAAGATGACGGGATCACTGACCTTCATCATCGTTGCTTTCAGATGGGCACTGAGCACAACATCATCAGATTGAGCAGCCTTCTCATAGGCGTCTTCAAGGAACGCTTGGAGAGCATCAGCGCGTAAACACGCACCATCAAGGACATCGCCCGCTTCTACTGCTAATTGGTCATGGAGGATGGTCTCGTTTCCTTGCGTGTCAACCAAGACGATGGTTGCCAGTGATGCGTGGTCTAACGTCACGGATTGTTCGGTATGACGAAAATCACCGTCAGCCATCGTCATAACCTCGGTTTGACTGGTAGGCGCCCATGCTCCCATCCAGTGCGGGTTTGCTTTGGCCTGGGCTTTCACTGACTCCGGTGCACGTCGGTCAGAATTGCCTTGACGAAGCACGGGATTAACCGCAGAACCCTTCACCGGCTCATACCTAGCGGAAATTGCACTTTCTTGGCTATTGTTGGTTTTATCTGGATATTGTGGAAGATTCTCACCTTGGGCATTGAGCTCATTGATGCACGCCACTATCTGACCAGCAGAGGCGCTGATATTCGGCGTTTTAACGATATTGGCCTGTCCACTCGCCACAAGTTCACCAAGGTGGACAAGCATGTCGGGGCCCTTCTGCTGGGCGGCAAGGATACGAGCGGCTAACGAGATATCCGCAGTGGCTACCTGTACCCCTATACGCTTCAGGAACGCCGTAAGGATAGGGATAAAAATAGCTCCGGCCAAGCTGGGGGATTCATCCGTAACCGTCCAAGTCAGGGTAGGGCCCATCATGTTGTCCTTTCCATCGGCGTATTGACTTTGCATCAGGATGGTTGCATGCCTTGCCCACTCTGGGGCCTATTGCGAGAGGATACAACCCTCTATGCCTACCGATGTGTTCAACGTATTGCTGCGGGCCTATTTCCTGTCAGCAGCTTAAAACACATGCCGTCCAAGGAATCATGCTCACTCGCGATCACTTCATCGAACCCAAAGACATCCATAATTTCATCCAGGATGATTGCCCCGATAGGCATAACGTCTCCACGGTTTCCTTCAACCGGGCCAAGCGCTTCGATACGGGTTGCATCCATGGCAGCCAATACCGATACCCAATGCGCAACCGCGGCTTTGGATACCGCTGTGCCGTGGATGCGGTCCGCTTCATATTGGTCCAGGTCAAGGTCCAGAGCAGCCAAAGTTGAGACCGTGCCGGCAACACCAATCAGTCTGGTTGCAGGGTCAATGGGTGTTGGTAATACGGATGCAGCCTCATTGATAACGGCGCGCGCCCCTGCACGCGCCCGGGTAATGGTCCCATCGGCATAGGGTGGTTGGCCGGTACGTTCAGTGAGTCGTACACAGCCCAATTGCTCGCTTGTTGAGGCAATTATCTCCCCTGAGGCATCCCCAAGCACAAACTCTGTTGACCCGCCACCAATATCAATCACCAAGATAGGAATGGGCGGCTGGTCAGCAGTTGCGCCCAGGAACGCAATTTCACCTTCAAGAGAACCACTGATGACCTGTGGAGCTATTCCACAAGCATCAACCGCGGCTTGGGTAAATACATCAGCGTTGACGGCGTCACGTACTGCACTTGTGGCCATGAGCACGACCATCTGCTCTGGAACAGAAAATCCGTCCCAAATGGCACGATAGTCTGCCAGCACGGCGACTGTTCTTGCGATGGCATCTGGATGGAGACACTTTGTGTCATCAACACCTTGTCCGAGCCTGGTGACTCGGATGTGACGTTCAATCGGTTGTAAGGCACCCTCAGCATCCAAGGTGGCAACAAGAAGGCGCACCGAGTTGGTTCCGATGTCTACAACTGCACAAGTAGGGCTCGTTCGATTCACGTCACCACAATATGTGCCCCTGCCATCTATGCCTTGGGAATGCGTCAGGTACGGTCTTGGGCCTCGTCAGGGATTGGTGCGCAGGGTGCAGGACAGGTGAACGGTTCTATCTGCTCAGCAACCCACGCGCCAATAGGGTTATCGTCCGTAGCCAGATGATGCCCGTAGAGTGCATGGAGACACTTCACTCGGTCCGGCATACCACCGGCGCTCATACCGCTGGGAACTGGAGGCCCAAGTTGGTCACGAAATGCCACATATCGTGTATCAGCACCAACGTAGGCAGCCCGAAGCTCGGGGTCTTCTTGGACTTTCAGGGTCAGGTCTGCCATCACACCCGAAGCCTCTAACGTGCCAATGGCCGCGTTGGCAATGGGACAGGCAAGCCAAAACGTTGTTGGAAATGGTGTTCCGCCTGGCAACTGTGGCCCGACTCGTTGGACGGCTGGGAGACCCCATGCACACGTCACCGCTACCGCCGTGTCGTCGCCACGAACCGAACGACCAATCATCTGTTCGGCACTCGCGCGCTGAGATTCAGTCATCGGGGGGCGCGCTAACTGTGCAGCATAAGACGCGTCTGGTGCCTTGGTTAGGGCATGAGGACGAGGAGTATAGGCGCTACCTGATGTATGTGGCGTTTGTTCAGCCAAAGGGCAACCATTCACGAAGCTGATCAATAAGACTCTTGGGTTGTTCCTCAGGTGCTGCTGACGGTTCCTCAATCGGGACGGCCCGAACCTCTGGCGGGTTGCCAACTGCATATGGTGTTTCACCCGGGCGAATCATGCCGAGTTCACGGCGAGCTTCTAATTCGATGAAGGTAGGGTTCGCGCTGTTAGCTAAGTCGGTTTGGGCACGCGCAAGATCTGACTGGGCTTGGTGCTGTGCAGAGACAGCAGCCGTTAACCGCTGATGACTCGATGTGACGGTGTGGTAGGTGTTCCACAACCCAATGAGGGAATACAAGGTCACACAGAACACCACCGCAGACCAGAGATAATCAGACGGTGTTCCATCACCAAAAAGCAAGATACGTGCGCGCTCCATTTGTACCACTATGTATGAAACGACCAAAGATAGCCAGAAATGATTGAACCCCAGAGAAAAAATCCGCTGGGGTTCAGTGCTAGCCCTGTCTACTTGGCCAAGTGTTTAAAGGCATTACGACCGGCGTAAACGGCACTGTCGCCGAGTTCTTGCTCGATACGTAAGAGCTGGTTGTACTTGGCAACACGGTCAGAACGTGCCGGTGCACCAGACTTAATTTGACCCGCATTCGTGGCTACAGCGAGGTCAGCAATCGTCACATCTTCCGTTTCACCAGAACGGTGGCTGACCATACAGGTCCAACCGGTGCGGTGGGCCATATCCATCGTGTCAAGGGTTTCGGTCAGTGACCCAATCTGGTTTACCTTGACTAACACGCTGTTGCCCGTGCGCTCAACAATGCCGCGGCTGACGCGCTCCACATTTGTGACGAATAGGTCGTCGCCAACAAGCTGCACCTTATCGCCAAGACGTTCGGTGAGTTTCTTCCAACCGTCCCAGTCTTCTTCATCCAGCCCATCTTCGATACTGATGATCGGGTAGGTGTCAACGAGTTTGGCGTACAGGTCAATCATCTCATCGGTGCTTAAGACCTTGCCTTCACCCTTGAGGTTGTAGGAGTCGCCATCGCGCAATTCACTTGCCGCAACGTCCATCGCAAGTGCAATATCCTCGCCTGGTTTGTACCCCGCCTTTTCAATGGCTTCGACGATGAGGCCGAGAGCGGCCTCATTATTTGACAGATTCGGGGCAAAGCCACCTTCGTCACCTAAACCGGTAGACAGCCCCTTTTCACTAAGAACCTTCTTCAAATTGTGGTACACCTCAGCACCCCAACGCAGTGCTTCAGCAAAGGAAGACGCACCGATAGGTGCGATCATGAACTCCTGGAAATCAACGTCACTTTCAGCATGTTCACCGCCGTTAATGATATTCATCATCGGCACAGGGAGGACATGAGCGTTTGGCCCGCCAAGGTACGCATACAAGGGAAGCTCACGGCTAATAGCTGCAGCCTTGGCAACGGCAAGGCTGGCCCCAAGAATGGCGTTGGCCCCTAGCTTGCCTTTGTTTTCGGTACCATCAAGATCAATAAGTTCAGCATCAATCGCGCGTTGTTCGGTAGCATCCCAACCAATGAGCAGCGGGCGAATCTCGTTGTTCACCGCGTCAACAGCTTGCTTAACACCCTTACCAAGGTAACGATCGTCACCATCGCGTAACTCTACGGCTTCAAACTGACCAGTAGACGCGCCAGAGGGAACGGCAGCGCGACCGAGCGCACCATTTTCGAGGAGAACCTCAACTTCAACCGTGGGGTTGCCACGACTGTCGAGAATCTCGCGACCAAATACATCGATAATTTCCATTGCTTCTCCCTTGTTGGAGCGATCGGATAGAAAAGGTGAAAGGTGTGGGTACGCCACGTGGAGGCCAAGCCTATGTCAACTTGAATGTTGTGCTTTATAGCGCTCGCGTACCTCTTGCTGGTAGGTGGCAGTGTGTTTCCGTAATGCCATATCAGGGTCAATGTCCGCACTCACCCCCAAGGTGACCAAGGCTCCAAGGGCTTGGCCTAAGCATTCTGGTGTGAGCATTTCAGGATCTTGAGCCAGCTTGTTGACAACATCAACGAGCTCAGCAACGGCGACGCTGACTGGGGGAATTGGTTTCTGGTCACGCCCACGCCAGCGAGTCTTTGCCGCCATCAATAACGGCGGAAGCTTGGGACTAACGCCTTCAAAGGGGTCAGTCCGGGAAGACTTTTCCTCTGCTTTAATCTGATCCCACGCATCTGCAACCTCAGCGGCGTCCTGAACGGTTGTTTGCCCAAACACATGGGGATGGCGACGAATGAGCTTCTCATTCAGTGTGTGGGCTACATCATTGCTATCAAAATCCTCAGCGATAGCGGAGTGATAGGCCACTTGGAGCCAAAGGTCACCAAGTTCTTCTCTGATATCGTCGCTGTTCCCACTGGCAATGGCTTCGGCCAGTTCGTAGGCTTCTTCAACTGCATACTGGGCAAGCGATTCATGGGTCTGCGCTTTTGTCCACGGGCATCCCTGGTCACCCAGAAGCTCAGCCAGAATTACGTTTGTTCGTGCTAATTCGTGATCACTCATTTCCAACCGATACCGGATTAGTTCCCAGGCGCATCGCTGGGGGTTGGTAACGGCTGGCCATCTTGGGGTTGAGCCTCTTGAGGTTGAGGCGGTTCAGGCTGGTTTGGAATTGGCTGGCCGCCTTGGGGTGGTGCAACGGGCGCACCGCCACCTGGTTGGGACCCATTTGGTGACTGAATAGTCTGACCGAGTACCCCTTGCCCCGCCGCATTCAAGCGTGGATTGATTTTGATATTCAGCGTGCTGAGCTCTTCTTCAAATCGCTGTTGCCGCAGTTGCTGCCGAGCCTGGTCGCGTATCTCCTCGGTAATATTCTCAGCGGGAAGACCCGACTTGGTAAGCAATGCATCTGCTTCGGCATCCGGAATATCAATGGCTTCTGCAACAGCCTGGATACTCAGTTGTGACCGCATTTGATCACGCAACTGTTCAAGAGAAATCAACCCCTGAGCCATCCCCGACTGTTGTGCCGTCTGCACGATTTGTTTCTGGAGTTCCTCAAGACCGCCCACTTCGCTAACCTGCTGGGCCAGGGTTTCCTCGACTTTGGCATCATCGGGCAGCGTCACATCGTATTTATCAGCCATCAGCGTGATAATTGCGCGGTTTGCAGCTGTTTGTTGCGCCGCCTCACGACCAACGCTATCGACTGATTCTTTACCAACTGCCTTAACGAGTTCGTTATACAACGGGTCGTTTTGCCACCCGGCAAGGACGTTTTCGACTTGATCCTGCCCAATTTTTTTGCCACCAATTACCGCCACATCGGTTGGCCCTCCAGTTGCACACCCGGCAAGCAGTAACGCTGAAGCCAGAACTACAGGTAGGACACGGTATTTCATAGCATAACTCCTGGGGACGTTATAGGTCGTTCTCCAGCCTAGCGGTACTCCACTCAGCGGTTCTTTAAGTAAAAGAAAGGTCTAAAATTCGCAAACCTTAAATTGCTAATTCTTGCTTTTCGGTCCATTCTGTTCCTAATGACCAATTGCGAGGCCTCCCTCGCACCTAAAAGGAGATTCGGTGTCTGACGAGAATATTCTCGAGATGCGTTCCATCGTCAAACTATTCCCAGGTGTACGCGCCCTGGACGATGTGAATTTAGAGGTACGTAAGGGCGAAATACACGCCATATGCGGTGAGAATGGAGCCGGAAAGTCAACTCTAATGAAGGTGCTCAGTGGGGTTTGGCCCTACGGAACCTATGAAGGTGATATCTACTTTGACGGCAAGATTTGCCGGTTCTCAACTATCAACCAAAGTGAAGACGCCGGTATTGTTATCATCCATCAAGAGCTCGCCCTCATTCCCGAGCTAAGCATCGCAGAAAATATTTTCTTGGGTAACGAACGGGCTGACAAGGGAGTCATTAACTGGGTATCTACCCACGCCCGTGCTCAAGACTTATTAACCAAAGTTGGGCTGCACGAAGATTCAAATACCCCGGTGAAAGACCTTGGGGTAGGCAAGCAACAACTGGTTGAGATTGCAAAAGCACTGAGCAAAGACGTTCGATTGCTGATCTTGGATGAACCAACAGCTGCGCTCAATGAGGCTGAAAGTGCTCACCTGCTCGATTTGATGCGTGCCCAACGCGATGCCGGTGTAAGCCAGATCATCATTAGTCACAAGCTCAATGAGATTAGCGAAATCGCTGACCGTGTGACCGTCATTCGTGACGGTAAAACGATTGAAACGATGGATGTCACTGATGGCCACGCCGACGAGGCCCGCATTATCCGTGCCATGGTCGGGCGCCCAATGGACAGTCGGTTCCCTCCGCGCGAATCAAACCCCGGCGATGTGCTCTTTGAAATGAAGGACTGGTGGGTTCGTCACCCAATCAATCCGAACCGTTGGGTTTGCAAAGGGTCATCCTTTAATGTGCGAGCCGGTGAGGTCATTGGCCTTGCAGGATTGATGGGGGCCGGACGCACCGAGTTAGCTCGTTCTTTATTTGGGCATACCTACGGCATCTATGAGTCCGGGCAACTGTATAAGAACGGTGAACCAATCACGATCAACACCGTTCAACAGGCCATCGACCACGGGATCGCCTATGTAAGTGAGGACCGGAAGGCGCTCGGCCTCAATCTGCTCGACGATGTGAAATATTCAACTGTCATGGCCAAACTCAGCAAAGCTGCTGACCATGGCGTGCTAAAGCGCGAATATATCCAGCGCACGGCGGAAGACTATCGACGAGATCTTCGTATTAAAGCACACGACGTTGGCGTCAATGTGGGCACCCTATCGGGTGGCAACCAGCAAAAGGTTGTCTTAGCCAAATGGATGTTTACCGACCCTGACGTGCTCATCCTTGATGAGCCCACCCGGGGTATCGACGTCGGTGCCAAATATGAGATCTACCAGGTGATTAATGATCTTGTTGCAGCAGGCAAGGCGGTCATTCTGATTAGTTCAGAACTCCCAGAATTGCTCGGGGTTTCGGATCGTATCTACACCATTTTTGAAGGCAATGTGACCGGTGAAGTCCTCGCAAAGGACGCAGACCAAGAATCCTTGATGCGTTTGATGACAGACACCAGCAACGTCGCGTAACCCCTGCATGTGTTAAGAGGAAATAATGGATCAAATTAAGCAATTGCTGGGCAGTAACGCCCGCCAATTCGCCCTACTGGGCGTCTTCATTCTCATGTGTGCCCTATTTCAGTGGCTCACCGGCGGACGACTACTCGAAACCGCCAACCTAATCAATATCGTCAACGGGAACTCCTACGTACTGATTCTTGCGATTGGCATGGTGCTTGTCATCATCGCCGGCCATATCGACTTATCGGTGGGATCAGTAGCAGCGGTTGTGGGCATTATCGTTGCAATCGCCATGCGGGACTACGGGGTGCCTTGGTACCTGGGCTTAGTGCTCGGCATCGTTGTTGGTGCCCTTATCGGGGCGTGGCAGGGGTTCTGGGTTGCGTATGTCGGCATCCCTGCGTTCATTGTTACTTTGAGTGGCATGTTGTTATTCCGCGGGATGAACCAATGGATTGGTAAGAGTCTCACCGTTCCGGTTGGCCCTGAATTTCAATATATTGGTGGTGGCTTCTTACCGGATCTCTTACCGGGTAGTCCACCCCCATTCAACCTGCCGACCGTTGTACTTGCTGGCCTAGCAATAGCCGGGCTCGTCTTTAGTGAATACCGAAAACGGGTCAACACCATTGCATTTGGTGGCGATGTGAAACCTATCTGGCACAGCGTTGTTCGTGTCGTAATTATGGGCGTTGCTATTGCCGCAATTGGATGGGCCTATGCAACCGGTCGTCCAGGCACTTCATTCCCGGTTCCTGGCGTCATCCTCGTTATACTCGCCTTAATTTATGCCTTTATTGCTAACCGAACGGTATTAGGTCGTCACATCTATGCGGTAGGTGGCAACAAAGCTGCGGCTGCTTTGAGTGGAATTAGCCCCACGCGTACAAATTTCTTCGTCATGATGAATATGTCCGTCCTAGCCGCAGTAGCCGGCATGATTTTCATTGGCCGCTCAACCGCATCTGGTCCCTTCGATGGGAATATGTGGGAACTTGACGCGATTGCTGCTGTGTTTATCGGTGGTGCCGCCGTCACCGGTGGTGTTGGCACTGTCGGCGCCACAATGATTGGTGGCTTGGTTATGGCAGTTCTAAATAATGGGCTTGCACTCCTCAGTCAAGGAACCGAGCGAGTGCAGATGATTAAGGGCCTTGTGCTCCTAGCGGCAGTCGCCTTTGACGTGTGGAGTAAGAAACAAGGTCGCCCCTCCATCATCGGCATGATTTTTAAAAATAATTCTAAGAAAGAAACGTCAACACCAACACAGACAAAGGAAGGTAATTGAATGAAAAATCTCCGAAAGACAGGCTTATTAGCCTTACTAGCCACACTGGTGATGGTCCTTGCGGCCTGCTCAGGTGGTGGCCGTAGCGGTGATAGTGGCTCTAGCTCAGGCGCTGACGTATCTGAGGGTGCGAGTACTGCTGCCGGGGGTGGCGAGGTCGGCAAAATTGGGGTGTCGCTGCCGCAGAAGACCTCTGAGAACTGGGTACGTGCCGAACAGTACTTTAACGAAGCAATCAAAGAAATGGGCCTTGAAGGCACTGTTTTATTCGCTAATGGTGGTGTAACCGAACAGCAGAACCAGCTTGACACCCTTATCTCTGGTGGGGCAAAAGTCATTGTTGTTGGTGCTATTGATGGATCTCAGCTCGGTGGTCAGTTAAAGTCCGCACACGATCAGGGCATCAAAGTTATTGCCTATGACCGTATGTTGACAAACACGGACGCCGTTGACTATTACGTCGCATTTGATGCCTTCAAGGTTGGTGAATTGCAGGGTAAAAGTTTGCTCGAAGGCCTCGAAGCCAAGAAGCCCGGTGGACCATGGACTGTTGAAATCTTTGCCGGTTCTCCCGATGACGCGAACTCCTTACAGTTCTTTAATGGTGCAATGAGCGTATTGGACCCTGAGATCGAAGCTGGAAAAATCGAAGTCAAGAGTGGCCAGCGGACATTTGAGCAAGCTGCTACTCAAGGCTGGAAGGGTGAGAATGCCCAAAAGCGTATGGATACCTTACTTAGCGGGTTCTACTCCGGAAGCCAGCCTGATGGTGTATTGAGCCCGAACGACAATTTGGCCCAATACATCCTTCAGTCCTTCACCTCAGCAGGTAAGACCGGTCCAGTCATCACTGGGCAGGACTCTGAGGAAAACGCAGTGAAGCGTTTGATGGATGGTAGCCAGTACTCCTCCATCTACAAGGACACTCGTCTGTTGGTTAATGAAGCCGTGAAGATGGCCAAGGAAATCCAGGAAAAGGGCACCCTTGATGTGAACGACCCTGAAGGTATTGATAACGGTACCAAGATGGTCCCAACCCAGGCTCTTGAACCAATCATCACGACGAAGGACAATGCGGCTGAGGTCTACAAGGACGATCCTGTTCTTGCACCCTTGACACAGTAATCCTTAGTTGGAACGAAGACCCGACGTGCTGTCGGGTCTTCTTGGTTTCTGGTGGGGTTACCTGCCTTCTCGTGAACAGGCTAACGGGAAAGGCCGATGATGACGTATAGCGCACATACATGAAGCATGACAGGTTCATTAAAAACTACAGCCCAACCATCCAAGAAACGGCTATCCTGCCCGAGTGCAAACAATTGATAGAAAAGCGCTTAGCCTCGTCATCCTCACCTATTTCCTGTGGGGTTTATTTCCGCTGTACTTTTATCAGCTCAGCCCGGCAAATCCTTTTGAGGTCATTACCTATCGTGCTGTATTTGGGTTGATTTGCTGTGTGCTTTGGCTGGGCATTCGTGGACGCCTCCATGAACTCCGAGAGCTATCTCGCCGAGATATCGGGTGGCTATTGGCGTCTGGTCTCCTCATTGGAGTGAACTGGACAACCTACATCTACACCGTCTTGACTCACAACACGATTGATGCCTCCATCGGCTATTTCATCAATCCACTCATCACGGTATTGCTAGGCGTAGTAGTCCTCAGAGAGAAATTGCGGTCGGCTTATATCGTCGCACTTGTGCTAGGCATTGCGGCCGTAGCCGTTCTTGTCATCGCCCATGGCCGATTACCCTGGACGAGTTTGGTACTTGCCACGTCCTTTGGGCTCTATGGGCTCGTCAAAAAGCAGATTGCTGGCCGAGTGCGTCCGGTGAGTGGCATGCTCGTTGAAACAGTTACCCTCGTGCCGTTTGCACTGGCCTATTACATCCCCCTCCTCATGCGTCAAGGCAGTTCTGTTCAACTCCTTTGGGCGCAAGATCAGCAAACCGCTATTGTGCACTTCATGCTGCTTGCGGGATCTGGATTAATCACGATGATCCCCCTCATTATGTTTGCGATGGCATCTGGGAATCTGCCGTTATCAGTCATTGGACTGGTGCAATATTTGGCTCCCACCATGTCCTTTGTGATTGGGCTTCTTGTGTTCCATGAAGCAATGCCTCTCGCACGCTGGATAGGCGTCATAATCATTTGGGTAGCAGTCTTCATCCTCATCTATGACGGATTGAAGGGCGGGAACCGTCCCAAGTTCTTTCCTACCAACCCTTCTGGATTGGCTACGCGCCCGTGGTGGGGTCGTACGGCTCGCTAACGGCACCCGTTCACCCAATCGGGGTGAAGATGATGACAAGTCTAGTTTTCTGGTTTGCCAAGAATGTCTGCCAACCGTTTCGCCAACCAGCCGACCGGGTCTTGGGAGAATCCTTTAGTCTGTGGGAGTTCAAGCACTTCACCTGAGGGATTCCATTGCGCTTGGGGATATTTACGGGTGAGACGAACCTGTTTTGAATCGGCGAGCAGCACGGGATACATCCGAACGGTATGCCGAGGGGTTGTAGAAACTTCAGTGATACCCCACATACGAAGCATCGACTTGAAGGCCGCCAGCATGATTAGCCGTTCAGCCGCTGCGGGTGGCTTCCCGTAGCGGTCAGTCAGCTCAGCACGTACATCATTCACATCGTGGACATTCCGGATCCCCGCAACAAGACGATACGCCTGCAAACGCAGCCCTTCATCTGTAATCCAGTCGTGCGGAAGGTGCGCATCCACTGGTAGATCAACCTTGATTTCAATTTCTGGTTCAGGGCTGGGCATCCCACCAAGTTCGGCAACCGCTTCTCGCATGAGCTGGGTATAGGTATCAAACCCCACACCACTGACTGTTCCCGATTGGTCAGCTCCAAGCATCGAACCAGCCCCACGAATTTCAAGGTCCTTTAACGCGACGCTCATCCCGGCACCAAGATGGGAATGTGTTGCAATGCTTTCCAAACGTTTCCACGCTTCAGGGGTTGGCTTACCGGTATAAAACAAATGGGCATACCCACGGGTTGCTGAACGGCCTACCCGGCCACGCAACTGGTAGAGCTGCGACATGCCAAGCCGGTCAGCATCCTCAACGACGAGCGTGTTGGCGTTGGGGATATCAATGCCATTCTCAATGATCGTCGTGGCAACCAATACGTCGATATCACGGGTCCAAAAATCGAGCATGACCTGTTCGAGTTCTTCTTCAGGCATTTGTCCGTGACCAACGGCCACACGTGCGCCGGGGACGAGTTCACGAATCCGGTCAGCCGCCGCATGAATTGTGTCAACTTTGTTGTGCAGCCAAAAAACCTGGCCCTCACGCAAGAGCTCGCGCCGCAAGGCAAGGACGGCGAGGTCTTCGTCCCACTCGGTAACTTGAGTAATCACGGGCTGGCGGTCAACGGGTGGGGTTTCAATGGTGGACATATCGCGGATACCCGTGATCGCCATTTCCATTGTTCGAGGAATCGGGGTGGCACTCATGGTGAGCACATCCACACTTGTTTTGAGCTGCTTCAAACGTTCTTTATGGCCAACCCCAAAGCGCTGCTCTTCATCAACTACCAGTAGTCCGAGGTTTTTGAAAGAGACATCGGTACTTAATAACCGATGGGTACCCACCACGATGTCTACTGACCCGTCTTTCAAACCCTCCAAGGTGGCATTCATTTCCTTTTGGGTAGAAAAACGGCTGAGTACCTTCACGGTGATGCCGGTGTTTGCAAAGCGTTCAATGAAGGTTTCACCGTGTTGTTGGGCTAACAGCGTGGTGGGCACTAATACAGCAGCTTGATGATTATCAAAGACTGCCATAGCCGCTGCCCGAACGGCTACTTCAGTTTTACCAAAGCCCACATCACCGCAAATAAGTCGGTCCATCGGTAAGGGTGTGCCCATATCTTCTTTAACCGCTTGAATGGCTTCAAGCTGGTCAGCAGTCTCTACCCAAGGAAAGGACTCTTCTAATTTCGCTAACATTTCAACGTCGGGTTGGAAGGCATGGCCTGTCGCCGTCATACGAGCCGAATATAAGCGCATCAAATCAGCAGCCATTTCTTTGACTGCCGTCTTCACCTTTAACTTGGCACGTTCCCAGTCAGCTCCACCCATACGCATAATGCGGGGGTGTTCACCACCGGTGTACACCGCGAGGGCATCAACCTGGTCACTGGGCACGTACAGCTTGTCACCACCGGCATATTCAACGACCACATAGTCACGAGTGACGGTACCACTCCCCCCTTTAAGCGTGCGTGTCTGCATCCCTACATAGGTGCCAATACCGTGAACGGCGTGCACCAGTGCACCACCAATTTCAAGGTCGAGGACCGTTTGTTCAGCACTTTTACGTGAGCCTATCCGGCGTTTTCCTGCGGTTCGGCGTGCACCAAACACATCGAACTCGCCAATAAGGGCGATACCGAGTTCACGGGAATTAAATCCAGTACGTAACGGACTTTCAACGAGTTGAATACGGCCATTTGGTTTGCGTGGCAAGGGTTGTCCATCATCAAGATGGTCAACCGCAAGCCCCCCGTCACGCAGCACCTGAGCAATACGCAATGCATTGCCGTGGTCACGCACGCTAATGACAACAAGTTGCTCATCTTTGGCCAGGATGCGAGCGGTCTGTCCCACTTCAGGGATATTGCCTCGCCAGGTATCAAAAACACGAGCATGTAAGGTGATTACCGCATCTGATGACTGGAAGGCTGTGGTTCGCCACACCTTTGCGCCGCGAGTTGCCCGCTGGGCAAAGCGGTCAACCAAATCGGTTAATTCAGCGAATCCTGCCCGCTCATCTTCAAGTGGAATGCCGGCATCATCTTGATGCGGTGCTACCCGTTGTGCTAATGCTCCCCAATCAGCGACAATGAGTTGTTTGGCCTGTTCAATCAGTTGTTCTGCTCGGTCATGAACTTGTTCATGGTCGATGACAACCAAACCCGTCTCATCATGCACAATATCGGTCAAATAGACCGGTTGATCTATAAGTGCGAGTACAAGCCCCTCCGCCCCCTCAACGGCGACGCCGTCGGCAAGTTCATTCAGCTGAGGTGCAAGGGCCTGCACTTCCTTGGCCTTTGCACGCGCTAATGTGCGGGTTTCTTCATCAAGGACAAGTTCACGTGCCGCATGAATTGTGACCGTCTCAACCTTGGCAACCGTGCGCTGGTCAATGGGGTCAAAGGTGCGCATATCATCAACATCGTCACCAAAAAACTCAATGCGAACCGGCTCCTCAGCGCCGGCACCATAGACATCAACTATTCCACCGCGTACCGCGAACTCACCTGTTGTGGTTACCAAGCTTGTTCGGGTATACCCCAGTTGGGCCAGACCAGTGACAAGCCCTTCTAACCCCTCGGCAAACTGTGAACTAATAATGAGTGGGGTACGTTCAGCTACACGGGGATCAATCGGCTGTAAGGCGGCACGAACAGGGGCGATCACGACACGTGCCTCTCCCGACCGTAACGCATTGAGGGTGGCCAAGCGTGACCCAACTGTGGCCGGTTGTGGGCTCAACCGCTCGTGCGGCAATGTCTCCCACGCATCAAATACCCGCACGGCATTAAGCCCAACATAGGCAGCGATATCATCTCGCAAGGTTTCTGCTTCAGTGCGTGTGGGCACAATCAGAACGAGGGGACGGCGTTGTGCCAGTTTGGCCGCAACCAAGGCTCGCAGTGGCGGCGGGCATGAAATCAACCCACCAACCCCAAGGTCATCAAATTCGTCTATATGGCGGCTGGCGACGCCCGCGAGTGGTCCGGTGAGGGTGTACATAGAGGCCAAGATTAGCCTTACTTACCCATGATGAACGAACCGTTATCAGAAGCAATTGCATTCATCCAACTCCCCGGTCTATCCATGTATTTCCCTCATACGCACGTGAGGGGTTTCCTTGACGTTCTCAACCTTGATTCGTTCTATGGTCGACCGCAACACTAAACCGAATGTGCTCAACGAGGAGGTTGATATGTCGTCCACGCCCGTGCATGATGCCGTTCGTGCCATCGGGATTTCCAAACGGTACGGAACTGGCAATGCTCAAGTCCAAGCACTCAATAACGTGTCAATCAGAGTGCAATCTGGCACCTTCGTTGCGGTGATGGGACCGTCCGGCTCGGGGAAATCCACATTGATGCAAACATTGGCCGGGCTGGATGCCATTGATAGCGGGGAAATCTGGCTTGATAACACCCCGATCAATCAACTCAGCGACAATAACCTCACCTTGCTTCGCCGTGACCGCGTAGGGTTCATTTTTCAAGCATTCAATCTGTTACCCATGTTGACGGCTGAACAGAACATCGTGTTACCCCTCACCATCGCCAAGAGAACCGTCGATCCGGCTTGGTTCGATACGGTCGTCAATGGCCTCGGACTCAGGGACCGTTTAGACCACAAACCCGGTGAACTGTCTGGTGGGCAACAACAACGCGTTGCAATTGCACGTGCATTAATCACGAAACCCGCCGTCATTTTTGCTGATGAGCCAACCGGCAACCTCGATTCGAGTTCAAGTACCACCATCTTGAACATGTTGCGCCAAAGTGTGGATCACCTGCGCCAAACTGTCATCATGGTCACCCATGATCCGAAAGCGGCAACCTACGCAGACCAGGTGGTGCTATTAGCTGACGGTATGATTCGTCAAGTCTTGAATCGACCGAGTTCCGAGCAGCTTCTCGCAGCATTCGCGCACTTGGAAAGTCGCTCACCAGCCACGTCCACTTCAGGGGCACCGGGCTCGGGTACTTCCACCCCCCACCAATCAACTCAAGGCGTTCCATCCCAGGGAGTATCCGCGCCAGGGCACCCCGATCAGAGGCAACCATCCCCAAGAACCCCACCCCAACATGGGCAACCGCGGGGGGTCCCTACGCAGGGTACCCCTAGCCAAGATTCCCCTAGCCAAGGCCAATCTGGCCATGGGTTCCCACCTCGGCCTCAGCATCAAGGGGCACCAACCCCCCAGCCACCAGCCCAGGGAACACCACCACAAGGCATGTCCCCTCAGGGTTAGGAGCGGTTGATGAATACAATCATTCTGGCGTCTATACGCCAGCATCGAGGCCGTTTTATCGCAACCGGCATTGCGATTGTGCTTGCCGTTGCATTCGTGGTTACTGGTTTTGTAGTGACCAGCAGTTACGCAGCTTCATTTGCAAACGCATTCAACGCCGATATGACCCATGCTGATATTCGTATCGGGCTTGACGATGGACCTTCTGGTTCTATGGAAGATGAGGTAGCGCAAACCAAGGCCATCACCCAACGCCTTTCCCAACATCAAGACGTTGAATCGGTCTACAGTGAACTCTCAAACTTTGCTTCATTTTCTGCCAACGGGTCAGAAGACTCCGCGACGATTTTTGCCCTGCCACCCGAACCGTTACGGTGGCAAGAACTTGTCTCGGGAAGTTGGCCATCTCAACCTGGGCAGGCCGTCATCAGTACCAACGTTGCTGAGCGGCACGCCTTAAGCACCGGGTCGCGGATCAGTCTTCGCCCCTTCGGAGAAGAAACCGCTAAAACTACAGATCTCACCATTGTTGGTACGTACGCCTTGCAAAACGGCGCCCCGGCAAGTGAGTTTTATGTCAGCCAAGAAACCTTTGATCAATTGCCTGGGACTCCACTCGTTCATGGAACCTTGGTCAAGGGTGTTGCCGGAACATCACCCGATCAACTGGCTACAACCCTAACGCCGACCATCACTGAGCCTGGTTTTGTCGTTAAAACAAAAGAGGCCGTTGCCAATGAGCAGGTTGAAGAACTCTCTGGTTCCACGATCACCATTCAAGCAATCGTTCTTGCCTTTGGCGCTATTTCAATAATCGTTGCTGGCTTTGTCATTGCGAATACCTTCCGCCTCATTGTCGCCCAGCGCACCAAGGAACTTGCCTTAATGCGCTGTGTGGGTGCTACGAAAGGTCAGATACGAAAACTCATCCTTGGCGAATCAGCCGTGATCGGGTTGAGCTTCTCGGTTCTCGGTGCGTTAATTGGGATTGGTGTTGCCTACCTGATCAAAATGATTGCGGGTGCAGGCGAGTTACAGATTAGTGAGTTTGTCGTCAGTCCCACAATGGTGATCATCAGTTTGCTCCTTGGCACCGCCAGCACGGTGCTCTTTGCCATGGGACCGGCTCGCAACGCCCTACGGGTTCACCCAATTGCCGCATTGCGGCCGCAAACACAAGAAGAGGAACGTCGATCTTCGGTGGTTATTGGCATTATTGGCACCATCCTTGCCGTAATCGGAACCGGTGCGATGGTTGCATTCTCCTTCACCGAATTACTCCCTGTGGCAATTCTTGCGGGGATGGTCAGTGCGATCGGGGTGCTGATGGTGAGCCGGTTGTGCCTTCCACCGATGATCCATGGCATCGGGCGACTGATCGCCCCACTGAATGCCACCACTGAACTGGCGGTTGCCAATACGACTCGGAACAGACAACGAACGGCGGCTACCGGAACCGCACTGCTTATTGGTGCTGTATTACTCACCATGCTGAGTACGGGGATTACCTCAACGCGTGAATCAGTCCTCAAAACGATTGACCAAAAACGTCCCTTAGACCTCGTTGTGCAGACGCGAGAAGATGTGCAGCTCACTCCGGCTAATATCCAGGCGGTCGGGGCGGTTAATCGGGTTGAAAAGACGGCCACGATGTATTCAGCAACGGCGAAATATGACTTCGACCAATTCGTACAGCTCGAGAGTAAGTTCTACGCAACCGACCCGGCTGAACTCAACGCAGTACTCCATGATCCTGTGCCACCCTTAGCACCGGACACGGTGTACACCAATGATGCTGAACTCAACAATCTGGAGAATAACGGACAACTAGTGGTTACCACCGAGCGTGGCGAGAAAACACTCACTGTCCGTGAAGATCCGTCAATAGATCCGGGGATACTGGTGGTGAGCTATCAGACGTTGCAGTCCTTTGGGAGTCCGCTTGTACCTGAAAGAATCTTGGTTCGCCTCCCTCGTGGATTGAATTTTCAAGAGATTGAGGAGGTCCAGCGCGACATCAGCAAGGCTATTCCCAATGCACACGCCTATGGCGGTGCAATGGACCGGGCTATGCTCAACCAAGTCCTCGACATCATTTTGTATGTCTTACTTGCCTTATTGGCGGTATCCGTCCTGATTGCCATCGTGGGGGTGGGCAATACTGCTGCCCTGTCCATTCTTGAGCGGCGCCGCGAATCAGCGATGTTGCGTGCGGTTGGCGTCACGCGCAGTCAACTGGTCAGCATGATCACAACTGAAGCGGTGCTCGCAGCGGTTGTGTCGGTTGTACTTGGGATTGTGCTTGGGATTGGCTACGCGTGGTCGGGCGTGATCGCCATTGACCATGCCGCTGACAAGCTTGGGTTAGCGTTGCATATCCCGTGGTTATCCGTCGTGCTGATTATTGTTGGTACGTTGTTGGCTGGGTTGCTGGCATCGTATATACCCGCTTTACGTGCGGCGAAGCGATCAATCGTCACCGACCTCGCCTCAACATAGGCACCCTTGATAGCCACAAACGTCTCCACGGGGGCTTGCATCTATAAGTAAGCCCCCGTGAAACATTAAGGACGCGATGGCACGTGTCTACAGGGCTAATTCGATCAGGGTAATGACCAAACCTGCCATCGCCCCCACAACAGTTCCGTTAATACGGATGAACTGCAGGTCCGGACCAATCAAGCTCTCAAGGTTCGTTGCGGCCTCTTCGCCATCCCATGCCCGGATTCGGTCGGCCACAATAGCCACCACTCGTTCAGCATTATTCTCTACAACCCGACGAACAACCTCAGCGGCAGCGTTATCAAGTTCCCTACATATCACCGCATCTTCTCGTAAATCACGGGCGGTATTGGCCAAAATCTGCCCTACTTCACGCGCGGTGCCATCAGCATGGGCATTGCGGAGCCCTTCACTGAGCGCCGTAATGAATGTTGGCCAAGCCGCTTGGGCAGCCTCTTGCACCGCTGGGTGGTCAATTACCGCTGCTTTAATCTCAGCAACACGCTTATTGGCTCGCCGGTCTGTCTCAAGACGTTTGCCGAGTTTGCCGGCTTGGACAATCAGATCGGCTCGCATCCCGTTGGGGTCATCCGTGCTGAGTTTACGCAGGTAGTCGTCACCTTGGCTGACGAGCACTTCGGCAACAATCTGGTTGATTTGGCTGGGTATCCAACTCGGCCCATTGGCCATTATCCGCTGGATAAGGCCGTCACGATTACGCCGACCGAGCCGACGAAGGGCAACTGCGCCGTGGATAATCAGTGGTTCAAGCTGGCCACGTTCAGCAAGCTGGGTGAGGCCTTTACCAACCATGGGTCCGGCATCATAGGCCAATACCTGGTCACGCACCCGAGAGAGGGCACGGTCACGGACCGACTCATCGGCAAGCCCATGGACCACCCCTGCCGACGCATTTGCTAGGCGAGTAACCACATCGGTGGCGTTATCTGCATCACTGAGCCATCCAAGTACCGCGCGTGCCCCGTTGGCTTCTCGCACCCGTTCGGCTAGGAGCTCTGGGCTCAAGAACGCTTCAGCAGAAAAAGTTCCCACATGGTCGGCCATGTCATCTTTACGACGCGGCACAATCGCGGTGTGTGGGATTGGAATACCCATCGGATATCGAAAAAGTGCGGTAACGGCAAACCAGTCGGCTAACCCACCGACCATGCCGGCCTCTAAGGTTCGTTTAAGGACAAACGTAACCGTGTTCTCTGGACCAAAAAGGACAAGGATCAGCCAGGTCAACGCAACGGCGGCAAGGAGTCCGGTTGCAAAGCCACGTGTTTTCTTTAAGCGAGCAGCACGAGCCTGAGCTTTCGGGGAAGTGAGATCAACGATGGTCGCCATATGCGCCATCTTGGGGCGTTAACTCAATTCTGTCTATCAGGAGTCTCCAGGGCTAGGCCGGATCCTGTTCCCCACCGCTGAAGAACCCACGGCTCCACTCGAGGGCGTCAATATAGTCAGCCAAGAGTTCATCTTGGTCCCAGCCATTTTGGTTACAGATGCGCTCGACGATTTCCCATTCGCCTTGTTCGTAGGCGATCGCGAGCCGGTTAATTTCAGCCATCGGGCCTTCACCGGTTAACAAGGCCGTACGCGCGCGTTCGCTCATCGGAACATCGATTAGCGCTTCTTCCATCGGCTGGCCCAGCATGACGTCTAGCAAACTAAACATCCCCACCGTGAAGCTGTCATGACTCATCGTAGGCCGTTTACGATCAGCAACCGCCTCACAGAAGCGAGCACGCACAACACACAGTCGGGCCAGTTCATCCGGACGGTCACCAACAAGTCCAGTCACGGTGGCAGCGATAGCCCAACGGCGGATTTGGTTAATACCCATTAGAGCAAGCGCCTGGGTGACACTTTCCACTTCACCCCGAAGACCAACCGCAGATGAGTTTACGTACCGAAGCAGCTTGTAGCTCAAGGCCACATCATGCTTGATAATGTCAGCTAATTCACGGAAATCAATCTCATCGTTCTGGCTTGCCCGAAGCAAGCTCATATAGGACACCTTGAAGCCAGGGAGGTCCCGTCCTTGAACGATGGAGGGCTTGGCGAAGTAGTACCCCTGTACGTACTGCACGCCAGCGGAACGTGCAATATCACGCTCAGTTTCATCATTGACCTGAGTTGCGATCACATGGACAAAATGAGGGCCAAGGATTTTGGCGATCTGTTCACGATGTTCCTCGGTCTCTTCAGCCAAGTGCATCTTCACGAAACTAACCAGGTCTAGGAGCGGGCCAAGGCGTTCAATATCTGTATCTAGGGTGAACTCATCGAGTGCCATCCGATACCCGTCACGCCGGTAATCCCGACACACCGGAAGAAGCTCTTTAATGTCTGTATCGCGCCAACAGTCTGGCCCAAGCTGCATAACCACGCTTTCAGCGGGCAGCAGCAATACCGATTTATCAAAGACCATCTCTTTTTCAAATCGGATAAAGGCTCGGGCATCACCCACGATCCTTCCTAACCCAAGGGTTAATAAGGACCGGCTAATCACCTCATTGGCTACGTTATCCGACGTGGTCTGGTCACCAGCGAAGCATAGTTCATAGCCCAGGAGCGTGTGCCCACGGTTGGTCCCCAATATGGGGCTACGCGATAATTTAACGGTATCAGTACGCATCTTCGTTGAACTCTATCGGTAGGTGTTAGCTCGAATGTAGCCGTTGTTGGGCGAATTCATAGGGGCCTTCTGTAATGTCCAACAGTGCATCAACGGCTTCTTGCACCGCAACATCCACAATAGATTCACGTTCTTTAGCGCTAAACCTTGCCAACACGTACTTTGCCGGGTCCATACGCCCTGGTGGTCGCCCAATGCCAAACCGTAATCGAATAAATTGATCACTGCCAATATGGCGATACACACTTTTTAATCCGTTATGGCCACCAGACCCACCCCGTTTGGTGCGCAATACACCGACAGGTAAATCGAGTTCATCATGGACCACAATTAATCGTTCTGGCGGAACGTTAGCCCATTTGATCAGTTGGCCTATCGGGTTCCCTTGACGGTTCATGTAGCCAGCGCCAATACCTAGCGTCAATGGAGTCCCCCCTGGCCTGCTCCAGCCTTCGGCCACATCATTTGGAGTCCGGTGACGGCGAAATGAAAGCCCGAGTTTGGTGGCAAGTGCCCGGACAACATCTGCACCGATATTGTGCCGAGTACCCCGATATTCAGCTTCTGGGTTGGTGAGCCCTGCAATGACAAACCGTTCCATAGACACCGACCTTCCTTATGGTTGCCTCATTACGCTCGCCTGTTATGTATCATCGCGGGTGTAGCCAGATAGCAAAACGCTGACCCACCATCCGGCAGGTCAGCGTAACTCATTCAATGTATGAATTAGCCTTCTTCGCCATCGGCAGCGTCACTGTCTTCGGCAGCGTCACCTTCTTCACCCTCGGCAGCTTCGCTCTCTTCGCCCTCAACAGGTTCTTCTTCAAGCACCATATCTGCAACGATACTCAAGACCGGCTGTTCTTCGTCAAGGAGTACGTCTACGCCTTCAGGCACCACGATGTCAGCAACGCGGATAACGTCACCAACTTCCATGCCAGTGACATCAACGGTCACTTCATCAATCATTTCCATCGGAAGCACGTCAACAAGCAATGTGACCAATTCCTGTGTGACGTTACCGTCTTCAACTTCACCCAAAACGGTAATTGGTACTTCAGCATTGACCTTCGACTTGCGGTCGAATGTAATGAAATCAAGGTGTAACACATCACGGCGCACGGGGTGACGCTGGATTTCACGCGGCAAGGCAACGTAATCCTCACCCTCGGCTAATACGTGAACAACCACGTTCATACCAGCTGACGTGTTCAGCGCGGCATTTAATTCCAAACGGTCAACGTGAAGGGCAACCGCATGATCCAAGCCGTGACCATACACATTGATTGGAACACGACCCTTGGCGCGCAGCTTACGAGCTTCGCTCTTACCTGCGCCTTGGCGTGGTTGGGCTTCTAACGTTACTTTTTCATGTGCCATGAGAGGTTCCTCTGGGTTCCCGGTGTACAGGCGTACAGAAGTGAATAAAACAAGGCGCAATAATGCGCAGCGCTACAGGGTAGCCGCTTTTACTTCTCGCTACCGAATAACTCTGAAATTGAGTGGTCTTCAAAGATGGCACGCAACGTTTCACCGATAGCGGCCGCGATAGACAACTGCACAATTTTGTCCGTTTGGAAGGCCTCATGGGGTAAGGGCAATGTGTCGGTCACAACGACCTGTTTGATGGGACTGTTTTTGATGCGTTCAATAGCCGGTCCACTGAGTACCGGGTGGGTGGCTACGGCATAGACCTCTACCGCGCCTTGGTCCATAAGGGCTTCGGCTGCACCGCAAAGGGTTCCGGCGGTATCAATCATGTCGTCACACAGCACAACGGTTTTGCCTTTCACTTCACCGACAACCGCCAGTGTTTTGGCCACATTGTGCGCCGTACGGGTCTTAGCTAAGAACGCCATTCCCGGCGAACCTAACCGACTCACGAACTTTTCAGCCATGCGGACACGGCCCGCGTCTGGACTAGCAATCACGAGATCACGATCACCGAGGTTTTCCTCAATCCAATCGCTCAGCAATGGTAATGCCGTCAAATGGTCCAACGGCTGTGAGAAGTAGCCCTGAATCTGCCCGGTGTGTAAATCCATACTGACGATACGATCCGCACCGGCCACGGTCAGCAGGTCAGCGAGTAGCCGCGCTGAGATCGGTTCACGACTCCGAGCTTTCTTATCCTGGCGGGCGTACCCATAAAACGGAATCACTGCTGTAATCCGCTTGGCTGATGCCCGACGTGCCGCATCGATCATGACGAGTAATTCCATGATGTTGTCATTTACCGGTGCTGAGTGTGTTTGAAGCAAGAACACATCAGAACCACGAACACTCTCGTCATACCGGCAATATGTTTCGCCGTTAGAGAACTGATGAATATCGATCTTTCCAAGTTCGATATTCAAATAGGCTGCGATTTTCTGGGCAAGTTCACGGCTTGAAGTACCTGCAAATAACTGCAGATGCTTCATCGTATTTATCTCGAAATCTCCACTCACCGGTGGCCTCCGTCAATGGGTGTTTGGGTTCGGAAATCAGGGCGATCAGACTGTGCTCGACCAACACCTTATTGGTCTGTGTCCGGCTTCGCGTAGCGAGCATGAAATTTACTGGCCCAACCATCTTTCACGACAGGTTGTGCACGTTCGATATACAGCGCCCCATCAGGCACATCAGTAGCTACCGCACTACCCGCACCAACATAGGCACCATTGCCGATCGTAACGGGGGCGATCAACATCGAGTCGGAACCAATAAAGGTTCCCTCACCAACGGTGGTACGGAATTTTTTATAGCCGTTGTAGTTACAGGTAATGGTCCCGGCCCCAATATTTGAACCCGCACCAATAGATGCATCGCCGATATACGACAGGTGCGGAACTTTCGAGCCTTCGCCAATCGTCGCATTCTTTGTCTCGACAAAGCCACCAGCCTTGGCCTTGGGAGCCAAAACAGTCCCAGGACGCAAATGTGCAAACGGACCGACTGTGGCATCTGCGCCAATGGTTGCTCCCGTTACTACGGAGTAGGTAATGGTGGCACCATCTTCAACCGTCGTATCCGTGAGATCAGCATTTGGCCCAATTCTCGCCGCACCAATACGTGTGGTCCCACGTAAATGACATCCCGGCTCAATCACGGCACCTGGCTCAATACTCACCCCGTGTTCAATATATGTCGTGGCCGGGTCAATAATGGCGACCCCGTTCTCCTGGTATGCCCTAATAATGCGCGTTCTCAACACTGCTGCACTTTCAGCCAACTGGATTTGATCATTAATACCCATCACCTCATCTGGTGCAACAACAACAGCCCCGACGCGGGGAGCGAGGATACCAACCACATCGGTGATGTACTCCTCACCTTGGCTGTTGTCTGTGGTCAATTGCCCCAAGGCTTTAACAAGCGGTTCACGTTCAAAACAATAGATACCAGTATTGATCTCTCGAATACTCGCTTGGGTTTCATTGGTATCTCGCTGCTCAACAATTTCAGTCACCATGCCCGATGTATTGCGAATAATCCGCCCATAACCGGTTGGATCATCAAGCATC
Organism: Stomatohabitans albus; assembly: GCF_036336025.1. NCBI lineage: Bacteria > Bacillati > Actinomycetota > Nitriliruptoria > Stomatohabitantales > Stomatohabitantaceae > Stomatohabitans > Stomatohabitans albus. Next base: position 349,486 of record NZ_JAYKKE010000001.1, read on the forward strand.
GTGGTCAATACGGTGGCTTCGTTCCCTTGCCCCCCTTCAACGAGCTCAACGAGGGTATGCGGGCTCAAGGTGGGACCATCGCCGTAGACCAATAAGATGCGCTCGGCATCGGCTAACAGCGACGGATCGTTATCTGGGTGTTCACCGTTGGTAAGCCCCAGGGCGCAGCGCATGGCATGTCCGGTACCCAGTTGTTCCACCTGAGTAACACAAACCGTGTTATCAACCTGGGCAGATTCTACAAGGTCGCGCACCTGGTCGCCTTCGTGACCGACAACAACCACAATCTTGTCCAGATTGAGTGCCGCTAACGCATCAAGTACCCAATGCAACATTGGACGACCTGCCACAATGTGCGCAACTTTAGGGATAGGGCTCTTAAGACGGCTGCCCTTTCCTGCGGCAAGCACTACAGCTGCCGTATGTATTTCTGGCTGGGGGAGAAGGTATCGAACCCTCAACTTCGACTCCAAAGGACGACGTGATGCCATTTCACCATCCCCCAAGGGGGAGACCAGAATAGCGGCTATAACTGATTTGGCCAGTATGGGCCGCTAAGTGTGCTAGAAATCACGTGGGTGGACTTAAATAACGGGGCACATTCTTGTGCAATAGTTTGGGCATGACCAGCATCTTCTGCTAATCCAAGAATGGTTGGACCCGACCCGCTCACCATAGCGCGTAATGCGCCCGCGCGTTCCATGGCCTTTAATTGGTGGGCAATTTCGGGTCGCAGCGCGATGGCTGCAGGTTCGAGATCATTGGACATCGCCTCGGCAAGCCGAGCGACATCACCTGCGGTAACGGCTTGTAGCACCTCATCAACCGGATGCGGTTGAGGTGGCGGCAATTGGTCAAAGGCGGCATACACCGCTGGGGTGGCCAAGGACAAATTGCTTGTTCCAGCAACAAAGTGAAAGACCGACCGTGTGGCCACAGGAACAACATCAGATCCGGTTCCAGTTCCTAACGCAGTTCCGCCATATAAACAAAATGGCACATCAGCACCAAGGGTCGCGCCGATACTGGCAAGCGTGTCAAGCGACAGATGCAAATCCCAGTGCCGATTCAATGCGAGGAGTGTCCCAGCCGCATCAGCAGACCCTCCAGCCATACCTGCAGCGACAGGGATTTGCTTACAGACGCCCAAATCTAAGAGCGGCCAATCCTCTTGCTCGCCAACTGCCAGACTGTCCGGCACAGCGGTGTAGCCAACATGTGCGATCAAGGCTGTGGCGGCTCGAACCATAAGGTTTGACCCATCACCTGGAACCTCAGGGCCGGCATTATGCGATAAGCGAACCCGAGAATGACGCGCACCGGCTGGGTGCCCCAAACGGCCATTCTCATCCGTCGTTACGACGGTTACGTCATCGAATAGGCTGACGGTATGGAAAATGGTGGTGATCTCGTGGTAGCGGTCATCTCGCAACGGACCAACCGCCAAATGTAGGTTGATCTTCGCGGGTACGCGTACGTGCGTTTCCAATGTGATCAGCACCAAGACTCACGGTAAAACATATTGGCCAGGTCTACCCAATTCTGAGGGGAAAGAAGCTCTGCACGAATGCCAATTGGGAGTGACACAGCCTCTAACATATGGTCTATTTGGGCAGGTTTGCGCTGCTTATTAGCCAATGCGTTACGCAATGTCTTTCGTCGTTGGGCATAGCCCAAATCAATGACGTCACAGGTGCGCAATAGCAGATCACGGTGCACGGCTTGACCAGCTGGACCAATTACCGGTTGGTGTGGCAAATCGACAACGTGATGGGTCAGTGATTCTTGGTATGGGGTGATTGAAACCGTGACGCTGTCAACATTGGGAACCGGGTAGAACGCTTGACGTGCGACAGTTCCCGCAATATTGGTTTGACCAAAAAGCGCCATTTTCATGCTGACCGCACCGAGTTCTGGATCACCGACTGTCGCACACCAACGCCGCCCCACTTCTTTTTGAACCATCACGTGGTAGCCGCTCAGATGCCCTCCCTTAAGGGCTTGCATAACGATGGGAGTCGCAACGTTATAGGGCAAATTGGCAACCATCTTGGCGGGAGTTCCACGGGTTAGTTCAGCCCAATCAACGTTGGTTGCGTCAGCACAGACCACTTCGATAGCGGCACCCTTAGTCAACTCGGATACTACGTCAGCCAAACCATGATCTAACTCAACTGCGATCACACGGGCACCGGCGTGGAGCAACGCCAAGGTCAAACTCCCCAGGCCAGGGCCAACTTCAACAATAAGGTCACCAGGCTTCACCTTTGCGTCACGCACAATGCGCGCCACCGTATTAGGGTCTGTCACAAAGTTCTGACCACGTTTTTTCGTTGGTGCAAGGCCGTGCGACGCTAACAGTTGCTTAATGTCTGAGCCGCCAAGTAACCCGTGAAGGCCGCCCTGAGTCGCTTCAGACGCAACTGGGCCAGGAAAGTTGGGATGGTTATCCATGAATATCCATGGCGCAGTTTGCGTTGAGGATCAGTTGCTCACCAAAGGCAACTGGATCAGTTTCTCGCACCATCGCCATGTAATTGACCGTATGGATGACCTTTGCCGGTGTATTCGATTGACCACGATGTGGCACAGGCGCCATAAACGGGGCATCCGTTTCACTCAGAATCAGCTCTGGGCGGGCGGCCAATAAGCCTCGGCGTAAACTATCGGCGCTCGGGAAGGTCACATTCCCAGCAAAGCTCATATACCAGCCATGCGTATTGCAAATCTCTGCGAGATGTTCATCACCACTGAAGCAATGGAAAATAACCGCCTTAGGTAATGATGGCTGATCGCACAAGATACGCACGATGTCCTCGTGGGCATCACGGTCATGGATAACCAAGGCGGTATCCGTTTCGCGTGCCAATGAAATATGGCGGCGGAAACTCTCCTCCTGCGTTTCCTTCGATGCGCCCATGCGGTACCAGTCCAAACCGGTTTCCCCGATCGCCACAATATTTGGGTCTAGGGCTAGGTCGTGTAATTCATTCACCGCAGCGTCATCAGTCCCGTCGCTGTCATTGGGGTGGATACCAATGACACCATACACATTGGCATGGCGACGCGATTGGTCCACAACCACGCGCGCACTTGGCATATCCGTGCTCACCGTTGCCAACCAAACAAGCCCTGCCTGCTCCGCCTCAGCAACAACCGCATCTGCCTGCATATTCCATGCACGAGGATCGTCATAGCTCCAATCAGGTTGGCGCTCGGGCACCCCATCCTCTTTCGTCAAATGGATATGAGAATGGGTATCAACCGCACGTAGCGATGGCGGGGGTGGTGGAGGAACAGGGTGAGCCATGGGAATACGGTACCTGCGCCGCCCAAATACTCCACTCACCTCCAGGACACGATTTTGCATTGTTTAACATGAGATGAACAGTCATAGAACTTCTTCTTAACACGCTGCAATTCATACATTACAGTGCCATTACTTGTAATCGCTTCAAATAGTTTTGAAAGGTCTCTTATGTTGCGATTACCTCCCCTCTCCCCGTTTACACCTCCGCGGCTCACCCCAGCCCAATTCCGTTCTGCGATCATCACCGGCAGTTTTTTAACCCTCCTTGGCGCACAACTGGCCATGGCCGCCCCATCAACTGCTGATGCGTTCCGGTCAGCCGATCTCGCAGTCCAAGCACAAGTCGTCAACGACGATCATGAGGAACAATTCATTCAGGCCACGTTGACCAATAGAGGGCCGAACGACTCAGCCTACCCACTCCTGGCTATCCATACGGGCGATGCCCACATTGTCAGTCACGATGGCGACCCCACCCCACAAAGTATTAGCGACGGCGTTGCCTGCGAATCAGGCCCACAAACGATCCAATGCTCCTACACAAACCTTGGGGTTGGTCAGGCTGTAACCGTTCGAATCAAGGTGAAGGTACCCACGGCTACAACCGCCATCGTTGTGGCACGAGCACAACAAACCCCTGACAACAACCCTGTGGTCAATAACCGAACCGAATTGGCTCTACAGCCATCCCATGTGACCGTGACAGAAACCGGGCAGACGGCAACGGAGTCAGCTACTGCGAGACGTGAACGGGTGACGTGGACACTGCGACATACCGATGGTCGGCCAGCCCCTATTCAATTGCGCGTAGAGGCTGACCGGCCAACCATGATTTATCCTCCCACCTGCCCCATCGAACCAACCGAACACACCACAGCCCAACCGGCCGGACGGGACGGAAGTTCTACTCCTCCGTCGAACTCCCATGGTGTCCGTATTGGGCCTGGAAAACCTTGGACCTGCACGATCACTACGATGAAACCAGGTCAGAGTGCAGCGCTTGTGTTTGACGTTGACCGCCCAGGCCCTAAGGACCCGACACTGACGATTCGTGCTGATGCCAAAGCGGATTTACCTACTGCCCAGGCGGTGAACACCTCATTCACGATTAATCCACGAACCGGCGTTCCAGGGCGAGTACAACGGCTCAGTGGGGCTGAACGTGCCGAAACAGCGGCCAATGTCAGCCAACAGCGGTTTGCACAAGGGAGTGCGCAGGCGATTGTGCTTGCTCGTGGTGATGAACCTGCAGATGCGCTAACTGGTGCACCCTTGGCGGTGAATATGCATGCTCCGGTGCTCTTAACAAGCCCAACGGCTATACCCGCGGTGACCCAGGCTGAAATCGAACGTGCTGGGGGAACAAAGGTGCCGATCGTGCTTCTTGGTGGTCCCGTCGCAATCAGCCCACGCATTGAACAAGCCCTCCAGCGCGCTGGGCACCCTGTCACCCGTGTGGCCGGGCCAACCCGGACAGAAACTGCAGCCGCGATTGCCCGACGACTCGGCTCGGGCCCTCGCCTCGTAGCCAATGGTTTTAATCCTGATGATGCGGTGGTTGCCGCATCGGCAATGGCGGCTAATGGTGGGGCGGTCCTGCTCACGGCAGGTTCTGTTATCCCACCCTCGGTTGAACGAGATATTCGTAGCGCTGACGGGGCCGTTGGCGCCGTAGCTGGTCAGGCTACCAAGTTGAAAACCTATGCAGGAACAACCCCGTCAGATACGGCACTTGTTGTCGCAAACACCTTTTTCCCAGGTGCCACCCAAGCGGTGATTGCTCGTTCTGGATTACCTGCTGATGCCCTTTCAGGCGGTGCACTCGCCGGAGAGCGTCGTGCCCCGTTACTGCTCGTTGATTCAAATCACGTTTCAAGTTCGACGCTCCAATGGTTGGCAGATAGTCGCGTCACCGAGCTAACCATTCTGGGTGGCACCAACGCAATCAGTGAACAGGTCGTCACACAACTCACTGACACCATCGCTCGCTAGCTATTACGTTCCTCACCCCGATCCCAGAAAGCTATCGGTGCACTACCTTGCACCATGCTCAAAGGTGAATACGTCCATGGCAATCGTCACGGGTATGGGGTGAGGACCAAGACCAGCTTCAATGTCGTCAACACCCATATGAAAGGCGGTTGGTCCCATGCCCACAAGATCCGTGGCAGTCTCAGGTAGAACCACTTGGGTTCGTTCTATCTTGCCTTGGGTAACGAGGTGGAGTCCTTGGGCACTGGCCTGGGTAATGACACGGGTTGCTTTACCCGTGGGAACCTTCAACATTGCTGGAAGTTTCTCCCGCAACTCTCCAAGGTGGTTTGCACGGGGAATGATCATCAGGGCGATTCCGCCAGGTTTCAAAATACGCACCACTTCACGCATTGGGCGAGGCGCAAATACACTCCAAACGGTGTCAGCGGCTGCCGTTGCGATAGGAAGTGGCCGCATCAGGTCTCCCCCATAGGCCTGAACTCCGGATTGTTTGGCACATACTCTAAGCGCAGCGGTAGACGAATCTAGGGCGATACGCCAGTCTGCATGCGTCGCTGAACCGAGGTACTCCCCCGGTCCGGCACCAATATCCACGATTCCTCCACGGCTCTGTGCGTTTAACCATGTATGGACTGGTTCAAACACACCGGCTTGGTGAACCCGGCACCTTGCCTGCACCATGGCTGGCGTATCACCCGGATGCGGATTCGATCCCACAATCAGATTGACATACCCCTGTTTAGCTCGGTCAAAATGATGGCCACGGGCACAACCAAGCCCCCCATTGTGGTCAACGAGGGGCTGCTCTGGCTGCTCAGCGGTGCCCGTGCGGGCACACACCGGACAAATCAACACCATGCAGGCTAGTTGCGTTAAGAGCTAGTCACGGCTTTGCAGTTTGGCCAATAGCCGCAAGATTTCGATATACAGCCACACCAGGGTCACCATCAATCCGAATGCGGCATACCACTCGTAATATTTGGCCACCTGCTGGTTCTTCATGCGTTCAATCAGGTCAAAGTCAACCGCAAGGTTCAACGCAGCCACACCAATAACCAGAATGCTGATCCCGATACTGAGCCAGCTATTGCCAAATAGGAAGGCCATTTCGGCACCAAAGGCCAGTCGCCCGATGATGCCGATCATGTACATGACGAAAATACCGAGTGTGGCACCGTACACAATCGTGCGGAACTTATCGGTCACTTTAATGATGTGCGTAGCGTACAAGAACAGCATGGACACCGTCACGGCAACCGTTCCCAGCAAGGCTTGGGCAATGATTCCCAGCCCAAAGGATTGGGCCAAAATCAACGAAAACATGCCGACGGTGACACCTTCGATAGCCGCATACAGCGTACTGATGATGCGTGCCTGCTTAGGATTCTTCGCAATCCAAAATGCCAGGCCCAACGTGATGACCAGTGAGGCGATAAAAATCGGAATGTAGAGCGATAGGGGGATAAGTAGGGCGCTTGCGATCGCACTAACGGTGACAACAGCCAGCAAGAAGGCTGTCTTGACCAATGCACCATTCACACTAAAGACCTGTGGGGTGGTCACATGGATATTGAACGGCTGAGCCCCTTGGGTATTACCCCATTGCTCGTCTACAACCGGATTACCGTGTTCGTCGTAGCGGAACGACCCACCACGTTCCATCGCACGTAAGGTGTTCTCATTAAAAACTGGAGATGACATTCACATAGTTTAAGTGACCTTTCAAAGACCACCTTGGGGAACACCCTGTAAATTGGCCAGATATGGCTCGTCATCTCGTTACTTCCGCCCTGCCCTATATCAATGGTGTAAAGCATCTTGGCAATTTAGTTGGCTCGATGCTTCCCGCCGACGTTGTAGCCAGATATTTACGTGCCCGAGGTCATGAGGTGCTGTTTATCTGCGCAACCGATGAGCACGGCACACCAGCCGAGTTGGCTGCCGCAGAGGCTGGCCTTGATGTGCAAGTATTTTGTGATCAGGCCCATGCGGTTCAAGCTGATTTGAATGCCCGCTATGGGTTGAGTTTTGATTTCTTTGGGCGTACATCCGACCAACACAACCATGTGCTTACCCAGCATTTTGCACGCCAACTTGCTCAGGCAGGGTTATTGGAGAAACGCACCATCGAGATGATTTATTCGCCTACCGATGGACGTTTCCTTCCTGATCGATATGTAACGGGCACATGCCCCTATTGCGGATATGACAAAGCCCGTGGTGACCAGTGCGATGGGTGCGGTCGCTTATTGGATCCGACGATGCTCATTAACCCCCGAAGTACAGTCAGTGGGGCAACCGATTTAGAGGTTCGAGCCTCAGCAAGTTTGTTCTTGCGGCAGTCTCAGATGGTTGACACCGTGGCCAATTGGGTTGACCAGACCACCGGACTTGGGGACCTACCGCGTTCAATTGCTCGGAAATGGTTGGATGAAGGGCTCGAAGACCGTGACATCACCCGAGACCTAAAGTGGGGCATTCCCGTTCCCAGCGACTTACCAGGCATTGACCCTGAGGGGTTAGCAAACAAGGTTTGGTATGTGTGGTTTGACGCCCCGATTGGCTATATCGGCGCAACCGCCCAGTGGGCCGACGCCAATGGAGCGGATTATCGAGATTGGTGGTTCGGTGAGGCAGCCAGTGACGTGACTTACACCCAAATCATGGGCAAAGATAACGTTGCCTTCCACACGGTTAGTTTCCCCATCACTCAGCTTGGGAGTGGCGAGCCCTGGAAAATGGTTGACCGCCTCAAAGCCTTCAACTGGTTGACCTATTACGGCGGCAAGTTCTCAACGAGTCAAGGTGTCGGGGTCTTTATGGACCAGGCCCTTGAAGTTGCCAGCGCCGATGCGTGGCGGTGGTATCTGATCTCCAACGCCCCAGAATCATCAGATACTTCATTTACCTGGGATGCCTTTGCTCGGGCGATGAACACGGAGTTGGCCGGCAATTTGGGCAACTATGTAAACCGTTGTCTTGCGTTCACGGCAAAGAAATTCGCAGGAGAAGATGGGCCAGTTGTACCTAGCGAAGGAACGCCAGGAGAGATCGAATACGAGCTTGGCCGTGATGTTGCCGCCAAAGTTGATGACATTGCGCTTCACTTCGATGCCATGGAGATGCGTAAGGCAACGCGGGCTATCCGAGAGTTGTGGTCCTTAGGTAATCAATACCTTGAAACCCGTGAACCATGGCGAATGGTCAAAACTGACCCTGATATGGCCCAAATGGTGTTGCGTACGGCCATCCAGCTCATTCCTATTTTTGCCAGTGTGGCATCACCGGTGATCCCTAATACGGCGACCACGCTTGGCAACGCGGTAGATGTATCGGTGGATGCTTGGCCGGAGCAGGTTGCTGACCTCATCCCTTCGGCAGGAATTGTTCCAGCAGGCCAACCCTTTACCGTGCCACCAATCCTGTTTGCCAAAGTTGATGATCAACAGATTGAAGAATGGTCAGCACGGTTCGGTGGACAACGGTAATACAACTCTGACCGGGTACCTTTCATGTCCTACGCCATAGGGTCAGAGCTTTGGTGTCTCGTTCATCATGGCGTAGAGTTCACGGGCTGATCGACCTGTTTTGGCGGCAATTTGCTTCGTAGCATCTTTGAGCCGAACACCTGCGTCAACAAGGTCGGCAACCATTGTTCTGAGTGTTGTGTCATCGAGCGGTTCTTGCTGCCCGTTGGGGGCACCACCTACCACAACAACGACTTCGCCCTTAGGTGGGGCGTCGTGGTACCGCTGGGCAAGCTCCCCGAGGGGAAGCCGTACAAACTCTTCAAAAACCTTCGTCAGCTCCCTTGCTAAGCAAGCCGGTCGGTTATCACCGAACGCACTTGCCATCGCTTCTAACTCACTACTCACCCGATGGGGCGCAACATAAAACACCATTGTCCGTTCTTCGTGCATCAACGCGGCAAGGCGTTCATTTCGCTGCCCTGCTTTTCGCGGCAAGAATCCTTCAAAGGTGAACCGATCTGTGGGGAGCCCACTCAAGGTGAGGGCCATAATTGCGGCTACCGGCCCTGGAATAGCGGTCACCGGTAGCTGTGCATCTAGAACCGCGTTGATCACATGATGTCCTGGGTCACTGATACCTGGTGTACCGGCATCGGATACAAGGGCAACGGTTTCACCTCGACGGATACGTTCAACGATCTGGCTTGCTTGGTCACGTTCGTTGTGGTCATGAACCACCATGCGCCCTGTTGAAATATCTAACTTATGGCAGAGGGCACCGGTGCGCCTTGTGTCTTCACACGCAATCACGTCAGCCGTTGCCAATGCTTGGTGAGCACGCGGACTGAGGTCACCAAGGTTGCCAATTGGTGTTGCGACGACCACAAGCCCTGAACTTGGTGGCGGTATGGCCGATGAACTCCGGTCATCGTCAAGTACGGTATCAGACGCACCCGATACTGAGGTATGTTCTTCGTGTTTGGTGTTTATCATCACTAGCCCTATCGTGACCCTAACCACTTATGACTGCCGCGATTGATCTTCCAACACCCCCAGAATCCATCATTCCACCACCTCAATCCGAACCTGACCCAAAACGCAGGTGGATGATGGCTGGTGTACTCATCATCTTGTTAGCGACCTTCCTTCGTTTTTGGGATGTAGGTTCGCCAACACGGTGTTACTTCGATGAGACGTACTACTACTACGACGCTCGTGACGTTCAAGTCAACGGTGTTGAGTCTGCGTTTGTCGTGCACCCTCCTGTCGGAAAGTTTCTTATTTCGTTAGGACTCCAGGCGGCTGGTGTTGACCGCAACGGACCGATCGAAAAAGCCGTGATTGACGATCCACACTCTTGTGTTGAAAGCGATGACCATCCGGCGAACCCGGAAGCACGGGCACGCGAGGCGGCTGATTCGTGGGGAAGGCGACTGCCTTCAGCATTATTTGGTTCCCTTGCGGTATTGATGACGTGGCTTGCTGGGCTTCAGCTCTTTCGGTTGAAACCAACCGCAGCACTCGGGACGGCGTTGCTGGCAATAGATGGTCTTGCGCTCACGATGAGCCGCATTTCGATGCTCGATATTTTCCTCCAGTTCTTTGTAATGGCCGGTTTCTTTGCACTCTTGAGGGACCAACACCTGCTCTGGAAGGATGTGCCCGATGAGATGGCCCATCTTGACCCTAAGGACGTGAAGAAAACACCGCGGCATTGGCTGTTGATTTGTGGGCTTTGTATGGGGTTGGCCTTTGCGACGAAATGGTCCGCAGCAATGCCTTGGGGTCTTGCATGCTTGTGGATCTGGGGTAGTGAGATGCTCCGTATGCGCCGACTCACGGGCAAGTGGTACGCCAAGTTCTTCCCTATCTTGGGGCGCGGCCTCTTTGCCTTGTTGTTCATCCCACTTTTTATTTACGTGTTTTCATACATCGGATGGTTCGCCAACTGGGAGAAGAGTTCTTGGGCTGAACGACACCCTGGAACGGTCTGCATGGTGCAAGGGGCAGAACCTTGCTCAACAGGCGAGTTATTGAAAGCGAAGGCAGGCGCATGGGCGGAAGAACAAAAAGCGATCTATGAATTTCACCGTGACTTAGAGGCTGACCATACGTATCGAGCACCTGCTTGGTCCTGGTTTGTGATGAGTCGTCCCGTTGCGTTCTATTACGAAGCTTGTGACCCTGAAGACACTGAGTGTGTCGTTGCCCAAGGCAACGTTTCTGAGGTCCTCGGTATGGGGAATCCAATGATTTGGTGGATGGCACTCCTGTCGTACCCCATATTGGCCTACTTGATTATTCGCCGTAAAGACTGGCGAGCCGGCCTCTTACTGCTGTTTATCATGGGCCAGATTCTGCCCTATTTCGCAAGTCCACGAACTGTCTTTATCTTTTACATGACGCCAGTTGTTCCGTTCATGTGCTTGGGATTAGCCCTCATCGGTGAGCACTTTGCGCTACTGCGACGCCCTTGGGTTGGCCGGACAATCATGCTGCTAGCCGGTGCTGGGTTCCTCTTTTGGGCACCCGTCTATTACGGTTGGGAAATCTCCAAAGCCTGGTGGCAACTTCTGATCTGGATGCCTTCTTGGGTTTAACCTTTCACTCATACCGTGTGGCCCTGACCGTTGTCAGGGCCACACGGTTGTTATGGGAGCTCCGTGGTATGTGTACCGTTTCTAGTGTTGAGCAAGGAGCTTCTCAAGATAGCGGGCAACCCCATTTTCATAATGCGCCTCAGTAACCGCATCAGCAATAGCGAGCACATCGGGCGTTGCATTCCCCATCGCCACACCCGTTCCGGCCCATTCAAGCATTTCAATATCGTTAGGCATATCCCCAAATGCGAGTACATCGTTTGCCTCAATACCCCATTGGGCACAGACCCGTTCAACGGCAGTAGCCTTATTCACACCTAAAGACGACATTTCAACCCAATGTTCGCCACTCCAGGTGAGGTAGACCTTTCCAGCCACAGCTTGAGCCAGTTCAGGACCACGGCTAGCAAGCGGTTCATTCTTGGCATGCCATCCAATCAACTTGAATGCCGGATGCGCAAAGAGCGCCTCAATCGAGGGTGCACAGTTCGCAATCGGCCAGGCCTTAGCGTTACCGTCATCTGCAGCCATTGGTTCGTACCACAAGCCAGATGATGTGGCCGTTCCAAACAGGAGTTGTGGCTCGACAGCCCGGAGGATATTGATAACTTCGAGCCCAACCGATTGGTCGATATTGTCGTGCTGGGTAACTGAATCCTGTTCAATGTCATAGGTGATCGCACCATTGGCACAAATCGCGATGCCGCTATGTGGGATCTGCTCAATGATCACTTTCGCCGTCACCGGCGGACGTCCCGTTGCCAAGATGACCTTGATACCAGCATCGATGCATCGGCCGAGCACATCGCGAGTGCGTCTATTTACCTCATTGAATCCAGTCAATAAGGTACCGTCTACGTCACTTACAATCAGTTTTGGAAGAGCCATAGGTGCATCTTATGCCGCTTGTATATCCCTAGCGTGGGCAGGGCCACAGATAAGACGATCGTGGAGTGTGCCCTCACCTGATCCCCGTTTTTTCATGTGGTTCAACACGAAAAGAAGCGGAACGACGGGGGATTCCCTGAGAGATGAATGCCGCACCTCCGGTACGCTTGCTCTCATGCGCACGGTTCTTAACATCATCTGGGTTGTTCTTGGCGGTTGGTTCACCGCACTTGGCTGGCTCGTCGCCGCTCTGTTCTCTGTAGTACTCATCGTGACCATTCCAGCCGCACCAGTATGTTTACGAATGGCCTCATACAGTTTCTGGCCGTTCGGACGCACCGTCGTAGATGATCCACACGCCAGCGCAGTCGGATCTGGCCTCTTTAATCTCGTGTGGGTGGTCTTTATCGGCTGGTGGCTTGCGCTCCTCCATATCCTCGCGGCACTAGGGCAAGCGATTTCCATCGTGGGGTTAATCAATGCAGTTGCGATGCTCAAAATGGTTCCGCTCGCATTTATGCCCTACGGGAAGCGAATCATCGACGTCGATAGCCCCACGGGCTACGAGTTCTGACCTTAACCGCGTATTGCCGTTGTAGTCAGGGACTGCAATCTATTCTGTTGGCTATGAATCCACTGGTTGTTGCCGCCGCTGACTACTTTTCTGGCTGGGATACTCAACGGGTGGGACAGCTCACCCAAGGCACCTTGACCTTTGCCATGCGTATGCGAGGGGCAGGACGAACTGGCATTGCCATTGAGGGTGGTCTGGCCGGTGAGCCCCGATGGCAGCTTTGGGTTACCGCGCAAGGACTAGCTGTGTGTGCAGCCTGGCACAACGGATGGCGACGCCATGACGTGCCGGTTTCGGGTCTTGATGATGGGGCCTGGCACACCGTTATTGTGACATCCGGTTCAGGGCGAGTACGGGTGTGGGTTGACCATGATTTGATCTATCAAGCCCCCGGAGAAGCATGGTTTGCCGACAGCGCAGCCAAACCTGGAGGGTTAGACACCCTTGTTGTTGGTCGTAGCCTTGATGGCGAACGGCTGATGGGTGAGATTGCTGACGCCACGTTTTACCGCGAAGTATTCATCCATGACCAGGCACTCAAGGTACTGGAACAGCCCATTCCTTTTAGTACGTCTGCCCTAGTCAACCATGACGGGATCAGTTACCGTATCCCAGCGTTAGCGAGCGTTGAGGGCACTCTCGTGTTGGTTGCTGACCGGCGCCATAACGGGCCAGGGGATGCTCCGAATGTGATTGACTTGGTTTGTCAGCGAAGCACTGATGGTGGCCGAACTTGGGGGGATGCGTCAGTTATCGTGCCTCCGTTTGAGGGTGGGGCCAGTACCGATGCGTGCCTACTGTACGACCAGTCAACGGGCACGCTGTGGGCACTCTTTAGTGCCTATGCACCTGGGAGCAGCCAGCCTGCGGTTTTGCGCGGCGATCCTGGGGCCGAAGCCTTGATTCAAGCCGTGGCCAGTACTGACGCGGGGCAAACTTGGCAGACACCCGTCACAGTAACTCCAACAAATGCCAATCCCGCCGTCCGTTGTCTTGGGGTGAGCCCTGGTGCTGGAGCTGTGATGCACGATGGCACCCTCGTTATCCCGGCCTATCACGAAGTTGATGACGGTGAAGGCGGGTTAGATTTTGCAGCCACGGTGCTCACGAGTCGTGACCATGGGCAAAGCTGGCAGGTTGGCCAACCAATCTGGGCTGATGGGCACCCCACCTACGAATCAACGGTATTTGAAGGTAATCCCGGAGACATTGTGTTGATGGCACGGAATCAGCATCCATCGGGGAAGGTATTACGCGCCACAAGCAATGACTATGGAAATGCATGGGATAACGTGGATTTCCTTGCCGATGTACCTGAGATATTTAGCCAGCCAGCAAGTACGCCACTGCCTGATGGACGAATCGCGTTTTGTAATCCATCGGCAATGCTGCCCTATCGTGGCTGGGGTGTGGTTCGTGCCAGTTCTGACGGGGGTGTTACCTGGCCGTATCACCGCACGTTGAATGCTGACCGGCACGGCTATCAAAGTATGGCCGTCCTTCCAGATGGACAGCTCGTTGTGGCCTGGGAACATGAGTGGGATTCCATTGATGTGACCGTTTGCCCACCTGATTGGTTACATCCCTAGTCCGGTGCATTGACCTGGCATGCGATACAGTCCTCTCCGTATGCAGGTGGGTCAGGCAAGAATCAACCAAGCCAGATGGGCTGTTGCCGCCTTGTTCTTTACCAATGGGGCACTCTATGCGAATGTTGCGCCGCGTTTCCCCGAGATAAAAACTGCACTTGGGTTGAGTGACGCGGTTTATGGACTGAGTATTGCGGCATTTGCGGCTGGGGCACTGATCGCCGGATTGGGGGCTGGGGCCTTAAACCAACGCTGGGGAGCACCACTGGTGGCCACAGTGAGTACCGCCCTGAGTGGGCTGGCCCTATTGTTTGTTGGCATTGCCTCCGTGCCCTGGGCGTTTGCTGGCGGGTTATTCCTTGCCGGCGCCATGGATGCGATTACCGATGTGGCCCAAAATGACCACGGGTTGCGGGTTCAAGATGCTGCCGGTCGCTCAATCCTGAACAGCTTCCACGCCACCTGGTCAATTGGGGCAGTGTCCGGTGGGGCTATGGCCGGGGCGGCGATAGCGTTAGGACTACCGCTTCATCTGCATTTAACACTTTCTTTCCTGGTATTCACTGGCATAGCAATAATCGCGAAACACTTCTGCCTACCCCCAGCACTCATTGCGGCTGCGAAACAACCTACCGATGAGCCGGCAACCCGAATCGGTGGACTGTCTGCTCCACGGATTGCCCTTCTCATTGCGATTTCAGCTATCACGGTGGGGAGCACGGTGGTTGAAGATCTGGGATCTTCGTGGGCAAGTCTGTATCTGCATGAATCGTTGGGGCTTCCTGGTTCGATTGCCGCATTTGGGTTGGTGGCTGTGGCTGGGGCGCAGTTTGTGGGGCGGTTGCTCGGTGACAGGATGACCGACCGATTAGGTCCAGTCTTGATGGCACGGATAGGTGGTGGTCTCGTTGCACTCGGGTTGGGTAGTGCATTGCTCTTGCCCTCAGCTCCATTGACATTTTTAGGGTTTATGGCCGCAGGTTTTGGGATTGCAACCCTCGTGCCCTCTGCCTTCCATGCCGCTGACCAGATCCCAGGTCTCACCCCTGGTACGGGCTTAACTATTGTGGCCTGGCTGATGCGGGTTACGTTCCTACTCACCCCACCTGTCGTCGGGGCTATTGCCGATACCACGACACTCCGATTAGCTCTTGGGTTAATTCCTATTATCGGCGTATTGACAGTATTGATAGCGCCGGTTCTTTCACCTTCTCAGGGGCAGAACTTAACTTGAGCAATGATTCAACAACCTGTTATGAGGTACCCAACACAGTGCTCAGACCAGGCATAATAGCTGGGTGATTGATCAAGCCAAAGATAAGTTACCTGGTTTAGCACTCGCCGCTGTCTGTGCAGCCCTCGCCTATGCCATCTCCCTCGCGGTACCACTGCTTTCGGCCATGTTGATTGCTATTTTCATCGGCATCTTCATCCGAAATATCGGCTGGATTCCACAAGTAGCCGAACCGGGCATGGCTGTTGCCGGTAAAACGGTGCTACGTGCTGGTGTGGTGTTATTGGGGTTACGCCTCTCTATTCCCCAAGTATTGGAGCTGGGATGGGGGGTTGTTGCGGTCATTACCCTCACCGTTGCTGGTACCTATGTGGCCTCCTTAGCGTTGGGTCGCTTGATGCGGCTGCCTCACGCAGTAACAGTCCTCACCGCTACGGGAACCGCGATTTGTGGAGCTGCGGCCGTGGCAGCCATGAGTGCTGTCGTTAAAGGTGATGATAATGAATCAGTAGAAGAAGCCGCCGCTACCGCCATTGCCTCAGTCACCCTGTTTGGCACGATTGGATTGATTGTGGTGCCTTGGCTTGGCCAAGCCATTGGCCTTGAACCAAACCAGATTGGGGTTTGGATTGGTGCAGCCGTCCATGAGGTTGGTCAGGTGGTTGCCGGTGCAGGGATTGCCCAAAACGCCCAGCCTGACAGCCAGGTAGGGGCCATGCTGGTAGACACCGCCTTGGTCACCAAACTGGGCCGGGTTGTGCTGTTAGCTCCCCTTGTTGCCATCATCGGTGCTATCGAAGCAAGTCGGCATCTTCATCGCACCCACCCAGACGGAAGTAAAACCCCAGTTGTTCCCTATTTTGTACTTGGCTTTTTGGCGATGGTCATCGTGCGGTCTGTCACCAATCTCCCCGAATCGGTGACAGATGGGGTCAATACCATCGCAACCATCCTGTTCACCATGGCAATGGTGGCTATGGGTTCTGGTGTTCGCTTAAAGAAGTTGGCCAGCACGGGTGGGCGTGCACTGCTGATGGGTGGCATCACCGGCATTGTGTCGGCGCTGATTTCCTTGGTAGGTCTCTATGTCCTTGTGTGAGCGCATCTGAATGGTGAGGTAGATAAGCACAACCAATACGCTGTGGGATAGCCATTGGATAGCCATATTGAGGGAGCCAAGAAGGTCCAGGCCCATGGCAAATGGTTGGCGTAGCAGGACCAGCGGTTTTGTTGGCGCTACTCGGGAGAGACGACAAGGTTGTCACCGTAAGGTGAATACTGGCTAGAGCTGTTTGGTCAAATACCAGAATCTAATTCAACCCTGTAGTTGAGGTGCAGGTAGGTACCTGCTTACAATCACTGTGTGAGCCGTCACACGATGCTTAGGCCACCACAACGGTGGGCACGCAATGCCGCTTGGATCTCAGCCCTCGCGGGTCTTGGGCCGGTGTTGTGGCGTATTCATATGCTCATCTGGGGTGCAGGGTGGGACCTGGCCCCGCAGTATCGATCGTCCCCTACCCTGGTGGGGTACGTCAGTTTGCTCATCATTGGGGAGGCTGCCGCAAGTATTGCGCCATTGGGGCTTGTGCAGTGGTGGGGTGAGGTGTGGCCAAGCTGGATACCCCGCCTTGGGGGAAAACGTATCTCACCGCGATTTGTGGTAACTGTCGCAACGTCAGGTACGGCATTGGTCACCTTGTTGGTTTTCCCACTTCTGGGGAGGCTCTTCTGGGCTACTTCGGCTGGGATCGACAACCCCATCCTTCAAGTGCACGGTCGGCACCGAACCTTCCTACTTGCCCATTATCTCTTCTGGCCACTTTGGCCGATCGGCCTGTGGGTTGCGCTGTTCGGCTTCTATAAACGCTGGTTCGGAAACAAGCCAAGCTGAGTGAGGGATTCTCACACCTTGGCTGGGAGCATGGGTTGGCTAAGTGCGGTTGGCGGGGTTGTTTTTGTGCGGCATAGGTCACCGATGCTCAACCGCTCGCTCCCACGGTTCAACCGGCCCTGGAGTAAGCCTGAATAACGAGTGTGGTGCGGGGGTGTCGAGGTGGTGCAGCCATTCGGGGGCGCGCTTGGTCACTTTGGCGTGGAGATGGGCAAACTCAAGCTCAAGTTGGCCTTGGGTGACACTCAACGAACCAGCTGGGGACGGAGTTGCCACGATAAGTTCCCGATTAAACTGATAGCCCCGTGCGGTGGCTTCTTCGGCCAAGGGCAATAACCACCCGGCGATTAGCGCGGCCGGGTCACCATCAGCACGAAAGCGATCTAGCTGGGGGTGGTTGCGATACCCTTTGGTGTTGCCTTGTAGCACCTTTTGAGCTAACAACCCCTCACGCCACCCTGCAACCAAGGCGGCTCGGTCCAACAACTTTGGGTGCAAACTCCACAACCGCATATGTGCCCTCCTCAGGTTCAAACCAGACACCCACACCCTACCCGAGGCCAGGTAAACACCATTCAAGTGTTGGGCTGGAAGCGCAAAAACGTTTCTCCCCCAACACTTAAACGTGATTCACCGCTTGGGTATTGCTCTGTCTGCTCTTTTGGCTAATACGTGACTCCGGGCCGCTGGCGAAGTGGTTAATGGCTCACCAGGTAGCGGCAGTTTTTAAGAGGCGTTGGATAGTGCCCAAGGTGCGGGTTGTGGCAACACCTTGAGTTGCCTGTTCTAACACTGCCGTGGGACTACCTGCCGTATTGCGAGGTTTACGCGTGAGGCTGAGCGCTACCCCATCGTTGAGATACAAGATGTCTACATCATCTTTCGGGTTTGTCCATGGCAGCTCCCATTCGGGAGTTCGAGGCCCTCGAAAAAAGGTGACACACTCGCGATAGGTCTTGGGTGATGCGTGTGCCTCAAAGATGTCCAGTGCCACGAGGGCTTCAAGCTGAGCAACTGACTGAATAAATACCGCATCGTCATACCCGCAGCATGCTCGAAGTACTGGGGCAGCGAGTTGGACAATCTCTAGTGGTGTTTCAGTGTCAAGTAAGACCGTGCCATTGGTCTGAAACGACTTCACCCGATGAGCACCGCCACGTGCCAGCGCATCTTCAAGCTGTTCACGATTGGGCGAACCACGATGTCCTAAATTGAGATTGCGATACAACGCGACGTACAACGGTGTGCCTTTACTTAGGGGTGTTGGCCTCTCACCATAATGCAAACGTACCGATGGTCTGCGCACTGCAGATTTTGGCGTTGGAGGGGGGGGAGGCTTTGTGGATGAACATTTATTCCTACTCGATCGAGAAGGCTAAGTAGGGAGACCTCAATCGCAAAGAAAGAAGAACTTCGGGAGAACCGCTACGGTACTGTAACCAACACGACTTCCAAAAAAAACAGGAGCTGCAGCTTGATAAAGCTCTTGTATACAGAAACTTCGTCGTGTAGAAGGGCTGGTAATGCAATGGGATGATCATGCCAGCAGAGAGGCGTATTTTCGTACCCCACAAGGTGATTCACTACGTGACATCATGCGTGATGTACTCGCCATGGAACAGGCTGCGGGTGTTAGAGCCAGGCGCCGACTAGGGTTGTCATTGGCGGCGTATCTTCTCCTGCGAGAACAAGGTGACAAAGCCCAATGGGGTAGCGAGTGGAACGAATCCCAGACTCAAGGTCCTCAGGGATGGTTGCCTGCATCCATGTGTAACCAATCGCTCTTTGAATCACTGGCAAGCCAAGGTGCGATGGGCGTGCATAGGCAGCAGTAGTGGTACACAGGCAGAGCGACTTTGTACAGCCAGTTTCCAAGCAGGCTTATCTGTCGATTTACGTCCCAGTCCTGCTGCTTTAGAAGTGATCGAACGACACGGACCGGATCATTTTACGTTGGAATTGCTACCCCAAGTGATGGATGCGCACATCTTCAGAGATCCCCCTGAAGACTGTCCCCACGATGCAGGTGAAGCGATACGTCGGCTTGGTGATGCTAAGGACGCACAGTAGTTGACTGCAGCTGTCGAATGGATTATCTCCTCCAAGGTGCCACTCATCACCATGGCTGAGCGCCAGACATCGCTACGTGCATTGATACGAGCACCACATTTGGAGCAGGTGGCGCGAATTCTCCCTTATCATGCTCGTATAGCATCTCCACGTGCACCAGGCGCGCTGCGCCTAGGTGGTAAAGAAGCGTCAACACACCTGGGTATTCCAATCTTGGATAGCCGTGCTCAACGACAGGCGACGGTGGGAATTGAGCACTGTCGCACAGCTCTCCTTCACCTGATCAATGCCAAACACCCACTACTTATGGGTTCCGGAGCGCCGGGAACAGGACTAGCCCCGGGCTTGGCATGGCATGATGAAATCGCTACATTCAAAACAATAGGATGGTCGTAATTCAAAGAAATGGGATGGTCGTATGCAGCATGAGACCGTTTTGGCTGTCTCGAACCTTAAGAAACGGTATGGACTTATCGAAGCCGTTGCCGAAGCAAACATTACGGTACACGCTTCGGAGGTCGTTTGTCTTGTAGGGCCCAATGGGTCAGGGAAGACAACCCTCATTGAGTGCATCGAGGGACTGCGCAATGCCGATGCGGGGCAGATCACCCTGTTCGGACGCTCTTCAGGAAGCCGAAGACAGCGGGCACATCTCATCGGTGTGCAACTCCAAGAAGAGGGACTTCCTGCGCGTATTCGTGTCGGTGAAGCAGTGCGCCTATTCGCAGCTATTTATGGGGTCCAAACACCTGACGATGAACTCATCGAACAACTGGGCCTAACCGAACTTGTACGACGGCCTTTCGAGATGCTCAGTGGTGGGCAAAAGCGGCGTACTGCGCTGGCTCTGGCGTTTATTCATGATCCACGCCTGGCTATCTTGGACGAACCATCATCTGGTCTAGATCCCCAAGGTCAGCGCGAGATCATTTCGATCATCAAGCAGCGTGCGAATGCCGGTACTGGCCTGTTAATCACAACCCATAATATGCAATTTGCAGCCGAAGTTGCCGACCGGGTAGTAACCATTCGGAATGGTCGCACGATTGCAAACGACACCCCAGACAAACTTTTGGCTTCCTTGCCATACACCTGGTGCCTTTCTGGCCCGGTGGATCTGAAACTTCCTGAGGGTCATCCCGGCTACCTACTCTGCGAGCACAACAACTACAGGCTTTATGGAGACCGCCCCGAGCTAGAGAGAATCCTTGACACGCTTAACCCAACCGACCAAGTCCGCATGAACCTACGCCGTGTAGACCTAAGTGACGCCCTCTTTTTGTATGAGAGTAAGGACTGACCAATGCCAAGTACTATGCGCCAGTTCCAAGCATTATTAGCAACGGAAGTTCGCCTCTTCCTCAGAGAACCTACCGCACTCTTTTTCTCTCTAGCTTTTCCCCTCATACTGTTGCTATTCGTCGGATCAATCGGTGCAAGCGAAGAGGTAGCAACCGGGGTACGCTTCGTCGACACCTATATGGCATCAATGATTGCTGTAACAGCAGCCAATGTTGGCATTATGGGTCTTTCGATCCATGTAGCAGAGAACCGCTCTAGAGGTGCACTAAAACGCTACCACCTCTCACCCATGCACCCCGCCGTGTTCTTTGCCGCGCAACTCGCAACGGCACTTGTTACCGTTGCGATTTCACTCCTCGGACTCATTGCAGTCACGATAGTACTGTACGGATTGTCCAACACTGCCAACTGGTTGTTACTCTTTTTCTACACTTTGTTGGCATTATGGACCACCGTTTCATGGGGCCTCTTTTTGGGAGGGTTACGACTACCACTACGCAGCGTTCAAGTTATCTCAGCTGCAGTTTTCTTCCTCATGTTCTTCTCAAGTGGCGCCGCGTTACCAAGACAAGCATTCCCAGAATGGCTCCAAGGTATTACCGCTTGGAATCCAATCGCCGTCTTAAACGACACACTTGTGCAGGCCTACACCGGCTACGGCGAGGTCACAGCAGTGCGTATTGCTGCACTGGTGCTAAGCACATTATGTGTCAATTTCATCACATCAAAAGCATTCGACTGGGAGGGACATAGCTCATGACTCAGAGATCTCAAAGTCTCCTCGAAGAACGGTATTAGAATCGCACAAGACCTACTGTTAAGGCAACATTGTCCCGTGATGAGAAGCTGTCCTACGACAAAATCGAAGAGCTTCACTCGCCCGTTGGATTCATCCGTTTAGTAGGTACGTACTTCCGTGCGACGTCTGGGGCACACTCGCATACTGCCCACGGACAATATTTTGATTACGACCACATCATGAGCCGTACCCTTGGTGTTGCCGCTCTGCATTCTGGCTACAGTTCTCGGGTTTATGGGGGTGGTAAGGGGCTGGATCTTCCGAATGCCTATATCTCATCAATGGGTGAAGGGGTCGAAAGAGTCCTCGGATCATTCGCGTTCCTTTTGTGGCAAGATCGCATCCAGTTCGGAACACGAGTCGAGCTTTAACGACAGGATAAAACCTGCTTAGGTCCAAGTGATGTTCCCCCGTTCTCGGATGAACGGTATGCCGACCCTCATTTCATGTTTTCACACTGGGAGGACTCTGACTTACTGGGTTGGATCCCAGGAAAACGTTTGTTCTCCGAGGAAGAAATCTGGGTTCCCACTCAACTTATGTTCGATTTTACGCATCCCGATCTATCCGCAATTACATTTGGAAGAGTTATAGTCCTCAACTAGCACAACCTTACCCACCTCAAAACCCCGCTCTCGGCCATCCGCATTACCAAACAGTTCCTGTTGAAGCTGGCTTTCATTCAGAGCCGATTGGCGCCAACCTTTTGGGCGATCCGCTCCCGTACCCATGAACAACAACCAAGCATTAAGCAACCCGGCCACACCAGCTCTTGTTACTTCGATCAGTTTTATCCTTGGGTCTCTTCGTACTGGAGTACTTATGGGCATGTGGTTTATCGTGTCCACCCCTCAAGGGTTGGTTACCGAGAATCTTTTGCCCTTTTTGTTGCATGTGGGAGGCGCCATTGCCACCACGGCAGCTCAAGTCCGTTACCAAGTGGTCATGCAACTTTGCGCAATCGCATTCACGGGATACAGCACGATTAGTTTGGCGTTGTCAGCCCCGACTGTGCTAGCCATCATTTTTTGGGTTACTGGTTTGACCACCTTAGTTGCACTCATCATTGTTGCGCTGCGGCCCCCAAGTACCACACACCGCTGGGCATGGTGGATCGGGTTTGCCTTTTTCATAGCCGGATGTGCGATCACTACTTGGGCAAGAACGTTGTGATACCCCCATCGCCTGCCAAAGCGTTGTATCGGAGAAACGCTGGCGATCGTAGATGAAAAGCATCGCTATGGCCTGGTTAGCTCCAATGATATGAGGCCTATTCGTTTGCCTTTGCCTTTTCAAGTTACACGCTCACAAAACAGGAATGATAACCACACCCCAAAGGGAGATGCGGGGGGATGAGTTCAACACATGCGCTCTGGGCTTCACTATTTGTGCTTACCTTCGGATTAAGTGTT
The DNA here is from genome assembly GCF_036336025.1 of Stomatohabitans albus. NCBI lineage: Bacteria > Bacillati > Actinomycetota > Nitriliruptoria > Stomatohabitantales > Stomatohabitantaceae > Stomatohabitans > Stomatohabitans albus. Next base: position 372,623 of record NZ_JAYKKE010000001.1, read on the forward strand.
GAATCAGAAGTCTTTTGCGCTTCCAGCTCAACACTTAAATAGCATTCATCCGGCCTCAACGAAGGTGTTGGGCCAGATGCGCCATCATTCTTCTGGTTCAATACAGACATGGCGTTCACGATGTGAGGGGCAGTGATTCTGACCAGATTGATGACAAGGCCGCGGCTTGTTAGGTCACCATTTGTAGCGCGGAGTAGCGGTTCTATTTTATTATATAAAGAGATTTTCTTATAACAAGAGACCTAATATACACAAAGAATAACTAATTATTTTAAATAATAGGAAAAAATATTAGTCGCTACATTAAAGGAATGAAAGATAGCTGTATTGACTTGCCATATAGTAAATATTATACTATATTAGGACTGCGAATAATTATGATTCCAAGTATCTAGGCAAGCATCTAATACCTTCTCAATAGACTTAATTTAATATTAAGAAAAGGAATGATGAAGAATGGTCTCTAAGAAAATTGGAAAATGGATATCTGCAGAAAAGTATAAAGAATACCTAAGTGCCTATCGTGAAGCAATGAAGAAAATCCCTGAGTCTGAGTCATTGCAAATAAAAACATCCTACGGGACTGTACAGACTTATTGCTGGGAAAATAATAATGCAAATCAGAAATTTCCTATACTGCTTTTGCCGGGCAAATCATCCGGAACACCGATGTGGTATGCCAATCTTCCTGATTTATATCAAAATAGAACAGTGTATGCTTTTGACGCATTAGGGGATGCAGGATTGAGTGAGCAAGATAGGCCTATAAACAATAGTTTTGATCAGGCAAAATGGATAGACGAAACAATAGAAAAGCTTAATTTAAGCAAGGTGCATGTGATGGGGCACTCATTTGGCGGATGGTTGTCAGCTAATTATGCTTCTCTATTTCCGCAAAAAATAGCATCACTAATACTAATTGAGCCTGTTTTTACATTTCAGATGATAAAACTTGTCATTATACTAAAGTCTATTCCCTACAATATGCGTTTCTTGCCGAAAAAATGGAGGCAGGGGCTTTTGAGGGAAATAAGTGGCTCTCAAGACATTGATACAAGTGATCCTGTAGCCAAAATGATTGATGATGGGGCAAACTATTATATTTCGAATTTACCTTCTCCGAAGTTGATTACTCGTAAGCAAATGCAAAGTTGGAAGTTTCCTTTATATGTTGCATTTTCCGATAATAGTGGAGTTCACAATTCTTCTAAAGCACTAAGAGAGGCAGAGATAAATGTTAGAGATATTACTGCTAAAATATGGAAAAATGCCACCCATTCATTACCTATGGAATATCCCGAAGAATTAGATAAGGATATTATCCTATTTATTGAAAGGTATGATAATTGACTGAGAAGCAAAGATAACATTCAATTTTTAGGTTTATTGAAATCAATGCATAATCCTGATTTTAAACCTATTGAATTCAATATATTTAGAAATAAAGCCGACAACAATACATTTACACTATCACCACCAAAATAGATTGAAAAGACAAATGCAATAGGTATTGTTTCTAAGTCAGGACGATATGGAGGCACATTTACCCATAGTGATATAGCAATGGAATTCGTTTCATGAATTTCACCAAAATTTAAGCATTACATTATTTAACAAAAGAGCAAAACATAGTCTTTTAAAAAATTTGACTATCATACAGAAGTACATTTGAGCAACAAGAATAGAATATCAGAAGAAAACTTAAAACAATACTAAAATATAGCGTAAAGCAGGAGGAATATCATACCAAGACCAAGAACAAAAGAAGATTTAATAATTACAGCAAAAGAAAACTACGATAAGTTGAACGTATTGATTACCAAGTTGTCTGACGAAGAATTAAGCACACCTTTTGACTTTTCGAATGATGAAAAAAAGAAAGAGGCCCATTGGAAAAGAGACAAAAATCTAAGAGATATCTTGATACATTTATATGAATGGCACCAACTTCTTTTAAATTGGGTAGATACAAATATAAAAGGAGTGGCGAAACCTTTTATTCCAGCTCCATATAATTGGAAAACTTATGGAGATATGAATGTAGAGTTTTGGAAAAAACATCAAGAAACTTCTCTTACAGATGCAAAAGAAATGATCCACAAATCCCATAAAGACATTTTAGAATTAGCTCAAAGATTTACAAATGAAGAATTGTTTTCAAAAGATGTCTATAAGTGGGTAGGAGGAAGTGTACTTGGTTCGTATTTTGTAAGTACTACTTCAAGTCATTATGATTGGGCGATAAAGAAGTTAAAAGCACATCAAAAGAATTGTAAGAGAAAATAGGCAGATATGTAGATGCTTGATGAGAAAGAAGCTATCAAAGTACTAATTGAAGAATACGAAATCGTGCGTGACATATATCACGGTTTCGGCTATCTCAGCGCGTTTGATGGCACACCACAAGATCGTCTAAGAGTGTTAGCTGGCGCAATCGAGTGGATATTAGAGCGCCAACAACAATGGGCGGCAAAAGAAGAAGACAAACAGGAAAAAGAAAGCCCATCGCCGGTATCAAAATGCCGTAGCCGCCTTGTCATAAGCCTTTGCCCTCGCGTCAACCTCAGATAAAGCCCGCAGTATCCGAGACGAAGTCGGGTTTTTCCAGACCGTTCGTGAAGCATTAATTAAAAGCAAAACGGACTCGGTCAGGTCTGTCCAAGACCACGATCTTGAGATCCAACAAATCGTTAGCCGTGCGGTGATTTCGACGAATATTGTCGACATTCTTGCTGCTGCGGGACTTAAGAGCCCGGACATCTCTATCCTTTCAACAGTGCTCCAGCAAGCCGAGGCGTTGTCATCAATCTGGTCAGAATTACAAAGGCCTGCATCGTGAACGCTATTCAAGTGTTGGGCTGGGAGCCTAAAAACGCTTCTGGCCCAACACTTAGTCGGAAGTTACGCACAAAAAAGTGGAGCTGAGGGGAATTGAACCCCTGGCCTCCTCGATGCGACCGAGGCGCTCTACCAACTGAGCTACAGCCCCAAAGGTTCGCCCAGCTTAGAGCGTTTCGTCGTTCATTGCCGCAACGAAATCACGCAAAAACGATTTAAATTCGGCACCCAGGTCTGCTCGGCTTGCGGCAAGTTCCACGCTGGCGCGCAACGCGTCGGCCTTTGCGCCAACGTCATAGCGTCGTCCAGTGAAGCGAATGGCACGCATCGGGGCATCGTGGGCTTGGGCATTGAGCGCATCGGTGAGTTGAATCTCACCCCCGCGCCCAGGCTTGGTTGCGGCGATGTAGTCAAATATGCTCGGACTGAGCACGTAGCGCCCAATAATGCCAAGATGAGAACGCGCCTTAGCCTTTCCTGGTTTTTCGGCTAGATCACGCACAATCAGGCTCTCAGGGTCGTTCGGGTCAGCAACCGCGTCCACAATCCCGTAGCGGTCGAGATCGTCGTCACTCACTTCTTGGACGGCAACCACACTCGTTTCATGGCGTTCACTCGTGGTAATCATACGTGCGAGGAGGTGATTATCGTGCACGACGATGTCATCACCGAGCAGTACTGCAAAAAAGTTGTCGCCAATATGGTGATGGGCATGCCCAACCGCGTGCCCCAATCCGAGGGCCTGGCCTTGGCGCACAAAATGTACATGCGCAAGCGTGGTGATGGCTTGAACTTGTTGCAACAACTCCGTTTTGCCGGTTCTCGCAAGTTCGGCTTCTAGCTCAAAGGCCCGGTCAAAGTGGTCTTCAAGGGCACGTTTATTTCGACCAGTCACAATTAGCACATCGGTCAGCCCTGCCGCCACCGCCTCTTCAACCACATACTGAATGGCTGGCTTATCAACGATGGGAATCATCTCTTTGGGTTGTGCTTTTGTGGCCGGAAGAAATCGAGTTCCTAAACCTGCCGCTGGAATGACCGCTTTATTGGTGAACATGATTATGCCTATTATCTGACGATACGTACCTATCTAGGCAGGATAGTTGGAGATGAACGCCGAAGCCCCCAAACCCCCGCAGCCGCAAAATAGCAAACAGCTCAAACACCTGGTGCGTGCCAAAGTGCTTGTACGTCGCGCGGAACTGAGCAATGAATTGCGTATTCACGCCTCAAGTGTTGTTTGCCAGCGCCTTTGGGAAATGCGGGAGGTACAAAGCGCCGAAGTCGTGATGGGCTACTCCAGTTTGATTGAAGAGCTGAATATCAATCCCCTCCTCGAACGGTTAATTGGACGCAATACCCATGTGTGGTTACCGCGTATCACCGGACCAGGCGAAATGGAAGCTGCACCGATCAAGAGCCTTGATGACACCCGTATTGGCCCCATGGGCATTAACGAACCTAAAGGGGCGGTGAGTGATCTGCACAAGGCCCCGCACGTGGTTCTGGTTCCGGGCGTGTCATTTGACCCTGAAGGTAACCGGTTGGGGGTCGGTCAGGGCTACTATGACCGCTTCTTAGCGAACTTGAGCCGCCGCCCCTACCTCATTGGAGTTGCCTTTGATGAGCAAATGGTCCGCGCAATACCCTATGAAGATCACGATATTCAAATGGATGTCGTCGTAACGCCTTCGCACATATATCGTTAGACGGTCCCAAACGGCGAGTACGCCACACGATCTATCTGAACTGTGATTTGAATGCCCACTTACGATTACGCATGCCTTGACAATGGCCACGTATTTGAAGCCCGCCAATCGTTTTCTGAACCTGCCCTCACGGCCTGCGTGATATGCGGTGGCCCGGTACGAAAGAAGTTCAGTGCGGCTGGCATCGTCTTTAAAGGTTCCGGATATTACGTGAACGACACGCGCAAACCAGATAGTTCATCATCTGACTCATCATCGTCATCATCCACATCATCAAGTTCCGAAACCACCTCCAGCAGCTCATCTGCCGCTGACTAGTACACGCATACGTCTACGGCCTGGTCACATCCGGGTCGTTTTTCCCTGCTGTTCCTCGTACCCGTCAGACTCACGTACCTGACGGAGGTTGTGGATAAGGCACGCGTTATCCCCACCAGTAAGAAATAGGCGTAGGCACAACTGTGCACGAGCGGCAGGGTAACCCTATGCCTGCGCCTTCTCCCCCGCCGTTTGTTGGTCCTGCATTCCCGTTGCCAGCCCGTCTCGACCGACTGGCTGAGCGCTGGGCACGTTTGCCATGGCGTATGCAAGCCCTCATCACTGTCCTTGTGGTGTGTGCGCTTATCCTCGTCCATATCAACCGTGTTTCACAGGCGAGAGGAGAAGCTAAGGCCTTACATACCGCCTGGGTGGCGACTGAAACCTTAGCTCCTGGTGACCTGTCAGAAGGCAAATTTGTCCGTGTGCGTGTTCCTGAACAAGCCCTTCCCGCATTAGCCGTCACCGAAGCACCAACTGAGCCACCTGTGCTTCCTATTGTGGCGGGCACTGTTGCGACAACCGCACATTTTGATGGGGTAGACAAGGCACCAAACGTGCCCGTAGCGCATCGTGCGGTTGCCATCACCTCATCAGATGCCGACCTCTATGCGCCTGGCGCACAAGTAGACCTCTGGGAACTGGCTGACGAGCAACCATCCATTCTTGTCGAGCACTTGACTGTAGTAAGTGTGAAACAAAACCGGGTGGTTGTCGGTGTACCGGACGCACTCGCTGCACGAACCATCCGGTTGCAGGCCCTCGGACAACTCCAGCTCTCACTTGCAGGACCGGAGACGCACAGCACGCCAAACCCCGTAGCTGCGACACCAGAACAGATGTCCGAGCATCCTCTTGCTCCTCCAAGTCCATCAGGTATTCCTAGTGATGCAGCGGGCTCTCTGAGCCAGGACTCCTCAGACCGTACACATGCAGACCTTACATCGCGGTCAGTGTCACCCCCACCAAACGGAGTATCGGGAGCGTCACCGCCCCCGATACCTCAAAACAAACCAGGCGAGCCGCCTTAGGCCATCGTCTGAAGCTGTTGCAGCTTTTCCATGGAATGATCTGCCGTAATCTGGCGGATGGTGCCTGATTTCGATCGCATACTGAGCGAGGTTGTACGGATACCATGACCGGTGTACTCAACGCCATTCAGGAAATTACCGCCCGTAATGGATGTACAAACGAACACCGTGTCATCGCTATTGACCAAATCATCAGTGGTAAGGACCTTTTCAAGGTCATACCCCTGTTCGATTGCCGCTTTACGTTCTTGATCATTGCGTGGATAGAGCCGAGCCAACATGTGCCCACCGATTGCCTTCATCGCGCAGGCGGTAACCACCCCTTCGGGGGTTCCACCAATACCAATCAAGGCATCAGCACCTCCCGTTGGAAGCGACGCACTAAGGGCTCCGGCAATGTCACCATCACTAATCATGGATAGGCGGGCACCAGCTTCGCGCACCTCAGCAGCCATCTGGTCATGGCGGGGGCGGTCAAGCATCACGATGGTGAGGTCTCCAATATTTTTGCCCTCAGCGTCAGCGATCGCCTTGAGATTCTCCGCAATAGGGGCGTCAATGTCGACTCTGTCGACGGCATTAGGGCCAACGACCCACTTCATCATATACATCACGGGGCCTGGGTCGAACATCGTTCCCCTCGGAGCCATCGCGAGCACACTCAACGCGCCTGGACGGCCTTGCGCGAGCATTGTGGTGCCATCAATCGGATCCACGGCTATATCGGTTGGCGGCCCATAGCCAGAGCCAACCGTTTCCCCGTTAAAGAGCATAGGGGCTTCATCTTTCTCCCCTTCTCCGATAACAACAACACCTCGAATATCGACGGTAGTGAGCATTGAGCGCATCGCATCTACAGCGGCTTGGTCACCCGCTTCTTTGTCAGCACGCCCCATCCAACGTCCAGCAGCAATTGCCGCGGCCTCAGTGGCACGCACAAGTTCCATTGCAAGGTTTCGATCTGGTGAAAGATTCATAAGCGGACTTTACGCCCCCTCAATGACCAGATTCCAACTCGCTAAGGGAACTTTCACATCCCATTACATAATTGGCTGGCGCTCCTAACCGGCCCCTTGGTTGCTGACAAGATGCACATATGCGAAATGAGCAAATCGTTGGAGCGATGGTTGTCCTATTTCTACGGTGTGAATAGGTCCTTTTACCCCATCGGAGGTATGTCATTGGTAAGAACCAGATCAGGAGCATCCGACGTGATCGGCTGGCTCGGTTCTTGTGTGGCACCACGCCCACTAAAGGCCACGATATTCAGCGCATCAACCCAATCCAGGTGAGCGCGTGTACGAAGTTTATTTGCTGAGACACGGACACGATCTTGGGCACCACCAGGCATAGCCCCACCAACAAGCGATGAGGCTGTGAAAAGAACAAGGAGTTCCTTTTGCATGTGATTCCTTTTAGGTAGAGAACGATACGGACCGCGATCGGTTCACCGGCCGTTCTGGCTATCGTCTGAAAATGGCTGGTCACTTAGCCCAATTCGTAAAGAAAAAATGATTCATACGTGGCTACACACAACGTAATTTCATGCAATAAACCGCAGCCATAGCGGAGCAACACGATGTAGGCAACGGTCAGCCACCATGGCTATGAATGTACGCAATCGGTGGGTGATATCACGTTCTCGAACAACATGAAAGAACTACACCCAGCTATGCCGTTCATGAGCCCTACAGAGACAGGCGAGCTACCAAGTACCCGGCCTCTTCATCGCGTGATGACAATACACACGTTGTGGGCCTCAACGAGGCCCACAACTAATGATTCAAATAGTGTTATTCGCTCGCCCAGCGAGCCTGCTTCCTAGTAGTTGAATCGGTAGGTTGCTGGTCCGGACTCCATCGACCCATCCTTTGACACGATGGCTCGGGGTTCAAATGTTAAGACGTACTCAACATCCGGATCTGCGTCCTTGAGCGGGGTAAAGAGCTGCAGGTAAAAGACCTTAGATTCCCCAGCCCCAGCAGCACCAACCTTGTCGTAGCCAACTGGATTCAGTACCGATTGATCATTATTAAGAGAGTGGCTCGTACTATCTTGAGGACGTGGACGAACCACACCACCTGAAGTGGCCTTAACTGAGATCAGTTCTGGGTATATGGTGCCGCCATCGAACTTATCCGTGTCAAGGGTGATCTTAAACATCGCGTTGCCCGTCGCTTGCAGGGCATTTGGTGGCATATAACTTGTGCCGTCATTAATGGGGTCTTCCGTACGATCAACACGAGTGATACTCAGTGGCGTGTACTGTTTCGAGGTTTGCAACAAATCTGTACCAATGACGTTCTTATCAGGCGAACCAAAATCACCATAAACCGATGTCTCCTCACCAACAGTTTGAGCAACGGCAAAGTCATACAGTGAATCAGGTTCCAACCCGTCAATGACGAGATCAGCCCAGCCACCTTCTGCTGGCTTCACGGCAGTGAACGTCTTGGTTATCTTGAACTTGGTGGGATCAGTGTCATAGTCGACGCCCATGCCGTCAATCTTGGCAACCTTTATCGTCAAATCTGCACCATTCACAAATTGAGATACACGCAATTTGAGTGAGTGTGGTGTAGGAATATCTCCACGCAGTTGCGTTACCAGTGGGGGAACCGGCGCCAAGTTCTTAAATACAATCGTGGATGCCAAGAGCGGACTCTGATAGTAGAGCGTGTTGTAAATATCATCTGATCCAGATTTCGCACCGATAGTGTCGCCAGGACCGACACGCTTCAAAAAGGTCTCTAGATCAATACGGCGATCTTCCCGTACACTCCCAGCATAGAATAAGTCTCTAGCCTTAAAGACAAGGGTGCGTTGCATTCCCTCAGACTCGATAATCAAAAACTTCTCAGCTTTATTGACTGCAACAACATTCCAGTCAAGCTCTTTTTTAGTGATCGATTGGAGGAACTCCCCATTCGGTAGTTGTGGTGGGGTAACGATCACCGCACCACCTTGGCCAACAATTTTTTCTTGTTCACCATCTACGGTCGTGATGAGTGGGAGTACGTAGCCGTAATTCGCCATCCCATTCACTTCAACGGAGAATACGATGCGCTCCCCGACTGGCTGTACTTTCACATTATTGGCTGATGGCGATGTAGCCCCATTAACGACACTAACTGCGGCCTGGGTCATGGTGTCCTGCGGCTTGCCATCCGTACCTAAATCAAGGACAACATTGCCCTTTTCATCCCGCTTTGCTTTGGCGAGTTTGATGGTGTATTGCTTGCCAGCTTCAACACCGTCAACCTGGTATTGACGGTTGGCAGCCGTCTTCCCATCACTGATCAGATTCGCCACGTTTTCCGGTGAGACTTGAATACGCTTAGAGGCTTCAGCGTTATTCAATACCGACTGCGTTACCTTCGCCCCCTGCTTTTCAGCAACAGCATTGCAAATACTGGCATTCACATAGGTGCCGCAGTAGCCCGTCACACCAGTTGCAGCCGGACCGATCAGCGCTTGCTCACCTTCGCTCAGTTGCTGTTCCTTGTTGGCAAGTACGATTGGGGCACCAAGGTTGGCTGCACTCAAGGCTGCGGCAAAGCCATTATGGAATCCATTCGTGGTCGCAAACCCGTCAACCACAGTCACCTTGCCAGTGCTATTCCACAACTTTGCAAGTGCAACTGCCGTCTCGCGGCGAGTTTCACCGGCTACACGGGTTGTGTCACTCACAATCGTGGAAATTGCTTTAACTGTGTCCTCAGCCACAACGCTGGGGCCACCGGCCACGATAACCTTCTTGATCTTTGCGTTCTTTAAATAGGCTTCGAGCGCCGGATGCAAGTTCACCATGTCACCGTTAGCACCCTTATACGGATTGACGCTCAGCAGCACCGGATAGTTGGTGCGTGCTGCCAAGGCACCAGCGGCTAGGGAATCCGCATAATCATCAGCACGAGCCACAATGACGGTGCCATCTTTGGCCCCAATTTTCTCTGCGATTGCTACCGATGTTTCAACCCGGCTTTCACCACTTACCCGGTCAACGGTCTTGACCCCAGGAATCTTCTGCAACGCCTGGACAAGACCAGCGCTAATTGCCTGATCACCACCGAGCACCGTGACCTTGGATGCCCCCAGCGCGGTAATCGTTTTCATTGTCTGATTATCCAGGCCAGCCTTCGCATCCACAAACAGGAGCGGTGCTTTGAGCACACCTTGTAAAGCACCCGAGGCCAAACTGTCTGCAAATACAGCATCCGTTGTCACAAGAACGTGATCTGCCTTGCCAACGTTCTGAGCCCAAAGTGCACTAATCTCAACAGGATCCTTTACCTGTTCAGCAGATAGATCCAACTTTTGAAGTGTTTTCTCTGCTGGTGCTTGAGCAAACGCAAAACCAGGGACAAGACTCAACAACATTGAGCTTGCACCAAGTAACGCAAGCATTCGTTTTGATGACATAGAAGCAGGCCTCCTCAGGCAGAAGAATAAACGTACAAATGGGACACCATGGTGGCTGTTGGTAGCTAATCGCACTACTACCCAAAGACACCAACCGCATATCGCTGTTGGCCCACCTATAGCTATCGGCGGCACTCGCTCATAGTCAAACAATAACGATAAAGAAATAAAAAACGACACCGCCAAGGCGGTGCCGTAAAAGAATAGTAACGCAATTTAGCGCTTAGAGTATTGAGGAGCCTTACGAGCTTTCTTGAGGCCGTACTTCTTGCGCTCAACCTTACGATCGTCACGGGTCAACAACCCGGCCTTTTTCAGCGGTGGCCGCCATTCTTCGTCCTGAGCTTCCAGGGCACGAGCAATACCCAACCGGATAGCACCGGCCTGGCCGCTGATACCGCCACCATGGATTCGTGCAACAACATCCCAGACACCTATCTGGTCAAGGGCTGCGAACGGCTCGTTAACCGTCATCTGAAGAATCTCGGTGGGGAAATAATCTTCAAGCTCACGCCCGTTGATGTTGAACTTGCCCGTTCCCGGGACAAGACGAACACGAGCGATTGAACGCTTACGACGACCGGTGAAGATCGTGCGGTTGGTCTGTGGGCGAGCGGCTGGGGCAAGGGTCGTTTCTTCGCTGTCGCCAAGTTGCGCGCTCAGCTGCTCAAGGGCAGCCATGGATTCAGTGGTCATGTGTGCTCCTAGCCGAGAGTAAGCGGCTGCGGGTTGTTCTCTTCGTGGGGATGTTCAGCCCCAGCGTATACGCGCAGCTTCTTGAGCTGGGCGCGGCCGAGCTTGTTGTGTGGCAACATGCCCTTGACGGCGTCAGTGACAGTCTTACGTGGATCACTGGCCAAGGTCTCACCCAATGGGCGACCTTTAATCCCGCCAGGGAAGCCGGTGTGGGTCCACTTCCAACGATCTACAGCTTTGTTACCCGTTAAACGGATTTCACTAGCGTTGATGACAACGACATAATCGCCCATGTCCATGTGCGGGGCGAAGGTCGGCTTGTGCTTTCCACGAAGCACCTGAGCAACCTGAGTAGCGACGCGGCCAAGTACCTGGTCCTTGGCGTCGATAAGGACCCACTGGCGGTCGATGTCTTTAGGAGTTGGGCTAAACGTGCGCATGTTTCATGCCTTGGGGTTGAGCGACGTATTCGTCGCGGGATTTAGCTTGCGTATGGTCACGGCGTCCGCACCGTAGAAGGGTTACGGCTCCAAGCCGTTAGGCTCGCGCCGTGGCGCCGACGTCCTCGGCGCACGCTGGCACCGGGTGTGTGCAGCCAACAAGGCCGCCCCCGGTTCTAGAGCGAACGACAAGGGTAGCCCGACAATAGACCGATGCAACCTTGAATTATCTACCCGCGCACAAAAAATAACAGACGTGCACGCACGGCTGGAGCGCACCAAACCGTGGTTGCGAGGCCCATTATTCACAACACCAACCGGTAGGCCCATAACACGATACCTGGATGAGGAACCATATCGCGGTCAGGGATTCGCACGAACCCCTCCGATTCATAGATGTGGTGCGCGCGCACCATCCATTCACGCGTGAGCAATACGATCGCGCGAAGCTTGGCCTGGCGGCCACACGCAATACACGCCTGTACCAGTGCTCGCCCAACACCATGGCCTGCGGCATCAGGGTGTACACCCAAGAGGCGGATTTCTCCCTCGTGTTCGTGGGCGATGTCTTGGAGCGGTGAGGCCGGTGGACACCACGTGACCGTACCGACTACTTGGTCATCAATACTGGCAACAAGCAGTTCACCATCCTTGGCACGCCCTTGTACATCTTGTATCCACTCGTAATACATCGAGTTGCCGCCTTCTCGACCGGGGGCATAGGCCAATAGCAGCAACTGGGCAATATGATCGTACTCAGCGGGTTCCGCATGACGAATGATGAGCTCGCTCATACCAAGGCATTCCTTCTGTTGTCGACCATGAGGCAAAAAGTCTACGACTGCCTGAATGTTGACGACAATGCGTAGCTCAGAATCCTTTTTGCACCAGTTCTATCGCAGTACCTACATAGGGCAATGCTTTAGGTATCAGCCAGATAATCATCACCGGAATAACGATTTTCAGAAGCATTTTCAACGTATCTATTGCCACTGATGCAATGAAGGAATACGCATTCGCAGCTCGTGGTTGGCCTGCCATACGTTCCCCTCCTGTTACCAGCTCCTCGGACTCCCTTGGCTACATGAACGGCAAGACATCAGACAACTTGAGTGGGAACCTGTGGGTGTATGTTCCCAAACACGACCAGGCGAGAAACGCCCAGGTTAACCGGCCGATTAGAACGTTTGTTTACGCCCTTCAAACCGCACTTCGTCATCGCCCGGACGGGGATTGGGGTCAGTCATGACGATGTGGTGTCCTAGTATCGCAAGGAAAGCCAGGGCGATGATCACCGGATAGGCCCCCAGTCGGGTCCACAACCCCAAGAATGGTTCCCAGTGCTGGAGTTCAGCAAGAAGACCGACCGCCACGCACCCACTCACACACAGAAAACCGATACCAACTAAAGGCTTCCGAAAGAGCATCATGCCAACGCCAAAGAGGACATATCCGGCGCACGACAGCCCATAGAACAAGAAGAAACTCAATGCCGCAAACTGGTCAGCATTTATTGGATCGGTAAGCCAACCGGCCGTATGTTGAAGCAACAAAGCGTACGGGATATGGGCGACGGTGCCTAGACCGATCAGTTTCAACCCGTAGCGCATTGCAGTGTTTTGGACGCGATACAACAATGTGTTGGCCATACCCCAGGTGGCGTAGGTAAACATAGCTGAAAAGCCATAGCACACTGCGGCGTAGAACAGTTCTGGTGTACCGCTTGTGCGCAAGACGCTGAATGGCTGCTGGACGATATCACCCGGATAGGCCATGCTGGCTAGTAGGTCCGAAACTGCAAAGAGTGTGAACGTGACCAGGGCAAACAGCACGGCCTTCGGGGCGATAACTCGATTCCCGATTGTGCCTCGTACTTGATAGCGGGTTCCATGCATGTCAAGAGCTTAACAAGGGCACGAGGCCATACGGTGTTACGTTGTCGGCGACGGTGCCGATTCAAGTTGCCGGAGTTGTTCCTTGCCTAGGGCGATGTAGCGACCAAGGAGCACCCAGGCTCGCCAGCATAAGCCCACGGCAAGGAGTGAACCAAGAATGATGATCACGAGCCCAACCGTATGGATGAAGACCACGCCGGATGTTCTGGGCAATTCGATTGGTGCTTGAGCAATGAGCGCGTTTGGTACTTGAGCAATGAGCGCGTTCATGCGGCTACCTCCATGCGGCTAAGAGCCAAGCGTTTATTGGCGATTTTGATGTGCACCCCCAAGAGTTGAAAAATCCGAACAAGGATGAGTAACCCAAAGGAAGCGAGCGCAAGTAAGAACAAGATGTAGAGAAAGACAATATAAGGTGAGATATAGTCAGCAGGAGAGCCGATGGCCGCAAGTGTGGTCAGCAACATACGTGTGTCCTCTTATCATTCAGGGTAAAGGGAAATGAATGAGCTGATATAACCTTACGGCGGTTAGAACTGCGGATAATCAACCCTAATGAGGGTAAGTCCCTGGGGGGTGCAATCGCAGCATTCGTGGCACGGTCTTGGGCGGCCAGCACCTTCCTCGCCTATTCAGGTACTCACTAACCTTTGCCCACAAAGACTTAATGCCCGCAACCACATACACCCAAGCAAAGCCATTCTTGATGCCTACAAGCACGCATCAACAAATCAGAGTGGAGCACATTCCCCCAAGAATGCATACACGTTTAGCGAACTCAAATTCGTATAATCAAAACAAACCAGTACGTATAGCTTTAAAGCTTTCACCTTTTTACACTATGTTACTGGTTTGTATTTTGTACAATAACAGCCAGTCTTCAAGCTGTCAGCGTATTTACGTATAGCAGTAGGTTTGCCGAAGCGGGGTTATTGTGTTCTTATATATAAGTGGCTAGTTGACTAGCTTAGCCTTCTCTTTCTCTATCTTAACTAAGTTTACATCTTCACTACTCATTTTCGCACTCAGAAACGCATTAGCTAAACCCAATAGCCGATTCAATCGATACAGCACGACAACGAGTAGAGCCCCGAGAGAAAACTGGAAAAGCAGAACGACTACTGGAATAAGCTGTGCGAGGAATAGTGATCCATCTGGAGTGCTTGACATAACACACCTACTTTCATCTGAATTTGGTTGCCGTTAGGTTAGGAGATCATTACCTCCGGAACAAGTTCAGAATGAGCATTCTTTGCAATCGTTAGTCCGATCCGCGTGAGCAACATGTGCCACCTCGATGCGCTGATGTGTTCTAGTACTGAACCCCAATGAGGGTTAAGCCATGGGGTGGTGCAATGGATGCATTTACTGCCCGATCCTGAGCAGCAAGCACCTCCCTCACCCATTCAGGTGGTCGTTTACCTTTACCCACAAAGACCAAACAGCCAGCGATAGCACGAACCTGTTGATGACAAAACGCATTACCGTCTACCTCAATAGTGACCAACCCCGCATCTCCTACCCGTTGAACCTCAACACGTGACAGGTGCCGGGTCATAGGTGCGACCACCGCTTCACCACTGGCTAACGTAACCATCCGCTTGCGACAAAAACTCGTCCAATCATGTTCACCAACCAGATAGGTCGCCCCAGCTTGCATCGCACCCACGTCTAAGGGCTGACCAACCAACCACGTAGTAAACCGCCACAACGGATCAGCCGCCTGGGCATCACACAAGCGATAGCGGTAGTAGCGGGCTGTCGCGGAAAAGCGCGCATCAAACCGGTCGGGCACTACCTGCACACGCCAAATGGTGATCGCGGGGCCAACCATCTTGCGCAACGCCAGGGTCAGGCGGTCAAGCTCCTCCACCATTGGCCAGGACGCAGGTACATCCACGTGAAGGGTTTGGGCGAGAGCATGGACCCCCGCATCAGTACGCCCCGCCCCAACAGTGGCCAAGTCGCTCGGCTCGTCGCAGACAAACCAGTCGATCTGATTGAGGTGACGGCGCAATAACGTGAACAAGGCACCCTCAAGGGTGCCCTGCACAGTAGTTGCATCGCGTTGGCGTGCAAACCCATGGAAAGGGGCCCCGTCATAGGCCAAATCGATACGTAGTCGTATCGTCTGGCCTTGCCGTTTCAATTGATCCGGCGGGGCCCCATCCATCATTTATGCTTCTTCAGTTGATTCCGCTTCTGCGGCGGCATCGCTCGCATCATCCTTCACCTCAGCGGCTTCAGGTTCTGCTGCACCATCGGCTTTCTTGCGACGACCCCACACGCGACCACTTGAGCTGGTAGCCGTTTCAGCAGCGGCTGTGGCTTCGTCTTCGCGTTGGAATGGTTCAACCGCATCAGTGAACTCGATCAGCGCCATCATGGCGTTGTCACCCTTACGGGGACCAACCTTGACTACACGGGTGTATCCACCCTTGCGATCAGCATGTTTGGGACCAATCTCGCTAAACAGATGACCAACCAAGGCCACGTCATTCAAAGCAGAAATAGCACGGCGACGCGCGGGCAGACTGCCATCCTTGGCCCAGGTAACCATGCGTTCTACCTCAGGTTGCAAGGTCTTGGCCTTCTTCAAGGTGGTCTGAATCCGGCCATGACGGATCAATTCCTTGGCCAGGTTACGAATAATATGCTTCTGGTGGGCTGCAGAACCGCCAAGGCGGGGCCCACGCACAGGCTTAGGCATAGTAGTTCTTCCTCAATTCTCTTTAATTGCCGGCGTAGCCGTAGTCAGCGAGGGCCAGACCCATATCGGCTAACTTCACCTTGACTTCTTCAATGGACTTCTGCCCGAAGTTACGAATATCCAACAGGTCCTGCTCAGTGCGGGTGACCAGTTCACCAACGGTGCTCACACCTTCACGCTTCAAGCAGTTGTAGGACCGGACACTCAAGTCCATATCTTCGATCGGTAAGGATAGGTTCGGGCTCACCAATCCACTCGGTTCTTCTGCACTCTCACCGATGGTCAACCCGCCAGGGCCATCATCTTCAAAGTCACGGAATAAGCCAAGCAAGTCAGCAAGGGTGGCACCGGCACTGCTCAAGGCACCCGCAGGGGTAACCGCAGAGTTCGTTTCCACATCCAAGATCAGCCGGTCATAGTTCGTCATCTGACCTACACGGGTATCTTCCACACGGTAGGTCACACGCGTGACCGGGCTATAGATGCTGTCGACAGGGATCTCCCCAACAACTCGTTCACTGGTCTTATTTCGTTCAGCAGGTACATACCCACGGCCGCGTTGCACAGTGAGATACATTTCCACACGACCATTGCGGTTCAGCGTGGCGATATGTAAGTCGCGGTTCAAGATGTCTACATCACTGGGTGCAGTAATGAAGTCAGCGGTAATTTCACCGGGGCCTTCACCACCTAAGAAAATCTCAACAGGTTCATCACTCGTCGAGGTCAACACAAGTTGCTTTACATTCAAGATGATGTCGGTGACATCTTCTTTCACACCTTCAATGGTGCTGAATTCATGTAAAACCCCATCAATGCGCACACTGGTTACCGCCGCGCCGGGGATAGAGCTCAGCAAGGTACGACGAAGGCTGTTGCCTAATGTGTACCCAAAGCCGGGTTCTAACGGTTCGATGGTAAACAAGGAGCGAGTGCCCTCGTCGACAACTTCCTCAGTAATAGTTGGACGTTCAACGGTCAGCATGGCTCGCCTTTCTTCAACGATTACTTGGAGTAAAGTTCGACGATCAGTTGTTCAGTGACCGGTACGTCGATCTGGCTGCGCTCAGGCAGGCTCACGACAGTGATTTCGCGCTTTGCGTCATCAAGGGTGACCCACCCCGGCATTTCACGGCTGCCCTTAAGTTCCAAGGCACCAATGACGGGAACGATATTGCGGCTGCGGTCACGAAGGGTGATCACATCGCCGGCACGAACCTGGTAGGAAGGAATATTGACGGTCTTGCCATTCACACGGAAGTGCTTGTGGTTGACCAACTGGCGGGCTTCACGACGGGTGCGGGCTAAGCCACCACGGAAGACCACGTTGTCCAGACGGCGTTCGAGGGAGATCATCAGGTTTTCACCGGTCTGACCTTCACGACGCACGGCGTCTTTGTAGTAGTTACGGAACTGGCGTTCCAACACACCATAGATACGGCGTGCCTTTTGCTTTTCACGAAGCTGAAGCAGGTATTCGCTTTCCTTCATCCGCCCACGGCCATGTTCACCTGGAGGGTAAGGACGCTTTTCCATCGCACGCGCACTCTTGAGGTTCGCGTGCAATACCGTGCGTTCACGACGGCTCTGCTTAGCAATTGGACCGGTATAACGAGCCATAATTCATCGTCTCCTTAAACGAAATCCGGGCGATTAGCCGCGACGCTTCTTGGGCGGGCGGCAGCCGTTGTGCGGTACAGGGGTGACGTCTTTGATGGCGACAACCTCAAGACCGTTGGACTGAAGGGAACGGATGGCAGTTTCGCGGCCCGAACCAGGACCCTTAACGCGAACATCTACCTTACGCATACCGAATTGATCGGTGGCGGTACGCGCAACCTTCTCAGCAGCCTGCTGTGCCGCGAATGGGGTGGACTTACGAGAGCCTTTGAACCCCACGTTGCCAGCACTTGCCCAGCTCAGGACGTTACCTTCCTGGTCGGCAATTGAGACGATGGTGTTATTGAATGAGCTGACGATGTGGGCAACACCGTGCAGTACAGTGCGGCGCTCCTTTTTGGGGCCGCGACTTTGACGCTTATTTTGTGCCAAAATATCTCCAATCGAAGGGCGCACGAATGCGTGCGATTCCAACTCGGTCTCGCAAACCTTGATGGCAAGGTTTGGGTCTCTAAAGGCATAACCCGACCGACTGATTCTGCCTTGTTCCCTAGGGGGAACGACTTACTTCTTGTTCAACCCACCAACGGTCTTCTTTGGACCCTTACGGGTACGCGCGTTGGTGTGGGTGCGCTGACCGCGAACTGGCAGACCGCGACGATGGCGGATGCCTTGATAGCTCCCGATCTCGACTTTGCGCTTGATGTTGGTCGCAACTTCACGACGCAAGTCACCTTCGATTTTCCATTCATTCTCAATGAAACCACGAAGGGCAATTTCTTGTTCTTCCGTTAAGGCATGAACACGGGTATTGGGATCAATACCCGTGGCCTCAAGGGCGAGGGTGGCGCGGTGGGGGCCGACGCCGTAGATGTAGGTCAGACCGATGACCACACGCTTGTCGCGTGGCAGGTCGACACCAGCAATACGAGCCATACAGCACTTTCCTTGGTTCGGGCTTGGTTCGCACTGAGCGAACCTCGGGTCATCTGTGATGCCGAGGCATGACAGACGCCGCAATTGATGCGGACGCACCACAGTACTGTCCTTTGCAACACAAGCAACCTGCCTGTTCAAGGCCAAACAAATAGGTTGGCAAATGATTTCACAGTTTTACTTGACATAGTGAGATTAGTTTGTGCATGATAAGACCATGCAAACACATGAAAACAATCACCAAGCATTATCTAACCGTTCATTTGCACTTGCAGTAACTCAACTTTCATCACCACTACGTCTCAACGAAGAAATCCAATCCTTGATGGCACGGTGTGGAGATCACCCCATCATCGGCGGGCACTACGGTGCATGGATTCACGGGTTATTACCGGTTCCTGGGTCACTCGTCATCTTCCAAGATCCCAACCGAGCCATTCCCCTTTCGGTTCACCCAAGCATTCAAGTCCGCCATGATCGGCTCCATCGACGCGCACGAGTATCAGGGCAGCTTGTTTCACTCATAGATGTGACCGCGGATATGGTGACCTTTGCCCACTCTGACGATCAAGCTATTGCCGTTACCAAAACCTACCTCAGCAAAGGTGGTGATCCCCAAGCTCTCGCAAAGGCAATTGCACAACGCGAAGGGCGCGTACACGAAACCGCGATGTACACCGCCTTGGATACCTATGCTCGGCACCTAGCGAAAATGCCTTCATGAGCATACAACAACACCCGTCCATGGCCGGGTCCAGGTGCCTAATTATGGATGACCGCTACCAGTATTCAGTATTGCCAAACAAAATCTGGTTCAGGATGCTCAGGCTCATCGGAACGCGCGGTTAAGACCCACGGCCCATCGGGCGTAATCGCAACCGTGTGCTCCCAGTGCGCAGACCACTTGCCATCTGCGGTCACCACAGTCCAATCATCATCAAGGGTTTCCGTATCGTGGGTACCGAGGTTAAACATGGGTTCAATCGCTATGACCAAGCCAGCCATCAATTTGATCCCTCGTCCCGGACGCCCATAGTGGGGAACTTGGGGGTCCTCATGGAGGGCCCGACCAACCCCGTGCCCCACATAGTCGCGCACATTCCCCATCTGTTCGGCCTGAGCAATGGAATCGATAGCGTGGCCGATATCACCCAACCGGTTACCTTCACGGGCTTGGGCAATGCCTGCCCACAAGGACTGGCGACAAATAGCGACAAGCCGACCAGCATCTGTAGACCGATCCGGCGCCACCACTCCGTCACGACCAACAATCCAGGTGGCGGCTGAATCAGATACCCACCCGTTTAATGCGCATCCAGCATCAATTTTGATCAGATCGCCCTCTTCGAGAATGCGGTGGTCGCTGGGAATCCCATGCACAATTTCGTTATTAATAGATGTGCACAACGTGCCAGGGAACCCTGGCTGGCCACCCAGCGAACCCCCATAACCCTTAAAAATAGGAACAGCTCCGTGCTTGACGTAGAACGTTTCAGCCAACGTATCAATGTGCTTCGTACTCACGCCTGGCTTGATAGCCTCGCGCACATGTTCATGCATTGCGGCAGTTAATTTGCCACTTGCCGACATCGCAGCAAGTTGGTCTGCGTTCTTACGTTCAATCACGATGCCCTCCTCGTTGGGTGATTAACGGGCTGCGTTCACGGCGT
Organism: Stomatohabitans albus; assembly: GCF_036336025.1. Taxonomy (NCBI): domain Bacteria; kingdom Bacillati; phylum Actinomycetota; class Nitriliruptoria; order Stomatohabitantales; family Stomatohabitantaceae; genus Stomatohabitans; species Stomatohabitans albus. The sequence goes on from NZ_JAYKKE010000001.1 coordinate 392,908, forward strand.
CCATCAGTCGTGCATGCACAACCTCGACGGTGCCATCAGCATCAATGTCTCGGATTAGACCCGCATCGGTGTAGAAGGGAATAAGCGGCGCAGTCTGAGCTTGGTACTCACCCATACGGACTCGGAAGATCTCGGTGGTATCGTCCGTGCGGCCCTCTTCTTTGGCACGCTTGGCAATCCGAGTCAGTAATAACTCTTCGTCGATGTTGAAATTCAACACGACATTCAGTTCTACGCCCAATATGGCCAACATGCCATTCAAGGTATGCGCCTGTCCGACATTGCGCGGGTAGCCATCAAGCAAGAACCCATGTTGGGTATCGGGTTCATGTAGCCGTTGGGCAACCATACGGTTGGTAACCGAGTCGGGAACAAGCAGCCCCTGATCCATAAAGTGCTGAGCTTCTTGCCCGAGCGGAGTTTGTTCACCCACGTTATACCGAAATAAATCACCCGTAGCGATATGGGGGATATTCAACTCGGTGGCTAATGCTTTGGCTTGTGTACCCTTGCCCGCCCCAGGTGGGCCTAACAGTACGATGCGCATGCTAGTTCCTTAAATTCGTGCGGATGAAACCCTCGTAGTGGCGTTCCATCAGTTGAGCTTCCAATTCTTTCAGTGTTTGTAGTGCCACACCAACCACAATGAGCAATGTGGACCCACCCATCGGGAAGTACACATTTCGAGTTGCCAACACGATCAGTGGCATGACGGCAAGAATCGTCAAGTACCCAGCCCCTGCAGTCGTGATACGGGTCAACACGTAGTCGAGGTATTCAGCCGTCGGGCGCCCTGGACGGATACCGGGGATGTACCCGCCACTCTTTTTCATATTGTCTGCCACATCTTCGGGGTTAAAGGTGATCGCAGCATAAAAGAAACAGAAGAAAACGGTGAGAATGGCGTAGACCACGATGTACACCGGATGGGTGCCGCCAGTGAAGTACTGGGCGACAAAACGTTGGAACTCTGGGTTGGGCACAATCGAGGCAGCCAACACCGGTAGGTACAACAAGGAGGAGGCGAAAATCAACGGGATAACACCGGACTGGTTGACCTTCAACGGAAGATAGGTCGTTCCCCCACCGTAGGTACGACGGCCTACTTGGCGTTTTGCGTATTGCACGGGGATACGCCGCTGTCCTTGTTCAACGTACACAACCCCAACAATGAGCACGACACTGATGGCCATGAACCCCCAAAAGACCGGCTGGTTCGATTCATATAGGGATACGTACTGAGCGGGAAGGGCAGCGATAATTGCGGCGAAAATCAAGATCGACATCCCGTTCCCAATGCCGTGATCGGTAATAAGTTCGCCTAGCCACATGATGATTGCCGTTCCCGCGGTCAAGGTGAGCATCATAAGCAACCGCATGGGGAGGCTCTTATCAGGCAATAACGCCGATGTATCTAGCCCCGTCCCAAAGAGCTGACCGGTTTCAATCAGGACCAAAGTTCCGGCGGACTGTAATAGCGCCAAGGCAATGGTGACATAGCGCGTGATCTGCGTGATTTTGGCGTTGCCGGTAGGCCCTTCCTTTTGCCATTCCTCAAGTTTGGGGATCACCGCCACAAGAAGCTGCAAGACAATACTTGCGGTGATGTAGGGCATGATACCCAAGGCGAACAACGCCAAGCGGCTGAGCGCTCCACCGGAGAACACCCCGATGAGGGTAGCCAATCCCTGCTCTTGACCAGTCGTCAAAATCTGGTTCAATACCTGGTAGTCCACCCCTGGGATGGGGATGACTGAGCCAAAACGGTAGATGGCCAAAATGAACAGGGTAAAAAGAATCTTGTTCCGAAGCTCAGGCACTTGGAATGCCTGAAAGAACGATCTGAACATGTACGGGCTCTTTCCTTGATGAACGGACGGCGGCCCACTCTACCTGCCATGCAAGGACGTGTGTGAACTTGTCCTGTACCCCAGCACGCTGGACCATCGGTAACCTGATGCACTCATGCAACATATGACGAGATAACAGGGTAAGGGTAAGAATATACGGGTATTACAGATACCCTACTTTGAGAAAAAGGGGTCAACGCTTATTAGAGAACCCCCATATAGCGTATCGCATATAAGTTCCACGCTATATCACAGCTAAATAAGCTATCAGTTCATTGAAATAATGATTATAGTTACAATAGATAATTATATCCATAGTACCTATGAATCGTATTGTTTATTAGTAGCAAACTGCCATGAACCACAAAGCTACTTACAAATATCGAATTAAAATCAAATTGGCATTACTATGCCAATTACTCACAACGATGAGCTAATCTGCGATGGTTGAATCAGACGTACCAGAAGTGACGCCACCATCCTCTATATCAGATTGAGCATCATCACGAATAGCGTGCGCTTCATCCTCTGATATCCAATCAATCTCTTTTACGACTTGATGATCTGTGTCTATTACCATTACAAACTCAGGAGCTTCTTGCCAAGCATCCTCACCCTTTAAATCTTCAGTTTCTCGGGTAATAATATATTGATACTTGACAATAGTTGAATTGCTATCCTTTTTGAGGATATGGTGACCAACATACTGCACATCTGAAGATAGAATCTTCAGATGATCTCCAGGAACCGCTTCGGCTGACACACGCTCATCTGTCAATGCTTTGATATTGTTTTGAGCATCAGTCGTTAACTTTAATGCAGGTACATGACTGGTATCACCTGAGGGTAAGCCGTATGCAATTGATTCGATATGATTCAATTCACTACGAAATTGGTTACCAATTTGATCAACGACATTGTCTTGCTCGTTGGCTTGAGCTAAACCAGCCGCAGCTAGCGCCAATCCAACAGGTACCAGTGGAATACAATACATATGAGTTCTTGTCAGTTTGAGTGAAACCATGGCTAATCCACTTTTAAATGGGTATTTATACAGTAGGCTATGAACTCACCGTAACACCGTGCAGCCTAGTGAGCCGAAGAACATGCAATAAACTAACTTCTGGATTTCACTTATAAAACCATAATTCTATAATAAGTTATATAGCTAGTAGAATATATAAGATTGACCCCGGCGATGCCGGGGTCAATTATGAACCTGGAAACCTTATGCGGCTTCGATGGTGCCACCGGCAGCCTCGATGGCTTCCTTGGCACTGGCGCTGAACTTGTCGGCCACCACGGTTAACTTCTTGGTGAGTTCGCCACGGGCGAGCACCTTGTACGGTTCGTCGGCGTCCCGCAGGACACCAACGCTTGCTAAGGCGGCACCGTCAACCTTGTCGCCAGCAGCAAAGTGCTGTTCAAGCTGGGACAGATTCACGGGCTGATATTCAACCCGGTTGAGTGGGGTAAAGCCAGGCAACTTGGGCAGGCGACGCTGCAAGGGCATCTGGCCACCCTCGAATCCGATTGGCACATTCTTACGTGCACCCGTGCCCTTGGTACCACGACCAGCAGTCTTACCCTTACCGGCAGCTTCACCACGACCCTTACGGATCTTGCGGTGCTTTGAGCCCTCGGCGGGTTTTAAATCATGAAGCTTCATGGATCCTCCTAGGCCTTAAAGCGTTCCGGCAATAGATCGTCGGAAACTTCTTCCCATTCCACCAAGTGGCGGACATGAAAGATCATCCCACGAAACTCTGGACGATCAGGCATGACAACCGTGTGGCGGATGCGACGAAGCCCGAGGGAGCGAAGGCACGCGATTTGGTTCTTCTTCGCCCCGTTCTTGGACTTAACTTGCGTGATTTGTAACGCCATGATTAGGCCTCCTTCACGCCATAGTTAGCAAGCATCTTCTTAGGCATGAACTCGTTCATTGCCAGACCACGGGCCTCGGCAACATCTTCAGGCCGCTTCAGTTGCTTCAAGCCATCAACGGTGGCGTGCACCACATTGATGTGATTCGCCGTACCAAGGCTCTTGGCCAACACGTCACTGATGCCAGCACATTCAAGTACAGCACGAACCGCACCACCAGCAATCACACCGGTACCGGGTGCAGCAGGCTTTAACACAACCTGACCAGCGCCATCCTTACCAATCACCGGGTGGGTAATCGTGTTTTGGATGCGGGGCACCTCAAACATGTTCTTCTTGGCTTCGTCAATGCCCTTTTGAATTGCCTGAGGCACTTCTTTGGCCTTGCCGTAGCCAACACCAACCTGGCCTTCGCCGTCACCAATAACGACCAGTGCGGTGAAGCTAAAGCGACGACCACCCTTGACGACCTTGGCAACACGGTTGATAGCTACAACCTTTTCGTTGTACGGATTCTCTTCACGACCGCCACGCTGTTCGCGGCGTTCTCCGCGACCGCGACCACGGCCGCCTTCATTGTTGTTCCCTCGACCACCGCGGCGGTTGGGATCATTTGGGGGAGCGTATGCCATTGATATCTCCTAAAAGTCCAGGCCAGCTTCGCGAGCGGCATCGGCCAGGGCAGCAACACGCCCGGCGTAACGGTTACCACCGCGGTCAAACACGACCTGTTCGACCCCAGCGTCCTTGGCACGGGTAGCAATCAAGGTACCAACTGCCGTTGCAGCGCCTTTCTTGCCTTCCCCAGCAGGCTTGAAGCCAGCTTCAATGCTGGACGCACTTGCCAAGGTGACGCCCTTACGGTCGTCGATGATCTGAGCGTAAATATGCACATTGGAGCGGAATACAGCCAAACGTGGACGTTCAGCGGTGCCCCGAAGGTGCTTGCGGATACGAGCGTGCCGGCGATCGCGGCCAGCACGGCGTGGATCAGTCTTTGCCATGGATTACCCTGCTGCCTTCCCGGCCTTACGGCTGATGGTTTCATCGGCGTACTTGACGCCCTTACCCTTATACGGTTCGGGCGGACGGATGGCGCGGATATTCGCGGCAACCTGCCCAACCTTTTGCTTGTTGATGCCCTTGATGATGATCTTTGTGGCGCTTGGCACCTCAAACTCAATGCCATCAATGGCGGGGACGTCTACATCGTGGCTGAAACCAAGCTGGAGTTTCAGGCCTTTACCCGCGGCTTGGCAACGGTAACCGACACCAACGATGTCCAGTTCACGTGTGAAGCCTTCGGTAACCCCAATAATCATGTTTGCGATTAAGGAGCGATACAGACCATGCAGCTCGCGGCTTTGGCGCTGATCATTCGGACGTGTGACCACAACTTCGCTGTCACCAATGGCCACATTGATGACCGGGTTAATCTCTTGGGTCAGCTCACCCTTTGGACCTTTAACAACCAAGGTGGTGCCCTGGAATTTAAGTTCTACCCCTGAAGGGATAGTGACTGGGTTCTTACCAATACGACTCATAAGGCCTCCTACCAGACGTAGGCCAGGATTTCGCCACCAACGTTGTTGCGACGCGCGTCGCGGTCGGTGAGAAGACCCTGGGAGGTCGAGACGATGGCGATACCCAAACCACCCAACACGCGGGGCAAGTCAGACGCTGAGGAGTACACGCGCAACCCAGGCTTGGAGATGCGGCGGATACCCGTCAGGACGCGCTTGCGATCAGCCGTGAACTTCAAGGCGATCTTCAACGTGGGTTGGGGTTCAGTGGGTTCGACCAGGAAATCGCGGATATAGCCCTCTGCTTTGAGGACCTCTGCGATAGCCACCTTCAATTTCGAAGAGGGCATTTCGATGATTTCGGTGTGGTTCATGTTCGCGTTACGAATACGCGTCAACATGTCCGCGACCGGATCGGTCATGCTCATGTAATGATGCTCCTTAGTAGGGTTTCCGGGACCTGCCCGGTACTTCCGTTTCAGCGCGAGCCTGCTGCCCGTACTGAGATGAGTAGCCAGCCTGTTGCATGAGATGCTCAGGCTGGCTGCGCAAGTCTACTATGCGTCGCTGAGTTCCTTCAGGCGCTGCATAGGTGCGGGGGCTGAGGTGCCCTCGGGACGCTTGAAGGGGAAGCCGAAGGCGTCCAATAACGCACGGCCTTCTTCATCGTTCGTTGCACTGGTGACAAAGGAAATGTCCATGCCACGTACGGCGTCAATCTTGTCAAAATCGATTTCTGGGAAAATCGTTTGGTCGCTGATACCCATCGTGTAGTTGCCTTTACCGTCAAACTTCGTGGGCAACCCACGGAAGTCACGGATACGAGGCAAGGCGAGGGTCAATAACCGGTCCAAGAAGTCCCACATACGGTCACCACGTAAGGTGACTCGTGCACCGACGGCCATGCCTTCACGCAACTTGAATGTCGCAATGGACTTACGGGCACGACGAATCTGTGGCTGCTGACCGGTGATCAAACGAAGATCGTTTAAGACCTTTTCGATGACCTTTGAGTCGCCAACACTTTCACCAACACCAACGTTCACCACAATCTTTTCAAGTTTTGGCAACAGCATCGGGTTTTTAATCCCTAACTGTTCAGCCAATTCCTTGCGAATCGTGTCGTTGTACAGACCCTTCAAACGGGGGCTGTAGCTCTTCGCTTCGCTCATTAGAACGCCTCCCCGCTCTTTTTAGCAATACGAACCTTTTTCCCATCACGGATTTCAAACCCAACGCGGGTTGGTTCGTCACTCTTGGGATCAACCGGCATAACCTTGCTCATGTGCAAGGGGCGTTCGACCTTTTCGATGCCACCTTGGGGGTTTTGCATCGTTGGGCGCTGGTGACGGGTGACAATATTGACCCCTTCAACCAACACTTTGTCTTCACGCGGCCAGACCCGCAGCACGGTACCGCGCTTGCCCTTGTCCTTGCCGGCCATGACCTGGACGGTGTCGTCCTTCTTAATACGCTGCATGGCTACAGCACCTCCGGAGCTAGGGAAACGATACGCATGAATTTGTGGTCACGAAGTTCGCGGCCCACCGGCCCGAAGATACGGGTTCCACGCGGGTTGTTGTTGTTATCGATGATCACGCAAGCGTTGTCATCAAAGCGGATGTAGCTGCCATCGGGGCGGCGGCGTTCCTTTGCGGTGCGAACAACGACGGCTTTCACCACGTCGCCCTTTTTCACGCCAGCTTGGGGGATGGCATGCTTGACGGTGGCGACGATCACGTCACCCACACCGGCATAGCGACGCCGGGACCCGCCAAGTACGCGGATGCACAGCACTTCGCGGGCGCCGGAGTTGTCGGCTACACGAAGTCGCGTCTCCTGTTGAATCATGGCTTAGTCTCCTATTACTTAGCGCGCTCGATAATCTCGGATACACGCCAGCGCTTCAGCTTACTGAGCGGGCGGGTTTCGACGATCCGAACGCGGTCGCCAATGTGCACGTCGTTGTTCTCGCTGTGGGCGTGATACTTCTTCGTGCGGATCACGGTCTTGGAGTAGCGCGGGTGCTTCACACGGCGTTCGACCAGCACGACTACGGTCTTGTCCATCTTGTCGGACACGACCACGCCGGAGCGGGTCTTACGGGCAGCGCGCTCGGTGGTTTCAGTTGCTTTGTCAGCCATTAGCTGTTCTCCTGGTGACGGGCGCGCTCGCGCTGAATGGTCATCACCCGAGCAATGGACTTGCGGGTGGCGTTTAACTCACGCACGTTAGCGAGCTGGCCGGTGGCGTGCTCAAAGCGCAGGTTAAACAAATCGGTTTTGAATTCGTTGAGCTTTTCGGCAAGTTCCTTATCACTCAACTCGCGAAGTTCTTCAGCCTTCATGGCTTACACCCCATCTCGCTTAACGAACTTCCAGGCCACCGGCAATTTGTTACCGGCGAGGCGAATTGCTTCACGTGCAACCGCCTCTTCAACACCACTGATTTCAAACATGATGCGGCCTGGCTTAACAACGGCTACCCAGCCCTCGGGGCTACCCTTACCGCTACCCATGCGGGCTTCTGCGGGGTGACGGGTGAATGCCTTGTGGGGGAAGATTTGAATCCATACACGTCCACCACGCTTCATATAGCGGGTCATTGCGATACGTGCGGCTTCAATCTGACGGTTGGTTACCCAACCAGCGCTGGTGGCCTGGATGGCGTAATCACCGAAGTTGATTTCGGTGCCACCCTTGGCCAAACCGCGGCGATGGCCACGGTGCGGCTTGCGGTATTTAACACGCTTTGGGGAAAGCATCCTTATTCCTCCTCAAGGGCTGCAGACCAGTCGTCAGCCGCAGGTGCAGCAGCTTCTGGGGTTGGAGCAGCTTCGGTGACAGGGGCTTCCGCGGCTTGCTTGGCGATTTGTTGGCTCACCAATTCGGCAGCAGCAGCCTGTGCGGCAGCTTGTGCGGCGGCGGCTTCGGCTTCGATACGTTCGCGCTCGCGGCGGGCACGGGCACGTTCTAAGCGCTCGGTGCGGTCTTCGCCTTCTGGCAACACCTCACCGTGGTAAATCCAAACCTTGACGCCAATGCGGCCGTAGGTCGTGCGGGCTTCATCAAAGCCATAGTCGATATCTGCACGCAGAGTCTGCAAGGGCACTTGACCTTCGCGGTACCACTCGATACGGCTCATTTCTGCGCCACCGAGACGACCAGCGCACTGGATACGGACACCCTTGGCGCCACCTTTAAGGGCGTTCTGGGTTGCACGCTTCATAGCGCGGCGGAAGGACACGCGGCCCTTCAGCTGTTCGGCAACGCTGTGGGCCACAACCTGCGCGTCTAAATCAGCGTTCTTAATTTCGACAATATCGAGCTTGACTTGCTTGACGTGATCGCCGGTGCGCTTCATCAGTTCACCGCGGATGCGGTCTGCTTCGGTACCACGGCTACCGATCACGATGCCAGGGCGCGCCGCATGTACACGAACTAATAACCGGTCGCCGGTGCGTTCGATGTCGATACGGCTCACACCTGCGCGACGAACATCCTCACGGATGAACTCACGGATGGCATGATCCTCAGCAACAAACTTGGCGTAATCGCTTCCCTTGGCGAACCACTTGGATTTGTGGTCCTTAATGACGCCCAGGCGGAAGCCGTACGGGTGAATTTTTTGTCCCATGACTTACTTCTCCTTCGGGCGCAGGTCGGCGGGCAGCCCAACGGTGATCTTGATATGGCTCGTGCGTTTGCGAATGCGATAGGCACGACCCATCGCGCGCGGCTGGATGCGCTTCAAAGTGGGGCCTTCGTCTACCTCAGCCAAAATGACGATTAAATCCTCTGGATTCAAATCGTGGTTGTTCTCAGCATTTGCAACGGCAGAGTTCAGGCACTTCAGGATTGGCTCTGCCGCACCCTTTGGGCTGAAGCTCAGTTCAAGTGCAGCCAAACCAACCGGCTTGCCACGCAAGGTGCGGGCAACTTGGCGGGCCTTAAAGGGGCTCACACGAATGTTCTTGGCGTGGGCATAGGCCTCATGGGGACTACGTTGGCGTTCGCTACGCGGTTTGGTATCGGGACGCATTACTTCTTCCCCTTCGTGGCTTGCTTTTCACCAGCACCGCGCCACTTGATCGCGCGAGTAGGTGCAAATTCACCCAGCTTGTGACCAACCATTGATTCATTCACAAACACCGGCACATGCTGGCGTCCGTCGTGAACGGCAAAGGTATGGCCCACCATGTCGGGGCTGATTTCGGAACGGCGAGACCAGGTCTTGATCACGCGCTTTTGATTATTGGCGTTCATCTCATCCACCTTCTTAGCGAGGTGGTGGTCGACGAACGGACCCTTGCGAAGACTGCGAGGCATCTTTCAGTTCTCCTTACGACCCTAGCGACGACGCTTACCGCGACGACGGATGATCATCTTGTCGGATGCCTGAGGCTTGCGGGTGCGACCCTCGGGCTTGCCCTTATGGTTTGTGGGGTGGCGACCACCAGAGGTACGGCCTTCACCACCACCGTGGGGGTGGTCAACCGGGTTCATAACCACACCACGAACGGTGGGGCGGAACCCGAGCCAGCGCTTACGGCCAGCCTTACCAATGCTGATCAATGCATGCTCGGCGTTACCAACACTGCCCACCGTGGCGCGGCAGGTGGCAAGGACGAGACGAATTTCGCCGGAAGGTAAACGCAACGCGGCGGTTTTACCTTCCTTGGCGAGAAGCTGAATCACGGTGCCAGCGGAACGACCAAGCTTGGCGCCACCACCGGGCCGCAATTCCACCGCATGGATTTCAGTACCCACGGGGATATTACGCAACGGTAAGGCGTTACCTGGCTTGATGTCAGCGGTTTCACCGCTTTCGACCATGTCACCCTGGTTTAACCCGCGTGGGGCCAGAATGTAGGCCTTGGCACCATCGACATAGTGCAACCGTGCAATGCGTGCACTGCGGTTGGGGTCGTATTCAATATGGGCGACCTTGGCAGGTACACCGTCTTTGGTACGACGGAAGTCGATAATGCGGTACTTCTTTTTGTGTCCACCACCGCGGTGACGGGTGGTGATACGGCCCTGATGGTTACGACCAGCACGTTCTTTCTGGCTGGTTGTCAGGCTCTTCAGTGGACGGTCAGTGGTGATTGTGTCAAAGTCAGAGACACTCATTCCACGCTGACCGGGTGTGGTCGGCTTTAAACGACGGATACCCATGGCTTACAGGCCTCCTGAGAAGATGTCGATGCTGTCACCTTCGACCAAGGTCACCATGGCGCGCTTTTCATCACGACGCTTACCCATGACGAGACCAAAACGCTTGGTCTTACCCTTGCGGTTCAGCGTGTTGACCTTGGCGACCCGGACACCCCAGATCTCTTCCACGGCCTGCTTAATTTCGGTCTTGTTCGCACTTGGGTGAACAATGAAGGTGTAACGGTTGGCTTCATCCATCTGGCCGTAAGACTTTTCGCTCACGACAGGGCGGATGATCACGTCTTGCTTGAAGCGCATTAGGCAGCCTCCTCCGTGGTCAGGGCCGGTGCGGGAGAACCAACCAATTCAAGGGAAGCCTGGTCAAAGAGCACCACGTCGGAGATCAACACGTCACGGGTGTTGAGCTGACCAACGGTTAAGACGTGCACGTTTTCCAGGTTCGAGAAACTCTTTTCAACATTGAGGTTGCGCTCGGCGATAACGACCAACACAACCTTGTCGCTCAGACCGACTGAGTCCAACAGGGCGATGGCGTCCTTGGTCTTGGGTGCATCAAAAGCCAACTTGTCGAGCACAACAATGTTGTTTTCACTGGCACGGTCACTGAGTGCCGAACGCAAGGCCAGCGCCTTCACCTTCTTGTTCACTCGCTGTTTCCAGTTTTGGTTTCCCGTGGGGCCAAATACGGTTCCACCGCCACGCCACTGGGGAGAGCGGATCGAACCTTGGCGAGCACGGCCGGTGCCCTTCTGGCGCCACGGTTTCTTACCACCACCAGAAACCTCACCGCGGGTCTTAGTCTTGGCGGTGCCGGCACGAGCGGCGGCTTCTTGAGCTACAACGACTTGGTGCATGACCGGCACGTTTGGCTCGATGCCAAAGATGGCCTCGTCAAGCTCAACGCTACCGGCCTTCTTGCCGTCTGCGGCTACTACATCAATGGTCGGCATTAGGCTTCGCCTCCTTGGGTCTTCTTGACCGCGTTGCGGATGGTGACCATGGCGCCGTTTGGACCAGGGACGGAACCCTTGATCAACAGCAAGTTGCGTTCGGTATCAACACCGGCCAGTTCAAGATTCAGGGTGGTCACGCGGCGGTTGCCCATGCGACCAGCCATGCGTGTGCCGGGGAATACGCGGGCGGGAGTTGCCGCTGCACCAACCGAACCGGGGGCACGGTGAACTTTGTGGGCACCGTGGCTGGCACGCTGACCAGCGAAGTTGTGGCGCTTCATGGTACCGGCAAAGCCTTTACCCTTGCTCACGCCGGTGACGTCTACGAATTCGCCGGTGGCGAACTGATCAACGGTGATCGTCTGGCCTGGCTCGAACTCACCGCTCATGCGAACTTCAACGAGGCGACGGGTGGGTTCCACACCAGCCTTTTTGAATTCACCAAGTTGCGGCTTGGCAACGCGCTTGGGCTTAATGGTGCCCCATCCCAATTGGACAGCGTCGTAGCCATCTTGTTCAACGGTACGAACTTGAACAACGGGGCAGGGCCCAGCGTTGACCACCGTTACGGGAACAACACGCCCGTCGGCGTCGAAGATCTGGGTCATACCCAGCTTGGTGCCGAGAATGGCTTTATTGGTCATTGAGGGTCTCCTCGGTACTCGCGGGCTCGACTCACGCGCTCGGGTGTTGCGCCTTCGTCTTTGGGGCTAATTCCGTTGGTTTCCCGCTGGTTTTAGCCCCGCTCCACCCGCATCTGGGTTACAGCTTGATCTCGATGTCTACACCGGCTGGCAGATCAAGACGCATCAAACTATCTACCGTTTTCTGCGTGGGATTGTGGATATCGATCAGGCGCTTATGAGTGCGCTGTTCGAAGTGTTCACGGCTGTCCTTGTACTTGTGCGGTGAACGAATCACACAGATCACGTTCTTTTCGGTCGGCAATGGCACTGGGCCGGTGATCCGGGCGCCGGTGCGTTCGACGGTGTCCACGATCTTGCGGGCACTCTGGTCAATGACGTGGTGGTCATACGCCTTCAGGCGAATGCGGATCTTTTGCTCAGCCATACGTTCCTCTGATTTGCTTTACCGGTGGAGTTGTCAAGGTCGACTTGGCCGTGTTTAGGCACACGCAAACGCGCGCCAATTCAGGCCGGACTGACTAGTTTGCCACGATTGAAAGTCAGCGCAGCCATTTGTTCAAGAAAATTGGACTCCTACCCACGCCAGTCCCTATTGCACGGAGAACACCAACCGCCGACTGTCGCAGACACCACGTTGGAGCTAGTGCTTTTCTCCCCCCGTCACCGTTCATCACCGCGAAAAGACGTGATTAGTTCGGTTGCGGTGATGAGTGACAGAACAGCACGACTGGGAATGCGCACAACCCATTCCCAGCACCTGTGCCATATACCTCCATACATGGAGGCGAGATGAGATTAGTCCTTCATAACGCGATTAATCTGTCCAGCAATCTGCTCACCAATCGCTTCTTCACCACCGATGAGGTAGAAGTTGCGATCCTTTTTGCCTAACTGTTTGATTACGCCGAGATACCGATGCACAAACTTCGGTTCAATCGGCAAGATTGGTGCATCAAGCTGAGCCGCAAGCTGGGTGGCCGCAATACCGTCAACGGGTTTATCACTGGCAACCATCACGATATTTGTCGCCTCATTGAAATGCTTAACCAGCATGTTCTCAACCACGGTTTGTTGACCAGAAGCTGGCGGTTCAAAATCGGTTGATCCGACACAGTTGCTATTTGGATAGCAAACCACCGTAGGCACCGCTTCGGGGTTATTGGAACGAATCACCTCAAAGGATGTCTTGGGTAAGGAGAAGTCAAACGCATCGCCTAAGACAATGGCTTGGCGTGTCTTTCTCTGCAGAAAATAATCCTTCACCGAGGTTTGGAGGGGAACCTGGTTAAAAGCAATCAGGTGATTGGCGTCGCTATGTGTGGCTAACGATGCACCAAAGACCCCGAGTGCAAAATCATCTGCCGGGGTGACAACCGCTAATCCGCTTTGGCCACGACCGCGCGTCTGGTTTGCAATGGCAACGGAGGTGCTTTGACGGTCAGGGCCAGCGAGGCGAGCCGGCTGCAATCCCATCCCGGTAAGCTCATCCACGACACTGGCATTGATCGCCTTTTCGCCACCGATGACGATGACACGTGCCTTTGTGGCGGCTAATCGTGTGAGTTCATCTTTTACTTCTTTGGTGAGCACCGCGGCTGGTGTTAATAAGAGTGGCATAGCTTGCTTGGTTTTGAAGAAGTTTGCCGCAGTAATCGCATCAGGGAACTGTTCACCAGAGGCCAAAATAACGTCTTTCGCCTCATGGTCTTTGTAAAGGTGTTTGGTAATCGCAATGGCGGTGCCATAGCGATCATTCCCCGAAAGGCGTTTGATATCAATTGTTACCGAACCGGCTTGACCACCCGGCGTTTCGGTTGGGTTTGATGGTGTTGCCGAGGGGGCTGAGCTACTTGGGTCCACCGGCACGGTCGTATTGCCTTCCCCAATGCTCGGTGAGCCAGAGAACAAGAGGCCCAAGAGAACCGCACCTGAGCACAGCACACGTACAGAATGTTTCATTTCGTATGAATCCTTCTACTAGCCATAATTTTTAGTTATTCAGTTTGATAGCGCTGATATTCAGCCATACATGGAGGCATGACATCCGTTTTATGCCCGCCATCTATCAGCCATCAGTGCATATCCGTAGCATCGTTGGCTACAACCTGACCAGGTAGCACCCGTAATACTGGGGCAGTTCTAACAACATGAACCGGATTGGTCAAACTGATACCACGTGTTTTGGCCATTCCAAACAATAACTATCAAGAACTGTGCATGTCTTAGTTGTACATAAACATAGGCCCACGATGCTATGCAGCGTAGTTGATACACCTCTTCACCAACCAGGAAAGGCCACTTGAGGGGCCGGGTGTGAGGAGCTTCGCTGCTCTGGCCGAGGCGGAGCGGAGCGTCAGGTCAACTTAGTAGTTGATAATCCAAATCACCGTGCAGGCTGTACAGATACCCGCCCAGCTAATACGCCCTGGCTTGTGCTGATCAAACAGGGCAGCACACCCAAGCACCGCCGCCGGGAATAGGGATAGACCATAACGTTCAGGTGAGGGAATGAACCCATGGGCGGCAAACGATGATGCCAACACCAACGCCGGCCCACCGATAATGGCTGTGGTCAGGGTTGCAAAGGCGAGACGCTGAAAACGCGGAGACTTGGTGAGTGACACGGCCGAACCCACCGTGCCAAGCGCCACCACAATGAGCATCCATTGGGTGGTCAGATAGAGCCATGGTTGTTGAAGCAGCTCCGGCGCACCGGTGGCTGACCCTATGCCAGGGATATACCGCAGGCTTTCTGCCGCTAAGAACCCGTAGGAAAACCCTTGCACAACATGTTGGTCGGGGAAGGGCCCAACGGCGTGTTGTGCTCGATAGATAAACCAAAACGCCTGGGTTGAGAGGGCCAACGCGGCCCCACCGGCCAATGCCATGACATCCTTACGCAACGGGGCAATATTCCCCTCAAACCGGGCAAACAGAATCCAAAACCCCGCAACCACAACGGCATAGAAATTCTGGAGCTTGATTGCGGTAAAAAATGCTGAGGTCAAGGTAAACGCGATGGCTGGTGGGATGATTGAACGCGATGCTGTTTCCCGGTGTATCCACCACGTCCCAACCCCCAACATGGCAACCCCGGCCAACATGGCTGTTGCGTCTGGAGTTACAAACCCATTTGCCCAACGCACTGGTGTGGCCCCGGCAATCGCCATCGCCGCACCCAAGCTGGCCCACGGACTGAGGTTGAGCATACGGCCCACACCCCACATGCCCATCGCCGCAAGCGCAAGCCATATCGCACCGGTATAGCGCATAGCAAGGAGCTCATTGGCTGCGCCCAATCCCAACAGCAGTTGCATCCCAGCCCAGGTAATCGTCGGGTACACCGGGGTATACAGGTCAGCGCTCGTAATACCGTTTTGTGGGAAAATACTGAGGTCGTGCACATCACCAGTCGCACAGGCATTGGCGAGGGCCTCAGTTTGTGCCCATGTATGACATGCCTGAATCTTTAGTGCCGCATCACTTAATTGTTCACCTTGGTGCACCACAAGTTGGCTTGGCACCTTAAGGACATAGTCGACATAGACGCTCTCATCAAGCGGGCTGAGAACTTGACCAACCTTGACATATAAGAAAATCCTCACCAGGGCTAACAACCCAATGAGGCCTAAAATGCTCCCCTCTACCACTCTCAGTTGCGTCTGTTCAGTCATGACGCCACGAGTCTAAAACATGTCAAACATTTTTGGGAAGCCGACCATTTTTGCCTGCTCAAACCCAAAACAATGAGCACACTACCCCAGTGATTTGCGTTTGTGATCCTTACAACATGACCGTTCGGAGTACGCTACAACACCAACCTGCCGTTCGCATCAATCCGCTCTCTCTATCGTTCTCACGGGGTACCCGTTCTAGAACTCAATCACGGTTACTGGGCTGTAAACCAACATTGTTGTCGTTACATTGACGCCTCGATTAGTCATGATCCAAGACTTTAAGGCTTAAGGAATACCCATCAACTGCCGTATTTCCATTGAATCAATTCCCCCTTGGTTCAGGAGCCGTTATGTCCAGTTTGCTTTCTTCAGTACCCCAGCCGCCTCATTCCCAAGAGGCATCTAGTGCTGTGCCAATGGTTGGATTGACCCTTGTCCATAATCGTGATGAGGCAAACCAGGGGCTAACCCTGCCGACACCACCACTGGCCTATCAACAACTAGCGGATTCAGATACGAGCGATGTACAGGCCTACAGTGCCAACAGCCGTTCCATGCGATCGCTTACTCATGATCCGTTGCCCACTCCTCCGGCTCGTTTTGTACGTGCCTAGGCCCAAATACTTGGTGGTACTAGGAATCACTGTCGGTACTTAACCTTGTCATGCCGTGAGTCATTGCCATTGACTCCTTTATAAGGAAGTACGAGTCGTCAAGGCAGTGCTATCTCCCCTTCGACGTATTTGGGTCAACCGACTTAGTAGCAGAGCGCAACCCTATGAGATCACCCTATCAAGGACAGGGTAATTAACTTTGGTTAGTACGAGTATTTTCCGGCATTACGTTGGGTAGAACCCCTAAACAATCAGTCTTTTTACGGTGCTATCTTGACCAACACATTCGTCGTACTTCTATTTCGAAAGGTGTCGGTTTAAATGACAAAGAAATGGCTTATCGCCATTGTTTCAGTTCTGGTTATTGGGGTTGTGCTTTTCTTCATCATCGGTCAGCCAAACATTCCAGATGCTGATCTTTCGAAAACCGCACCTGATTTAAACGAACTGTCTGTTCCTGACCAAGTGAAGCTTGTTGGTGTTGGTGAAGGCTCTCACGGGTCAAAGGAATACCAGGAACTCAAGGGCGAGGTTTTCAAGAAACTCGTAGAACAGGGCAAGGCCCGTACCTTCGCAATTGAAGGCGACTTTGGGGGCGCACTCACGGTGAATGACTACATCCACGGTGGCGAGGGTAACCCAGAGGACGTTGCCACCGCGATCGGTTTTGGCATCTACCGCACTCAGGAAATCAAAGCCATCATCGAGTGGATGCGCGAGTATAACCAGACCGCCCCTGAAGGTAAGGACCTGCGATTCATGGGCTTTGACTTCCAGCGGGTAGATGAGTCAAAGAAGCACATCTTCAATACCCTTGAACAGGGTGCCCCCGAACTGGTTGCCAAATACAAGCCAACCTTGGACATCATGAATGATGACAACCGGCTTGATGTCGCCAAGGATGACTTGAATACCATCAAAACTGCGGCCCAGAATGTGATGGCAGATATGGACGCCCAGAAGGACGCGATCGTTGCTGCCACTGATGAAGATACGTTCATCTACACTCGCGAGGCGGCTCACTCAATCGCCCAGTACATGGACGCCCTGATAGTGCCCGAAGCGGAGTACAACGCCACCCGTGACCCGCTAATGCGCGACAAGGTGAAATGGTTGATGGACCGAGAGGGCGACAAGATCCTCTACATCAACGCCCACAATGGCCATATCCAAAAGGTGGCGACCTCAGGGTATGAGCCTCTCGGTAAGCTCTTGGCCAATGATCTCGGCGATAAGTACTGGACCATCGGTGTGGACGCCCTCAAGACCGGCTTCAACTCCCAAACGGACACTGGGTACGAACAGCTTTCGGTCTCCTATGAAAGCGCCTTCACAAAGCAGATCAAAGGCAAGGACCAAAACCGCTACTACGTGGAATTTGCCAAGGTGGCCGATGATCCCCAGTGGAAGGAGATTATTAGCAACAATCAAGTCATGACCGCGGTCAACGTCTCCCTTGTCGGCTGGCAAACCCACTTACCGCCGTTCTACGCGATATCCCTGGTTCCTGACGAAGCTTTTGATGCCATGGTTATCTACAAAGAAGTCGTACCCACCACCCGCTTTGAGTAACGCGTCTGTTCCTCTCCCCTATGGCCTGTGACAAATTGTCACGGGCCATACTGTTGCCACTATTATGATTCACTCTGATGTGGGTCATGCCAGCGACCCTTTCGGTGGCAGTAGCTAATCAGGTCTCATCAGCAAGGCATCGCAGACATGGTGGTGTGCTAACGACATTCAAAGGAAATGCCCCATATAACGAGACACCCGAGACCACAAGTCATTATGACTACAAGGACTACACGTTGTTTCTTTCAATCCATCTCTGAATGGTTTGTTTAATTGCGGGTGCATTTCCTTGTTGCATATGCCCTCCTGTCAAAAAGAATCTTGTCGTGAGATTGGCATAGCGATGCATTGATTGTTGTGTTCGAGTGAAGGGTGCAATCTTGTCATCCATTGCATGAATGAGAAGAACTGGGATTTCGAGTTGTTCTACGGGGTACGCATCGAAGTGACGTCCCATATCAGGATTGGTGACGTAGGTGTCTACTGCGATACCACGCCGCCGAGGAGTAATCGGCAGCATTGTTTCTATCGTCGCTGACGGTAGACCAGACACCATTGGAAAGATTGGTGCAAGTAACCACCAGAACCAATCGTGGTTTACCAGCGAAGGAACACCACTCATGGCAGGTTCATGCTTCGGGGCTTTGGGCCGAACCGGCGCACTTGACCATAAAATCAGCCCTTTCACCCGTTCAGGAAACGCAAGGGCAGTACAAATAGCTGCCGTACCTCCCGCAGAGAAGCCTGCGATATACGCCTGTTCAATCCCAAGATGATCAAGAAGGTCAACGAATACACCTGCTTGTTCTCGAGGGGTGCCTTGACCTTTAACCGCACTCCCTGGGTAGCCAAAACGCGACGGGCTGATTATTCGGCAGTTATCAGGGAAATGCTCACGCCCTGCGTCAGTGCCTTGATCAAATCCACCGAATAGTCCGTGGCTCACTAAGACAGGGGTACCTACCCCTTCATCGGTATAGGCGATATCACCATGATCTGCCTTATAGACGGTTGGTTGATAAGCAGCTAACCGTTGCCTTGCCCGCCGTTGGGCATTCGGTAATTGCGAAAGCCGGTAACTCACGGCCAAGCAGATAGCACCTGGGATGAGGACACGAAGGTTGTGGTTCATGAGGATTTACCTGTCTTCCTTCACGGTTACCGTCATCATAGCGATAGCCATTATGGGGATGGATACCGTCCTGATAAAGCCAACAAAAAGCCGACCCATAAGGGTCGGCTTTTGAGTTCAGCGCGTAGGCGCGTATGACTATTCGATCACCTTGGTGACCTGGCCAGCGCCTACGGTGCGGCCACCTTCACGGATAGCGAAGCGAAGGCCCTGTTCCATAGCGATGGGGGCGATCAATTCAACCGTCATTTCGGTGTTGTCACCAGGCATAACCATTTCGGTACCGGCGGGAAGTTCGACAGCACCGGTCACGTCGGTGGTACGGAAGTAGAACTGTGGACGGTAGTTGTTGAAGAACGGGGTGTGACGGCCACCTTCGTCCTTGTTCAGGATGTAGACCTGACCTTCGAACTTGGTGTGTGGCTTAATCGTGCCAGGAGCGGCGAGCACCTGACCACGTTCGACCTCTTCCTTCTTGGTACCACGAAGCAGCACACCGACGTTGTCACCAGCGCGACCTTCGTCAAGCAGCTTGCGGAACATTTCCACACCGGTAACGGTGGTCTTCTGGATTGGACGGATACCAACGATTTCTACTTCGTCGCCAGTCTTGACAACGCCGCCTTCAATACGACCGGTTACCACGGTGCCGCGACCGGTAATGGAGAACACATCTTCGATCGGCATAATGAACGGCTTGTCCAGTTCACGAACCGGGTCTTCAAAGTATTCGTCAACTGCATCCATCAGTTCGACGACCTTTTCTTCCCATTCGGCATCGCCTTCAAGGGCCTTCAAACCAGAGACGCGGACAACTGGCACGTTGTCGCCATCAAATTCCTGATCGGACAGCAGTTCACGTACTTCCATTTCGACGAGTTCAAGCAGTTCCTCGTCGTCGACCATGTCGCACTTGTTCAGGGCGATAACCAACTTGGGCACGCCTACCTGGCGGGCAAGCAGCACGTGTTCACGCGTCTGGGGCATGGGGCCGTCGGTGGCGGCAACCACGAGGATGGCACCGTCCATCTGTGCTGCACCGGTAATCATGTTCTTCACGTAGTCAGCGTGGCCAGGGGCGTCCACGTGGGCATAGTGACGCTTCTCGGTTTCGTATTCAACGTGAGAGACGTTAATCGTAATACCGCGTTCGCGTTCTTCGGGAGCGTTGTCGATCTGGTCGAACGCCTTGGCGTCCCCACCGAACTTCTTTGCCAACACATTCGTGATAGCAGCGGTGAGGGTGGTCTTACCATGGTCGACGTGACCGATGGTGCCGATGTTCATGTGCGGCTTATTGCGCTCGAAAGTTTCCTTGGCCATTTGATTTCTCCTGTAAAGGGTGATTTGTAGCCGGCGTACCGGCCGAGAACGTATGTATCAGGCAGCTTACTCGCCGCGCACCTTGGCGACGATCTCTTCTGCGAGGTTGGTCGGTACTTCAGCGTAACCGGAGAAGGTCATGGTGTATTGGGCACGACCCTGGGTCTTGGAACGTAGATCGTTCACGTACCCAAACATTTCACTTAAGGGCACCACAGCGGTAACCACTTGAGCACCTGCGCGAGCCGTCATCGAACCAATCTGGCCACGACGGCTGTTCAGGTCGCCGATCACATCACCCATGTATTCCTCAGGGGTGACAACTTCGACGTCCATCATGGGCTCTAAGAGCACGCTCTTGCCCTTAGCCGCGGCCTCTTTGAATGCCATAGAACCAGCAATCTTGAAGGCCATTTCAGAGGAGTCCACATCGTGGTAGCTACCGTCACTCAGCACGGCACGGACGTCCACTACGGGGTAGCCAGCCTTAATACCGCCCTGCATTGCGTCACGGATACCGTGATCAACGCTTGGGATGTATTCACGGGGGACTGCGCCACCCTTGACTTCATCATCAAAGCGGTACCCACCGACCTCACCGGTCTCCTTGCCGTTTTCGTCAAGAACCTTGATCTGGTCTTCTTCAGGGGCGAAACGCCCGGTTGGGTACAAGCTGATAACAACTTCAGCGAACTGGCCACTACCACCGGTCTGGCGCTTAAAGCGCAGGAGATGGTTAAGAACCGGCTGGCTGATCGTCTCACGGTAAGCAACCTGGGGCTTACCAACATTTGCTTCCACCTTGAATTCACGCATCAACCGGTCAACGATGATGTCGAGGTGAAGTTCACCCATACCACCGATGATCGTCTGACCGGATTCTTCATCCGTATGGACGGTGAAGGTGGGGTCTTCTTCGGCCAGCTTCTGCAATCCTTCGGACATCTTTTGCTGGTCACCCTTGGTCTTTGGTTCCACGGCAATGTGAATTACCGGATCCGGGAAGTCCATGTTTTCAAGGATGATCGGATTCTGTGGGTCACACAACGTGTCACCGGTTGTGGTGACTTTCAGACCAACCGCAGCAGCAATATCACCGGTGAAGGCGGTGTCACGATCTTCACGGTGGTTGGCGTGCATCTGAAGGATACGGCCAAAGCGTTCCTTCTTCCCCTTGGTGGAGTTTTCTGCACTATCACCCTGGTTGATCTGACCCGAGTACACGCGGAAGTAGGTGAGCTTACCCACATATGGGTCAACGGCGATCTTGAATGCAAGCGCGGAGAAGGGGCTGTCTTCGCTGACCTCGCGATGCTCTTCTTCGCCCGTCTTCGGATTGATACCGTCAATAGCGGGTACGTCCTTGGGGCTGGGCAGGTAGGCAACCACGCCGTCAAGCATGGCCTGTACACCCTTGTTCTTAAAGGCAGAACCACAGAACACCGGCGTAATTTCCATCGCGATGGTGGCCTTACGAATCGCCGCATTCAGCGTTTCGGCATCAAGGTCACCTTCTTCCAAGAAGCGATCAAGCAGCTCTTCGTCGGTTTCTGCGACACTTTCAACCAGCTTCGCACGCCATTCTTCAGCTAATTCTTTGACATCATCAGGAATATCAATCGTGTTGAACGTTTGGCCCTGATCATCATTGGAGTCCCAAACCCGAGCCTTCATGTCGATCAGATCAACAAAACCAACAAAGGAAGATTCTTGGCCGATTGGAACCTGTACAGGAACGGGGTTAGCACCGAGGCGATCAACCATCGTTTGGGTGGCCATGAAGAAATCGGCACCCAGTTTGTCCATCTTGTTCATGAACGCGATACGGGGCACCCGATATTTATCAGCTTGGCGCCATACCGTTTCAGACTGTGGTTCTACGCCGCTTGCAGCATCGAATACCGCAACGGCACCGTCAAGGACACGCAGGGAACGTTCCACCTCAACGGTGAAGTCCACGTGGCCCGGGGTGTCGATGATGTTAATGACGTGATCTTTCCAAGAGCAGGTCGTTGCGGCAGACGTAATGGTGATACCGCGTTCCTGTTCTTGCTCCATCCAGTCCATCGTGGAGGCACCGTCGTGGGTTTCACCAATCTTGTGGTTACGGCCCGTGTAGTACAACACGCGTTCGGTGGTAGTGGTCTTACCGGCGTCAATGTGCGCCATGATGCCAATATTTCGGACAACGCCGAGGGGATGAGTTCGCTTAGCCATCAAATGTTCCTGTAAATCGTGGGGAGGCCTTAATCACGCAAGCGCCTGGCCGCACGCGGGCCAGACGCGGAGTAAATCTATTACCAGCGGTAGTGAGCGAAGGCGCGGTTGGCCTCAGCCATCTTGTGGGTGTCTTCACGGCGTTTAACCGCGGCCCCTACATTGTTGCTGGCATCCAAAATCTCATTGGTGAGGCGCTCTGCCATGGAGTGCTCACGGCGCTGACGGCTGAAGGTGACCAACCAACGCAAGGCAAGGGTGGTGGCACGCTCGGCCTTTACTTCGAGGGGTACCTGATAGGTGGCACCACCAACACGACGGCTCTTAACCTCAAGGGCGGGCTTGATATTCTCAAGTGCGCGTTCAAACACGGCCACAGGATCGGCGCCAGTCTTTTCGCCTACGTTATTCAAGGCGGAGTACACAATGTTCTCGGCAACTGAACGTTTACCATCCAACATCACACGGTTGATCAACAGCGTGATCAACTTGGAATTAAACTTCGGGTCGGTAACGACCGGACGTTTTGGGGCGGGTCCCTTACGAGCCATGCTTAGCCTTCCTTCTTCGCACCGTACTTGGAACGGGCTTGTTTGCGGTCACGTACGGCGCTGGCGTCTAGAGCGGCACGAATCACCTTGTACCGCACACCGGGGAGGTCACGAACACGACCACCACGTACAAGCACGATGGAGTGCTCTTGGAGGTTGTGCCCTTCACCGGGGATATAGGCGGTTACTTCGATCCCACTTGAAAGACGCACACGGCACACCTTGCGAAGTGCCGAGTTCGGCTTCTTCGGGGTGGTGGTGTACACACGGGTACATACCCCGCGGCGCTGGGGTGAACCCTTCAAAGCGGGGGTCTTCCCCTTCGCAGTCTTGGTTTGCCGACCCTTACGGACCAGCTGCTGGATCGTTGGCATTGGTGTCCTCTTATCAATGGCCCTTCGAGTTACTCATGTTCTTCGTGAACAGTGCCGTAACACGGGTTCGGGCGTTTCGTAGATTTGCAGTGGCCTTACATGACCGGCGGTTCTTGTGGCATAACGTCACAAATCTGCCCCATGCGCTGGCGCGGACGCACAAGGGTACGTGATGCCGTTTCGTTTTTCAACCATTCGACACGCGTACCCAATAGTTTGTGTGAGGTATCTACCTTAGCGAGAAACCGTGGTCATGCTATGCGCATCCGCGAAGGACGTACTTAGGCAGCTACAAGCCCATGGCTCCCTGCTTTGGCGAGGGCTCGCTCCTGTCGAGCGCTGATCACCCAAAGCCCTATGGTGATGGGCAAGAGAAGGATAAAGACAGCGGCGCTAAAGCTAGGCCAGGCCCGATCCATGACCGGCCAAATCATCCAGTTCGCCACGTTCATAACCGCTAAGGAACCCAATAGTGCAAAACGCCATACTGATGCGATCTGTGGAACGAGGAGGAGCAGCACAACCCAGAGCACGGTGATGGTGAGCACAAATTGGACACTGAAAATGCGATTTGCCATCAACCACAGGGCAGGTGCAACCGTGGCACTGGTCCAAGCCATATGCGGTTTCCATGCTGCGATAAGTACAGGAAGTGTGATCGCAACCGCAACGAGGAGCATTGGCCAAGGACCTGCGTTGAGGTTTGGGCTATCAGACCAGGCATGGGAAGGCAGCCCAGCCAACCCGAGTGGATACAAAAACTGCCAGAGCAAACTCTCCCCCGTTACCCCACGACCGGCGTGGAATAAGTAGGCGTCAAGTAGCGCTTGACGGCCAAGAGGGTCAAGTATCCATGGGAAGTGCGGCGCAGCAAATCCAACGATTGAACCAAAGCACATCGTGAGGGCATAGCCCCACTTTTTGACCGCGATATACCCAAAGAACAGCACGATTGCCCCGATCCCTGGATACCACTTGGCTGCGGCAGCCAACCCAAATATCAGTGCACTGAGCACGACCTTCCAGGTGGCTTCTTCTTTATCGGGGCGAACAAGCAACAACGCCACAACAAGCAATGTGGTTGGTAGCGCATCAAACCGGATCACAAGCCACATGGCACTCCACGGCAATAACCCGATATAAGCAACCAGCCAGCCATAGCGAGACCGCCCCAAAAGGAGCCACATCACGAATGCTGGAATAGCCATCACCGTGGCGGTAGCAAGTGAAGGAAATAGCCCAACCTTATTGATGAGTACGGCAATCAACCCAAATGTCCACACCGCAAGCGGTGGATATTCAGGAGCTGGATTAATCGGTATCAGGCCCGTATTGAGTAGCTTTTCTCCGTACTCTTGGTACAAGAACACATCTCCCAGCCCTGGTCCACCCAACCAAGCGTTGATCAGTGGAGTGACCAGGGTGGTCACCAGTATCGCGCCGGCAAGCAGCCAAGGTGTTGGGCCCCAACGGTCGTGAGCTCGCCCCACCCACAAGGCACACGGGATCATCAGAACCGCATGGATTACCAGTGGTAGTGGCAACTGCACTAACCGCATATTCGCAATCATCGGCTCACCCCAAAAGAGAGCCTGGCCTAAGAGGGCGACGAGCACCATAAACCCAATTGGAATGGCTGGGTGAGAGCCCGTTCTAGGATAATCATTAGCTGGCGATGACGATGGCGAACTGTCCTGCGTGGTGTCGACGCCAACCCCCGATACTGTGTCTGCTGCCCGAACGGCTTCCACTGGTCCGGGTGCCTCACGGGTAGCGTCGTCAATAGGTTCCACAACGGGCGGGGCCAAACTAAACCCAGGGGTTGTTTCGTCATCCGTTCGAGCCGTATCATCTTGTTCCACCGACTTGGGTGACTCATCGATTGCGGCTGCCAACGTGGCGGCCACGGGGGTGTAGCCCACTTGGATGGTGCCGCCTTGGATAACCGCAGTGAGTCGACTGGGTTCGGTCTCTAGCTGCTTCTTAGGATCAGTATCTGGTGTGAGATCAGATGCTGTTTTGCGATATACCCCATCAGTCATGCGCGTCAGTCTATGCCTAACAACGAAAGACGGACCCTAATAAGGTCCGCCTTTCGTGAATCAGTTGTACCTATTTGGAAGAAACGGGTCTATCCCCACACCTCAGATGCGCCCCAATCATCAAGGTTCCCAAAGGGATCCAAGGCAGCAGGGTCAATAATCTGTGATGGTGCTTCAGTGGGCACGGCATCAATTTCACGGTACCGACGCAGACCAGTACCGGCTGGAATCAACTTACCGATAATGACGTTTTCCTTCAGGCCGTTTAACTTGTCGCTCTTGCCTTCAATGGCCGCTTCGGTCAGCACTCGGGTGGTTTCTTGGAAGGAGGCCGCAGACAACCATGAGTCAGTTGCCAACGACGCCTTCGTGATACCCATCAGTGCTTGACGACCATTCGCCGGACGCAACCCTGCGTCAAGGGCTTCACGATTAACCCGTGCAAAGCGTAACCGGTCAACCATTTCGCCAGGCAGCAGATCCGTCTCACCCGGTTCAATAATGGATACACGGCGCAGCATCTGACGCACGATCAATTCGATGTGCTTATCGTGAATATTCACACCCTGGCTGCGGTACACCTCTTGAACTTCGTTCACGAGCAGGCGCTGCGTTTCACGCGCACCCACCCATTCGAGCATCTCATGGGGATCAACGGAACCAACGGTCAGTTGATGACCGACACGCAGTTCCATGCCATCCTTCGTGCCCTCCGTCAGGCGGGCACGTGCAGGAACCACAATCTCAACAGGGTCATCATCACCCGATGGGGTGATCGTCAGCTTCATGTCACGCTCATCTTTTTCGATGGTCAGCGTGCCACTAAGCGGTGCAATTTCAGCCTTACCCTTCGGGCTACGGGCTTCGAACAATTCGACAACACGGGGTAAGCCGTGCGTGATGTCAGCGCCAGCCACACCACCGGAGTGGAAGGTACGCATCGTCAACTGGGTACCAGGTTCACCAATGGATTGGGCCGCAACAATACCAACCGCCTCACCAATTTGAACCATGCGGTTTTCAGCAAGGGCGCGACCGTAGCACTTGGCACATACCCCGACCTCACTTACACAGTTCAGCACGGAGAAACACTCAACAATACGATCGTTCTCACTAGGCTGGTGTGGCAAAAGTTCTTCAGTATCAGGGTGACGCCCATCAACAAGTGCCGCACGCATCGCACGGATTTCAACGTCAGCGATTTCGGTTCCCTTTGGTACGAGAATCTCATCGGTACCTGGGTAGTACACGTCTTTCGACAACACCCGACCAAACAGTGTTTGGGAATCGTGCTCACCAACGCTCATCTTGATCCCACGGTTCACCCCGCAGTCTTCTTCACGCACGATCAGATCTTGGGCAATATCGACGAGACGACGGGTCAAGTACCCTGAGTCAGCAGTACGCAATGCCGTGTCAGCCAAGCCTTTGCGGGCGCCGTGGGTAGACACGAAGTATTCAAGCACTGACAAGCCTTCACGGAAGTTTGACTTGATGGGGCGCTCAATCACTTCACCACGAGGGTCAGCCACCAGGCCGCGCATACCAGCAATCTGCACAAGCTGCCCAACCGAACCACGCGCACCAGAGTTCGCCATCATCCAGATGGGGTTCAACTGATGGAAGTTTTCACTCATCGCGGTCTGGACTTGGTCTTTCGTTTCAGTCCAAATATTGACAAGCTCATTCTTGCGTTCTTCAGCGGTGATCCGGCCTTTTTCAAAGCGGCGTTCAATGGCGTCAGCGGCTTCATCGGCTGCCGCAACCAAACCGTCCTTGACAGGGGGTGGGGTCACATCAGCAATAGAGACCGTAACCCCTGAACGGCTGGAGTAGGTAAAGCCGATATCTTTCATCTTGTCCAACACCACGGCCGTCGTTGCCATATCGAAGGTGTCAGAGCACTCATTCACCAAGCTGGCAAGGTTTTTCTTATCTTGCAGCTCGTTGGAATAGGGCATGTCCTCTGGGAAGATTTCGTTGAACAACAAGCGTCCCGTTGTGGTAAGCACGCGCAAGCCCTTTGAGGACGTGTCCTTCAATAGGCGCATGTGCTTTTGTTCGCCAACAACCAACGTCTCAAGCTCTTCTTCGCTATAGCGATCATCGATGTCGTCGATCAGTGCATCTTCACGAACAACCTTGTTCGTCATGCGCACCACACACCAGTCTTGAAGATGCACGCGACCAGCATCTGCGGCGTTAATCGCTTCATCGATGCCACGGAAGATTGGAATATCGCTCGTCCCTTCCTTAATGGAGACCAGCACATCCTGGGTTGGCCGTTCACCTCGGGGAGTGTCCGATTCGGCATAGGTCAGGTAGTACGACCCCAACACCATGTCCTGAGACGGGGTAGCAAGCGGGCGGCCATTGGCCGGGCTCAAGATGTTATTTGCCGACAGCATCAAAATACGCGCTTCTGCTTGTGCTTCGGCACTCAGAGGTACGTGAACGGCCATCTGGTCACCGTCGAAGTCTGCGTTAAATGCAGAACATACGAGCGGGTGAACCTGAATAGCTTTCCCTTCAACCAGTACGGGAATAAATGCCTGAATACCCAACCGGTGCAATGTAGGGGCACGGTTCAAGAACACAGGATGGTCAGCGATGACCTCTTCGAGCACATCCCACACGCCTGAACGCTGGCGCTCAACCATGCGCTTAGCACTCTTGATGTTCTGGGCAAAGTTCAAGTCAACCAGACGCTTCATCACGAATGGCTTAAATAACTCCAACGCCATCTTCTTGGGTAAGCCACATTCATGGATCTTGAGGTCAGGACCAACCACGATGACGGAACGACCGGAGTAGTCAACACGCTTACCCAACAGGTTTTGGCGGAAACGCCCCTGCTTGCCCTTCAAGTTGTCACTCAAGGACTTCAAGGCACGGTTACCGGCACCCGTAACAGGGCGGCCACGGCGACCGTTATCAAAGAGCGCGTCAACGGCTTCTTGCAGCATACGCTTTTCGTTGTTGACGATGATCTCGGGGGCACCAAGATCAAGCAGACGCTTCAACCGGTTATTGCGGTTGATAACGCGTCGGTACAAGTCGTTCAGGTCACTCGTCGCAAAGCGCCCACCATCCAGTTGCACCATCGGGCGCAAGTCTGGGGGAATAACGGGCACGGCCTTTAAGACCATGGCACGTGGGTCGTTACCCGTTGCACGGAAAGCTTCAACGACCTTCAACCGTTTCACGGCACGAGTAGCTTTTTGACTACGAGTCTTGCGCTTGCCGTTCTTGATCTTTTCAGCTTCTTCGGCCAATACCTGGCGCAGTTCGGCTGCTTCAGTTTCAAAGTCGATATTGCCCAGAAGGTCACGAACCGCTTCGGCACCCATACCGCCAGTGAAATACTCACCAAAGCGGAATTGCAGCTCACGATAGGTCATTTCATCCATGACCAGGTCTTTTGGCTTAATCGAACGGAACAGGTCAAGGCTGTCACGAATACGTTCGATTTGTTCTTGGCCCCGTTCTTCTAGCTTGGCCAACTTCTTATCAAAGTCTTTACGGGTACGGCGAAGTACGTCAGCCTTTGCATCGTCCTTTTCTTGGGCGGCGAGTTCGGCTTCCATCTCGGCTTGCATCGCCTGAACTTCAGCTTCCAGCTCTTGTTCCATCAGCTTGATGTCCGCGTTGACCTCAGCCTCCAAGTTCGGGAGGTTCTCGGTCCGGGCATCTTCATTCACGCTGGTGATCACATAGCTGGCAAAGTAGATGACCTTTTCCAGGTTCTTGGGGGCCATGTCAAGCAGGTAACCCAAGCGTGAGGGCACCCCTTTGAAATACCAAATATGGGTGACTGGTGCGGCTAATTCGATGTGGCCCATGCGTTCACGACGCACCTTGGAGCGTGTAATTTCCACCCCGCAACGTTCGCAGATAATGCCCTTAAAACGAACCCGCTTGTACTTACCACACTGGCATTCCCAGTCACGGGTTGGCCCAAAAATCTTCTCGTCGAAAAGGCCTTCCTTCTCAGGACGCAAGGTGCGGTAGTTAATCGTTTCAGGCTTACGGACTTCACCGTTAGACCAGGCGCGGATCTGATCCTCAGTCGCCAGGCTAATTCTCAATTCATCGAAGTTGTTGACATCGAGCATGTGGTTCCTCCTTTTAGGAACAACCCCCGTGCACGCGGGGGGCCAGGCAACCTGACATGCAGGTGCCCGGCATTAATCCTGGCTAGCTGACAGCCTCGCTGCGTTCGGGACGGCTGAGGTTGATACCCAATTCTTCGGCAGCACGGAAGGCTTCACCGTCTGGGTCACGTAATTCGATGGTTTCACCGGGTGCGCTAAGGACCTCAACGTTCAGGCAGAGACTCTGCATTTCCTTGACAAGCACCTTGAAGGATTCGGGGATACCTGGTTCAGGGATATTCTCACCCTTCACAATGCTCTCATACACCTTCACACGACCAACAACGTCATCAGACTTAACGGTCAGCATTTCCTGTAGGGCGTATGCGGCACCATAGGCCTCCAACGCCCACACTTCCATCTCCCCGAAGCGCTGGCCACCGAACTGGGCCTTACCACCCAACGGCTGCTGCGTAATCATCGAGTACGGACCAGTCGAGCGGGCATGCAGCTTGTCGTCTACCAGGTGGTGGAGCTTCAAGATGTACATGTAGCCAACCGTGATGCGCTGATCGACTGGTTCACCAGTACGACCATCAAAGACCACCGCCTTACCAGTTTCATTCACAATCTGGCGACCATCGGCACCGGCATTCGTGTGGGCTAGCAGGTCGATCAACTCGTCTTCCCGACACCCGTCAAAGACCGGTGTGGCAAGCTTTTGACGACCCATGGCCAGCTTGTCATCACCCCAGTTCATGCGGTCAAACCACTCTGGACGCTCGTCGAAGCTCCACCCATTGGCGGCAACCCAACCCAAGTGGGTTTCAAGGACCTGCCCGATATTCATACGCGAAGGCACACCCATGGGGTTCAACACGATATCAACGGGCGTACCGTCTTGTAAGAACGGCATATCTTCAACGGGAAGGATCTTGGAGATCACACCCTTGTTCCCGTGACGACCTGCGAGTTTGTCACCCACACTGATCTTGCGCTTTTGGGCAACGAATACGCGCACCAGGTCGTTGACCGCCGGCTGCATTTCATCCCCATCTTCACGGCTTTGAGTACGAACACCGATGACGATACCCGTGTCACCGTGTGGCACTTTCAGGCTCGTATCGCGCACTTCACGTGCTTTTTCACCGAAGATGGCACGCAACAGGCGTTCTTCGGGAGTCAGTTCAGTTTCACCCTTTGGGGTAACCTTGCCGACAAGGATGTCACCGGGGTGCACTTCAGCACCGATACGCACGATGCCACGTTCATCCAGGTTCGAAAGCATTTCTTCGCTGACATTGGGAATATCACGCGTCAGCTCTTCAGGACCGAGTTTCGTGTCACGGGCGTCAATCTCGAACTTCTCGATGTGGATAGAGGTCATCACATCGTCACGCACTAGGCGTTCACTCAAGATGATCGCATCTTCGTAGTTGAACCCTTCCCATGACATGAAGGCAACGAGGAGATTCTGGCCCAATGCCATTTCCCCGTCTTGGGTACACGGCCCGTCAGCGATGACCTGACCGGGAGCGATTTCATCACCAAGCTCAACAAGCGGTTTCTGGTTGTAGCACGTTGACGCATTCGTGCGTCCGAACTTCGTGAGGAAGTACTTTTCAAGCCCGTTGTCGTTCTTGAGGTAAATACGGTCGGCACTCACCTCAACAACCAAGCCACCTTCTTTGGCAACCACAACGTCACCGGCATCACGGGCGGCCTTCCCTTCAAGGCCGGTACCAACATATGGGCTATCAGACACAAGCAGCGGCACCGCCTGGCGTTGCATGTTCGTACCCATCAACGCACGGTTCGCGTCGTCGTGTTCTAAGAACGGGATAAGGGCTGCAGCTACAGACACAATCTGACGTGGGCTCACGTCCATAAATTGCACTTCGCTGGGCGGCACTTCGCGTGGGTTACCACTTCCTGCAACACGAACCAAGATACGGTCATCGGTGAAGTTGCCGTCCTGGTCAACTGTGGCATTCGCCTGGGCAATGTTGTACCGGTCTTCTTCATCAGCGGTCAAGTAGCTGATCTCATCCGTTACACGACCATCAACGACCTTACGGTACGGCGTTTGGATAAATCCAAAATCATTCAGTCGGGCATAGGTTGCCAGCGACCCGATCAACCCAATATTGGGACCTTCAGGTGTCTCAATCGGACACATGCGGCCATAGTGAGATGGGTGCACGTCACGAACTTCGAACCCAGCGCGTTCACGGCTCAACCCGCCCGGCCCCAAGGCGCTTAACCGACGCTTGTGCGTCAACCCAGACAGCGGGTTCGTTTGGTCCATGAACTGGCTCAGCTGGCTGGCGCCAAAGAACTCCTTCAGCGCTGCAGTGACCGGACGAATGTTGATCAGGCTTTGGGGTGTGATGGTTTCAACATCCTGGGTTGTCATGCGTTCCTTGACAACCCGTTCCATACGGCTAAGCCCGATACGCATCTGGTTTTGAATAAGCTCACCAACACTGCGCAAACGACGGTTACCAAAGTGGTCAATATCGTCGGTGGTATAGCCTTCCTGGCCACCAGCTAAGCGCAGCAAGTAACTCATCGTCGCCAAGACGTCTTCCTTGGTCAAGGCATATTCGATTGGTGACGGCGCTTCACCAGCCAGGCTCAGTTCACGCACCAGGTGCTTGGGACCTTGTTCAGCCGCTTGTAACCGTTCAGCATGGGCAGTGTCATCAGCAAATGCGGTGGCTTCTTCCATCGTGCGCAAACCCAAACGAATCTGCTCGGGGCTGATTTTCTTGTTTAGCTTGTAGCGTCCAACGCGCGCCAGGTCATAGCGCTTATTAGAGAAGAAGTAGTTAATAACAAGGTTGCCCGCAGATTCATGGGTCTGGGGTTCACCTGGACGGACACGTTTGAAGATTTCCTTCAGCGCATCACCTGGAGTACGTACCGTATCCTTTGCCAGCGTCTGATCAAGAATCTGACGGACATTGCGCTGCACTTCGGTGAAGGATTCGGTATCACCGTTTACCCCGAAGAACTCAAGGATTTCGGAATCACTAACTTCACTCGTCAAGACATCCTCAGGCGCAATTTCATAGGCCTGCGTTTCGTCGTTGTACACGATGCCCTTCAACGCCCGGTACAGCACCGTCAAGTGCTGACGACGCTTGCGGTCAACACGTACCCCAGCAAAGCCGCGCTTATCAACTTCCATTTCTAACCAGGCACCACGGCTGGGGATCACGCGACAACCCCACACGTCACGGCCGGTCAGTTTGTCTAATCCAACGTCAAAGTAGACACCAGGGCTACGAACTAGCTGGCTCACCACGATACGTTCAGTCCCGTTGATGATGAAGGTACCTTTGTCCGTCATCATCGGGAAGTCACCCATAAATACGCGCATGGACTTAATTTCACCGGTCATCGCATTGATGAACTCGGCGGTCACAAATAGCGGCGCGGCATAGGTCTGGTCTTTTTCGCGGCAGTCGTCAATTGAATACTTAGGCGCGTCAAACCAATGGTCAGTAATACTGAGGGCCATGTTGCCCCCAAAGTCTTCGATAGGGCTGAGCTCTTCAAATACTTCGCCGAGCCCCACCTCCTTTAACCATTCAAAACTTTCTCGCTGGATGGCAACCAAATCAAGGTTGTCTATTGGCATTGGTTCGT
Source organism: Stomatohabitans albus (assembly GCF_036336025.1). Lineage (NCBI taxonomy): Bacteria > Bacillati > Actinomycetota > Nitriliruptoria > Stomatohabitantales > Stomatohabitantaceae > Stomatohabitans > Stomatohabitans albus. The sequence continues at coordinate 426,195 of NZ_JAYKKE010000001.1, forward strand.
CAATCTTGGCGAACGACAGGCGGGAGGCCGGGGCACTGGTGAGCGTCGACAAGGCGGAGTACTCCTGATTACGGCGGTGGCAAGGCGATGAGCCTTGATTTTCCAACGGGCTACCGGTCGCTGGCTGGAACCGTCGCATATACCTCTGTAGACAACGATAGGCAGCCTACGGATACCGTAGCTGCGGTTTCGAGTTCGAAGATATGCAGTGTCCCAACGTGCGTGACCTTATAGCCCAAAAGGGCGACGGCCCACTATAGGCCCCTTTGCCGTGCGCGCAATACCTCATTATTGTCCCAATGTCAAGGATCACCCCCTTATACGGGCGCGCCATTTGGACAATGTTGAAGAAACGCCAAGGTCGCTACCGTTTTGGTATCGGCGGATTTACAAGCAGATTTACCCCCGTTTTTACCGCCTAAATACCATACATGCCACTGGAGGTTCCTATGTACCGGAGCACAAGCGTCTTGTTCACCGTTGCGGCACTTGTTTCGCTCGCCCAGGTTGCGGGTGCGCAGAACCTTCACCTTGACGCTACCCAAGCAAATCCCAGCGAACCGCGTGTAATGGCGAATAGGAGTGAAGACACCCTATCGGTTAAACAGCAATCACCCACCCCCCAACGTTCCTCCATCGAGGTGGCCGGCCTTGAGTGGTCCCAGCAGGTTGATGCTGCTACGACCGTGCTTATCGCCACCACGGCTACCCCTGCAGACGCATTGACGTCTGGCGTATTACAAGGCTCTTACGAAGCCCCGCTTCTCTTTGCGGACCCCAAGCGCGGGCTGAATGTGGCCACATTGGCTGAGATTCGACGGCTCGGGGCAAAACAAGCCTTCATTCTTGGTGGGCCAGCATCAGTTCCACTCGCCGTTGAACACCAGTTGGATGGTCTTGCGGTGAAGCGGCTCCACGGCCCGACACGTATCGAAACTGCCTTAGCTGTTGCTCAAGTGGTCTCATCCCCGACCGACCCTTTTACCGGGTTGGCGAAGGCAACCTCAAGCGCACCGCAAGGCGCCCTCCTCATACGCTCACTCGACCCAACGAATGCCAGTGACCCAACGGCCGAGTTTGGTGACGCCTTAGGGGCTGGAGCGTTGGCCGCACAAACGAAACAGGTGGTGCTGCTAACCCCAACTAATGAACTCAATGCCGGGGTAAAGGACTATCTCAAAACGTATCCAGCCTTGCCCGTTCATATTGTTGGTGGTCCTCAAGCAATTAACGACCACGTTGTCAGTGAGATTCCGGCAAGTCACCCTAAGCGGCGGTTAAGTGGTGCAAGCCGCGCTGAAACAGCGGTCGAACTTGCACAATCCTCTAGTATCCGTCCTAAAGGCATTACCGTTCTTGACGGGTTCAGCAAGGACAGTTGGGCTGTTGGGTTAGCAGGTGCTCGCTACACCAGTGCGCATAGTCATGCGCTCGTTGTGGTGCACCGTGACCATACCAATACCCATGTAAGTCAGGCGCTTCAACGACTGCAGTTGGGATCACAACTGCCGGTGTATCTCGGTCGAGGCATTACGACCTTACGTGCTCGCCCTGGGCAGGTGGACCGGCTGCCATCGCCGTTCGTGTATATCGATTTAGCCGCCGAAGCCGATGGGATGCACCATTTAAATAATGCGCGCCAAGCAAGGAACCTATCACCGGTGACTCGCCACGCGGCGCTAGATGCCTCTGCTCAGCAATGGAGCCAGGCGATGCTCAAGGCTAATAAGATCTCTCATGCACCTGACTGGAGCGCTCAGATCGCCCAGGTCATCCATGCCAATCCTCAGGTTGGTTTTGGCCATCCTCTTGCCGAGAATGTGGTTATACACCCCAATGTGGGGTCGAATACCGGACGAGGTATGCACGACACCTGGATGGGTTCACGCGGCCATGCCAACAATATGTTGCGAACCGAAGCGGCCTACGTTGGATATGGTGTGGTCTGTGACCTCAATACGTGTTACGGCACACAACGCTTTACCACTCAGCGCTAAGGCCATTCAACCCTCTTGAGCCTGGCTAGCGTCGGCCTCTACGGTCATGGTAGAGGCCGTTTACATACGCCTGCCGAAGGTGTTCAGGAGAGAAATAACTTTTGATCGGCACAAATTGGCGGCACCCATTCCCCCAAAGGTGGTGCGCACATTATCATCAGGTTGTGCTTGCTGCGTAACTGATTCAGCGGGGAGTTGCAAAGAACGGTCCTCTTTACAACTCCCCGACTGGTGTCTAGCGGGCGATACCGCCATGCAGATAGCGACCTATCTGTGCAACAGCATCAATCTGAGCTCATTGAGCGCGATTCGATAGCCACATTGCCACCGAGAACAACAAGGGTACCCTCCGACGGGGCGGTTACCTACGTACATGAGGTGTAGATAGCTCCTTGCCGTCCAACATCATAGGCGCTTGACCTGGGGATAGCCCCGCGCCCGTGGGATCGAACCGTTTTATCTTCGGTCGCGACATGGCGGGTACCGGTGGGTGCATACGCCTTGACCCCTGCCCAATGAGACAGACCACAGCAGGTATGGGCCAAGCACTAGCTAACTTTTGAGGAGCTAGCCGTATCTAGAGTAGCGGAAGATTGCCGATACTAAATCAAACTTTTTCCCCCTATTCAGCACGATTCCGCATGGACTCGTTGCTTCATATCAGAAAGGACAAACCAACGTATGGTGTCGTTTAAACAGATGTTGAACACCTTGTCCATCCCTGCAGCTATCGCCGGCTTTGCTATTCCACTTACTATTACCTATCTCGTATCGCTTTATTCCCAGGATGTAGGGCTTTACTACAGCGTTCCTGCTGTTGCGTCAGCTTCGTATAACCAGCCGACTGATGAGGAGCAGCCGATAATAGAGGCTGCTGGAACAATGACTGATGACCTCGTGTCTGTGGAGTATCCCCTCGGCCAAGCTGAAGTGGTCAAGACCGCAGCCATGGCAACGAACACCACTGATGATCATCAATGGGCGTTCTTAGGTAAGAAATTAAGTACTGAAGAGACGCTTGAGGCCATGCATGATCGCGTACAAAGCTCGGGTATCCCTGACCACGGTGGCCGTTTCTATATTCGTTGCTTCAATGATGCATCAGTAGGCGTTCAAGGAGCCATCTTTAACGGATTCTCATCATCAAGAGAAGAAACCATTGAATCAAATAAGTATCACCCTGACGTTGATGCAGTGATGGGCAATCCGTTTAAAGCACCGGCACTTGCAGATGAGTCAGATTATCAGTCTTGCTTGGGACTGAAGCAACGTTTTGATGAACAATACGGTAAGGATTTTTAGACCATGAAGCGAATAGTATTCTCTTTTATCGCTGGTTCTGTAGTATGGATTGTTCTAGCAAGTTTGTATATTGCTGGTATTTCAATTTGGAATAGTACCATCAATACGGCTGATCGAACCTGGCTTTTTAATGGTAAAGAGCTTACGAGCGCTGAAATGCGTTCAGTAGCTATGGAACTTGCAAAAGATGGTGACGCTAGACCATTAGCAAGCACTTGCCACAACCCGGAGGATAATCCAAATCACTATTCGGGAACACTTGTTGACGAGAGTCGTGGTCTGGTCCATTTATTTGCGTCCCAGCCTAATCTCGAAGAAGTTCCTGAAACCACAGACCGCTTTCAAGATGCCTTAGCGTGCAATGCAGTCTTACCAAATAGCTTGAGTCCGATGGAGTACGTCTGGTTTACCGTATCTTCACCATTCGTACCAGTGCAATAAAGTCAAGGTAAAACCACCAGTTCAGAGGCGTATAGACTTCGCTTTCCGGTACGCCTTCCTGGTGGTATCCCCCCTGGGGTTAACGAAAGACACCCCAAATTGCGCAAGACTCGTGTGTATCGTCCTTGCACTTGGCTGCCTCACGCATCGTCGGCGCCAACTCACCAAAGGAGAATGCCATGCAGTCTGAATCAGCAAGACGCCGAGTCAGTCCTAGCCAAATCGGGATGGGACTACTCGGCTTTTTCTTTGTTCCGTTCCTATTTCTTTGTTATTTACTTACACCTTATATCATCCAAACTATATTATTCTTCACTGCTCAGCCTACGGTAACACACGACCCGGCTATCGCTATGCAGCTGGCAAACAATCCAGATACACCAATTGAGGAATCTGTTCAAGAGGTAGAGCTTTTTTCTTACCAACAAGAAGAAAACCTTGAAACATATGCTGGTCGTTCATTTAATATTAACCGTTCAAAATGGCTATATGAAGGTGAAATTCTCACAACAGAAATGTTGATGAATGAAATAGAACTAACAATTAAAGAAAACCATTCATTCGCAGAGAAAGGATTGGTACTTACTTGTTTTAATAGACATTCATTGAACGGAGTGCAAGCGGAAATAGCGCGTGACTCGTACGACGATCCCGGCACGGTGGGTAAGCCCAAACCGATCCCGGAGCCACAGCGTTCGATTCTTATGAGCACCATCGAAAAACCGAGCCTGCCAGAAGATACCGACTACGCGGCCTGTGCGGCACTCATCGATCAGATCAATGAGCTATATATCAAGAAGGATCACTAAGATGAAACGGCTTCTGTTCCCTTTTCTCACCGGTATTGGCGTTTGGTTTGCCCTTCTTGCCTTGTGGGTTGGTGGCCTTGCCATTTGGAATAGCACCCTGAACACTGCCGATCGTACATGGAGCTTTGCTGATAAAGAGTTGACGAGTGCTCAAATGCGGCAACTGAGTTTAGAACTTGAACAAGATAGTGACCGTGAACTGTACGCCCTATGTCTTAACCCCAAAAGCAATAAGCACGGCCTATCGGGCCGATTACAAGACCGTTCGCGCGGGAGCACGGTAAATGCAGCACCCGACTACGCCGATTACACCGATGTACCGGCCGTATCTTCATGGGAATCATTTGCTGATGAGCTTGCTTGCCATGCGGTGTTTCCTCATCACAGCTTCGATGAATTCATCTACCTCACGGTGTTTAGCCCCATAGCCTCATTGGTGATGTGGATGTTGTTCATGATGACCGGCTGATGCCGTATTACCTGGTTGCCTTGCGAAGGATAATCCGCTACCCAAAGACATCGTGACTGCACACAGGGGGCTGCTCCATTTATCTCGTAGGTGATGGACACAGAACCCTGCCCGGCTAGGGCAGGGTTCGTACCTGTTTACAGGGATTCAATAGCTTCACGACCACCAAAAATGATGTGGGTTGCGGCTGGGCTGGCATTGACCCAATCGCGCTGGCTTTGTGACAGTTCACGTTCCACCAGGAGAATCGGACCGTCACTGAGGTAGGTACCCGCCACCATGGCGTCAACGGGGGTACGACCGGTTGCAAAGCCGATGCGCGTTGGCTTGGGATAGAAGGCATTGGCTACTGCCAAGCTCAAGGCTGGCCCATCGGTCTCACCGATAGCACGTCCGACGTTCGGGTGTGCCTTGCTTGCGTTCCCGATGGTGGTGGTGAGCTCAACCTTGTGCGCTGCTAGCCAGGCCTTGGTTTCTGGGGCGGCTTGGTCACCATTGCTTAACAAGATGGCTTGTTTCGTCGCAATTGCAGGCGGTGCGGCCACGATGGGCGCCTCCCAACGTTGGCCGTCGGCAATCATGACGTGGTCCCGCTTGTGCTCGCTAACTAATTGATCAGCTACTTTCGTGGCGGTGTCGGCGCGGTTGACCCCTGCCAAGCGGTCTTGACGGGTTGCAACCCCACCGAGGGCTTTGGCGACCTTGGCCGATATTGCGGCTTCACCACCGAGCACGGTTACATGGGTGTCTGGTCGAATGACCGTTGCCAGCTCATTGGCCAGTTTGGGGTCAATGTCGTCCTTCCATGTCACGTAGATAGGGGCGTGTTCAGCAGCGGCCAGTGGGGCAGCGGCAACGGCATCAGCAGGGTTATCCGCACTGGCGATAAACACCCGTTTTGGTGTGGCCTTCACAAGATCGCGGTTAACGGCAATCGCGGTTTCAATCCGGTTTGAACCTGCCAAGCGGACGGGATTGGTGGCGTCTGGTGTTGGACTTGCCGTCGGTGCAGGGGTTGGCTCAGTGGCATTAGGTGACGTGGTCGGGGCTGGTGTAGGCGCAACCGGGCCAGGGACAACAGGGCCAGGGACAACAGGGGGTGTCTGGGGTGTCTCAGCGGGCACGAAATTGGGGGTATGTACGACCGCATCATAGGCTTCAATCATCCACCGCAGTTTCTTGTCTTTGGGGATGTCAATATCGAGACGACCGCGTCCTTCATATAAATCTGCCTTACCTTCGGCGTTGGTTGTGCGCGTTTCTCGGTGAAGGACCTTCAGCGTGTCCACATCTAATAGTGAGAACGTAACCAGCTCGTTAGGGGCAGGCTTGCCATTCAGTTCGCGGACCACAACCTCCACGTTGCCCATGGTGCCTGCTGGCGTGTACTGGCCGCGGGGGTCGGTTCGAGCCACAAGGGTGCCGTCCAAGGTGCAATGCCACGCTGTTTTGCATTCTTCTGGCAGTGGACGTGGCGGTGTTGGATCTGGAACAAGCGGGTCAGGCCGTACGGGGGCTTTACCTGGGAACGCAATGGTCATCAGGTCTGAATCAAGGGCGTATACCACCCAGCGGTAGGTCGTGTGTTCATCAGGTTTGAGATTGATACCGCCGGTTCCGTGGTAGGCATCAATGTGCCCAGCGTCGTCGGTTTGGCCGGTATAGGTCCACACTGGTTCGCGTGTTGCATCATTACGAAGGACAAACCGAACTTCCTGTTTCGCACGGGAACGGCCTTGGTCATCAACAACGTAAATATGAACATTCGTGAATGTTGATGATGGGGTAACAAATGTGGGGCCGTCCGGCAGGAGTTGCACCGTTTCATCATCATTGCAATAGCCCATGGGAGGGCACTTCACGTCTGAAACTGGCGGTTGCGGGGTGTTGGGCGCAGTCCCCGGTGGTACTGGTGGAAGTGGCGCATGGGTGTGCGCGAGTGCCGGCGCAGCGGCCATCCCAAGGGAGAGGGAGAGCGCAAGCACTGGTGATGCAAATTTAAACATGTGTCCTCCTTTTTTGATTGAAAAAGAAGGCTTACACGGGGTAATAAAAAGTTCACGGTTATGCGTTGAATCATATGATTCATCACGCTCCGTGAACTTTATATGATACGTAACGGCACCTACTTGTAACTGTTCACACGTAAGTGCCAGGTTGTGTTATGCATGAGTTTTTAACAAGACCGTTTTTGATCGGCTGTTCTGATGGGCTCCGGGTCCTGTTCCAGTCCCCTCGTGGCGATGCGGCTTCCCACCCCCATGCTTGCTCTTGGCTTTGTGCGCTTTTGACTGGGTTTTATTGGATTTATGGAATCCACCGTTGCGTTTTCCGCCTTGCCCTTTACTCCGTTTTTGTCCACGGCCACCGCCACCAGACGGCTTGCTGGGGATTACATCTTGAACCATTCGTTCAGCAATACTGCGATCTAAGAACTCACGTCCACCAGGGGCAAGATCAAAAAGCAGATCCGACTCGGGGGTGGCATTAGCCCATTCAGCATGTACCCCGGCTTTACCCATCAGGCTCTTCACATCTTTAACTTGGTCTTTGCGCACAATCGTGACCACAACGCCGCTATTCCCTGCGCGGGCGGTGCGGCCAGAACGATGCACATAGGCCTTGTGCTCAGCGGGTGGGTCAGCGTGGATAACGATTTCCACATCATCGACGTGGATCCCACGAGCTGCAATATCGGTAGCAACAAGGGTCGACACCTTGCCGTCGTGGAAGGCATTGAGGTTTCGCATTCGTGCATTCTGCGAGAGATTGCCGTGCAACTCTAAGGCCGGTACGCCCATCTTGGTGAGTTTTCGGCTTAGGTTACGGGCACCATGCTTGGTGCGGGCAAAAACGATGGCGCGGCTTGGCGCAGCACAAAGGTCAGCAATAACGCCAGGCTTATCCTCATGTGATACCCGGAGGGCATGGTGCGCCATTTGTAGGTGGGCGGCTTCGGTGTCTTCAGGGCTATCAGCCTCATGGGTAACCGGATTCGTAAGGAATCTATTTACAAGGGTTTTCACTTGTTTGTCCAAGGTGGCGCTAAACAGCAGGTGCTGGGCATCACGTGGAACCTGATTCAAGATTTTCGTGACGATAGGCAAGAATCCCATGTCTGCCATCTGGTCAGCTTCGTCGATAACAACCGTTTCAATCTGTGACAGGTCAATTTCGCCTTGGCGCATAAGGTCTTCTAAGCGACCTGGTGTAGCGATGGCAATATCAAGGCCACGATTGACGGCCCGTACCTGCGGGCCTTGTCCAACACCACCAAAAATAGTGAAGCTCGTAAACTTGGCGATCTTCTTTAATGGCTGCAGTGATTCTTCAATTTGCGATACGAGCTCGCGAGTTGGGGCCAGAATCAGTGCACGGGGACTCCCCGGAGCCGGACGGTACCGGTCCGTGATGATATGCGTGATGATGGGCAACAAGAAGGCGTAGGTTTTACCCGAACCGGTGCGTCCACGGCCAAGAACGTCGCGTCCTGAAATCGAATCAGGAAGGGTTGCTTCTTGGATGGGGGTCGGTGTAGTGATGCCGAGTAATTCAAGGGCATCAGCAATGGAACTGGGCACACCAAGCCCAGCAAAGGTATGTAATTCAGACACAAGGTCTCCAAATGACCTGCGCAAGAATATTGAGGCCCAGGGCAGATCTTAAACTGGGCAGAACGCACCACCTTACTCGTTTGGGCGCGTTTGCACAGCGCTAGCTTGCGCTCACTGTGATGAATGCCTCTTGGCTATCCAATTTTTATGGTGGCTTCTTCCAGGTAGTTTCGGGTGTCTAGCCGGCCTTTGTGATGATCAATGAGGTTGGCCACATCTGCTCGGTTGGGGTTCCAACCATCAAGCCAGTTATTCGCAAAGACTTCATTAATCGTGAACTTGAAGTCCAAGCTGGTGCCCTCATAGAGCGATAACCACGGCGCAACCACATCAAAGGCAGCGTAGTGATCCGGTTTCCTTGGGGTGTACCCACTTGGGTTGGTACTGGACACAGGAACGGCGATTTGTTGCATGACCGGAATGAATGGTGTCGGGTCAACCGGATCGCCTGGCGTTGTTGGCAATGTGGCTTCAAGGGCGTCATGCCATGTTTCACGTTCTATACGAGCAAAGAGCAGATTAAAGTTTGAAAGGACGGCCACTTTACGTAAGAAGATACGGGCGACTTGGCCAGTGTGGAGTGTAAAGGGCTGCGCATAGTGAATGTGGGCATACACCTCGGCGGCACGTGCGGTGAAATCCGCATGGTTCAAGTGTTTCCAAGAGGTTGTTGCGGTGATGTCGATAGCGGTTTGAAGTGCCTGTTCAATCGTGTCATCTTCAGGGTCTGCATAGGGTATGCCCGAAGGGCTCAGCAGCGTCGTTGTACGGCGCTCACCGCCCCATTGGAATACTGGTGCCAAGATGAAGGTATGAATTGATTGGAACACATCAGTATTCCAATCTTGTTGGCCCAGCATTTGGTCGCGCATGATCTGGAAATAGCGGAGGGCGATTAAGGCATGCCGTACTTGAACTTCAATCTCTGGTTCAAACAGGGGTTGCGGTTTTGGTGTTGTCTCACTCATGGCTAGGTCATCCTTCCCTGAACTCGGGGGAACCGTGATGGACATGTCGCTTTTTTATCCGTTAAAAGCTTAAACTCGACCCTGGCTTATATCGCCATATTTTTATAATTTTTGGTATGCCGCTCAATACCGCTTGACCACCCCCGGTGTGCGCTGGTCATGGTCTGACCGTGTACCAACCTGCTGCACTTGAACTTGGCCTGGTGGTGAGGTGTCTTTGGGTGTTTCAGGGTAACGACTGCGGCGTCCTTGTTATCGTTCAAGATCATCAAGTACCGCTTGGAGGTACTCTTCATGGGTGTATTGCCCACGTATCCATGTGACCAGGTTGCGCACGAGGTAGCTATTGGGGGTCCATCCTTCTAGGAAACAATCCGTGAGTGATTCGTTGAGAATATATTGTTCAACGCTGGTGAGTTCTTCGGTGAGCTGGGGCCAGTAGGCCGTCACATCGAAGGACAAACCACGTTGAGCGGTGGGGGGATTTGGGGCGTAATCATGGGCGTGTGGACCGGGAATGGGGCCAATTGTGACCGCATCAAAAACGGGGAGTAACGGTTCTGGTGCTGGCATGAGCTGGGTGTCACTCACGGTGCTTGCAGCCGAAGCGGTATTCCAGGCGTCGGGAGTGGTGAGAGCAAATTGCAATCGGAACGGGGATTGTCGGGCGATATGCCGTAAGAACATACGAGATGCTCTTCCATTGCCTTCCCGGAAGGGATGGGCGTAATTGACGTAGGCAAAGATGGCAGCTATGGCGTGTACAAAGGTGGGCCGGTCGAGGTTTGCCCAGGGGACAATCTCGATCATGTGTCGGACGGCGCTGAGGAACCAGTAGATTTCGCCAGTGTGTGGGTCAGCAAAGGCTGACGTTTGGCCTTTCGCCATATTGACAATACGGAAGTTGCCCGCCCAGTCGTACAGATCACCAAAAAGATAGGCGTGCAATTCACTGAGTGTGCTGTCGGTGGCGGGGAGGGGAATGACACCCTGGTTACTCATCAGTTCGACCGCTCGTTGAGCACCAAGAGCAAAGTCGATATCGGTGAGTAGATCAGCATTGGTGATATTGAGTTTGTTCTTGAGCACATCCTTGTGCGGGTATGGGCAGAAGTAGCTTGCCCAGTTACGGTCAACGATGCCTTGTGGGAGCGTTTCCCCAGGTTGAAGGCTGGGTTCGTATTCAGCATCGTCGATATAAATAGCGAATGCAGTACGTAGTGCCGCTGTATCGGCGTATTGCACGCGCGGTAGACCGAGTACCTCCCTGAGACGGGCGTATTCGGTTTCTAATTCTGCGAATACCCCTTGTAGGCCCTGTAAAAACTCGGGGGTTGGGGTACTGCCATCTGGAAGTGATTTAGCAATCACCTCATCCATAACCGTTTGGGTGGCTGGTGACACGGCAGGTAGGTCTGTTGACGCTGGCGGTCTGTCTGGGTGATCTGGCTGTTGCATAAAAATGGCTCCCTGCCGTTGCGGTGGCCATGAGCCTAACCCACTGTGGTGGGCGATCATGGTTCTTGGGGTGGACTAACCGGCTGATTTTGATCGAAAACAGTCCCCTTGATGGCGTAACACATACGTTGCATGCTCTCAAACGGCGCTCACTAGTAAGACCCACCTGGCTGGACAGTTGTGAGCACATGGTGGCGGTACGGTTGCACGGAAGCAGCTATTCGGTCGCGCTGGTGATGGCTTGTTCGGCGTATGCCCACAACTGTTCAGCTAGGTCGTCATTTGTTGCTGTGGCGGTTCGTTTGACGCGAGTGGGGAAGCCGCGTGTTTGGAACGGTCCGTTGGGGCCGATATAGCTGCCCGTTGGGAGCGGTTGAGTTGCCGCATACAGCGTTGGTAATGCGCCATATTTGGCATTCTGACCGACTACTGGTGCCAAGAGATTAGCTATGCGCTCCATCATTGGCTGACTAACAGCGGGGACACCGAGGTTCGTAATCGCCCACCCCGGGTGAGCGATTTGGACATCACTGGGGTGGTTGGATGCTCTGAGCCGTTTGGATAGTTCGTAGCCCCAAAGCATGTCTGCAAGTTTTGACTGGGCATAGGCAGCACGTTTTGTCCAAGGGCGGTGTTCAAAATTTGGGTCTTCTAGGTCGAGTTCACCCCATTGGTGGGCAACTGACCCTAAGACCACGATACGGCGTTGGACTTTGTTGAGAATGAGATTGGTGAAATGGAATGGGCCCAAGAAATTGACGCCCCACTGACGTTCAAACCCGTCGTTCGTGGTTTCGCGCCGATTCGTGGTGAGGCCGGCATTGTTGATCAGCACGTCCACTTTAGGAACCTGTTCAGCAGCAGTTTGGACGCTTTGCAAGCTGTCAAGGTCAAGATGAATAACCTCTGCATTGCCAAGCCTGTTCGCAACGCGCGTGGCACGTTCAACGTTACGAGCCGCCAAAATCAGGTGGGCACCACGATGGCTTGCCATATTGGCGGTTTCGAGTCCGATGCCGTTTGTTGCGCCAGTGATCAGCCAGGTTTGGCCGGTTAGATCTGGTATATGTGATGGGGTCCAATTCTTAGTCATGAGAATGCCTCCGTATAGGACTTCTATCCCCCACCAAGATTACGCACCTTTCCTGGTTGGTGGCTAGTATCCACCGATGACATATAGGAGGTTCTCTCATAAAGAGTAGAATAACCCTACCCCAAGCTCGGCAAGCAACGGGCTAATGCCGGGCTTCAATGAAGTCCACTCATAAAGAGTGGAATAACCCTGCCAACCCCTAGATGCCTTACCACGACTCACTTTGCTTCAATGAAGTCCACTCATAAAGAGTGGAATAACTGGTTTTGCGGGAGTGGCATGGGGGGCAGAGGGTTTGGCTTCAATGAAGTCCACTCATAAAGAGTGGAATAACCCAGGCCACCGACAGGACCATCCCAGGTGCACCAAGCTTCAATGAAGTCCACTCATAAAGAGTGGAATAACAGTACATGGGGCGACTCGTAGGGTTAGTATTACCCTACGCTTCAATGAAGTCCACTCATAAAGAGTGGAATAACACATCGAACGTCGGCGCAAACACCGGGAACGTGTACGCTTCAATGAAGTCCACTCATAAAGAGTGGAATAACGTAGGCCCTTCCTGTCAGCATCTTTGGTGGCACTCGGCTTCAATGAAGTCCACTCATAAAGAGTGGAATAACATGCTGTGTCGATGAGTTCGGATAGCTCATATCCGGAGCTTCAATGAAGTCCACTCATAAAGAGTGGAATAACCAGCTACGTACGCGGGGTTATACCAGGGCCAGACAACTGGCTTCAATGAAGTCCACTCATAAAGAGTGGAATAACCGCACCATCAATGGAGTGCTATCACGCAGCGCACGCTGCTTCAATGAAGTCCACTCATAAAGAGTGGAATAACTTTACCGCCCTGTCCTTATGTTTGCGGTGTGACAGTCGCTTCAATGAAGTCCACTCATAAAGAGTGGAATAACGATTATCGGGGTGACGGTCCTAAGTTGAATGTTCCGGCTTCAATGAAGTCCACTCATAAAGAGTGGAATAACAGCGTATGTGTGAGTTTTATACTGTGGTAGATCGACATGCTTCAATGAAGTCCACTCATAAAGAGTGGAATAACGGGCTTAGTTTGCACGGTTCGTCGCGGACCATACCGCGCTTCAATGAAGTCCACTCATAAAGAGTGGAATAACTCCACGATTTTCGGATGCTGACGCCACTAAAATCTATGCTTCAATGAAGTCCACTCATAAAGAGTGGAATAACAAGTCGAAGAAGTAATCACGACGCTAGAGGGGATAGGCTTCAATGAAGTCCACTCATAAAGAGTGGAATAACATTATACCTTATCTATCGGTCGATGCAACCAAAACTTGCTTCAATGAAGTCCACTCATAAAGA
>NZ_JAYKKE010000001.1:739789-901609 GCF_036336025.1 Stomatohabitans albus
TTTTTCCTGGAGATAGTTTGTTCCCTGGTGGTCCAGGCAAGACGCTTAACCCTGAGGATTTCCAGAGCTTGATGACCGACCTAGAGGAAAAGATTTTTGATCAATACGGTGACGACACGGTGATTCTTCCTGGCCATGGTGAAGGCACAACACTGGGGAAGGAACGTAGCCACATTGATGAGTGGTGGGCGCGTGGCTGGTAATCCTCCACACGGGGGCGTCTAGGTAAGGCGCGTCAAGTGGAGACGTGCCTACCTCTACGGGGATAGATGCGTGGTATCGATGCCGCCACGCTGGGGATAGGCTAAGGGTCTAGTCATACACGATGGCGGTGACGCTGCCATTTCTAATATCAATCCGTACAAATTCACCGGCTGGATCATCAGTGATGGAGCTATCGACCGGAATCGAACGAATAGTACTGCTCCTATTGGTGATGGTGCCGTCTTCATATAGGCACACAAGGTCAAAATCCAACGCGCCTTGCCCTGGGTTCCAGACATAGCCGTACCAGGAACCATCACGGAGTCGGGGTGTCCCTGGCGTACATCCGTTGCCAAGGGGCTTACCTCGATCCCCGACATCGGAGCTAGCTGAAGGTTGGGCAGATGGGTCAATGCTCACCGACGAACTCGGTGTAGGAATAGCGCTTGGTGTGGGGGTCGGGGTTGGTGTGGGGGTGGGGGTTGCTGTAGGAGATGCTGTACGCGCCGCCTCCGCTGACGCACGTGCCCTGGCCTGCCGAAGTTCTTCTTCGCGTTGGGCGGCTTCGGCTCGTGCGCGCTGGGCTTCTTCTTGGGCTTTCTGGGCTTCTGAACGCGCAGCATTTCGCTCTGACTGTGCAGCCTCTAGCGCCTGTTGCTGAGTAGTTTTCGTAGCTTTATTCGTTTGAAAGAAGATATACCCACCGCCAATCAGAATGATCGCAATGAGCACACCGCTCAAGACAATCAGCCACCCATTAGCCGTAGTCGTGTATGTCGGTGATGATGGGATGTAGTCATTGCTATGAAATCCACCGTCATCTTCAGTATGTGACCCCATAAACCCGTCACCAAATGCCTGGTAACGATCATCGGGGTTGGCATGAATATCTCCGGCTGCGGCTTGTGGGTAAGGATCACCAGGTTGGAAATCTGTTTGATACGGCGGAGGCGTGGGATCAACAACCGTTGGCTCATCGGCTGGATTCGGGTGTGGTGTTGGCGGCGTGGTGTCTTGAAATGTCGGAAACGCCTCATTTGATTGGTCATGCTCTCCTTCTCGACGCTCACGTGATGCCGACTGCGCAGTCGGTTCGTCGGGGAAAGAAGAGGATTCATGCATTACGACACCTGTCAACGGGCAACATACCTAGGCTAGAATTACACGCATTACGGTACCTTGGCGACGGGGTTTAGTTACGATGTGTACGCTGCGTATGCAACGCAATACCTTGCGGCCAACCTGCGGGTGATGGTTATCACGGTGTTCGGTTGTTAGGGGCCTTCAAGCCACAAGTTCGTAATGACACCATCAGAGACGACAATGCCTACAAAGGAGCCCTCGGGGTACTGAAAGCCATTGGCGTTCAGTACACGTAGTTTGCTGTTGTCATTGCGGATACGACCATCGGCGTACAAACACACAAGGTCAAACCTCATCGTGTCGTTGCCTTCGTCAGACGCAAATCCAAACCAGGTGCCATTGGGCAGATGATCCGTTTGGGGTGTACAACCACTCCCTAACAGCCCGGATGAACGCTGGGGTGGCCGTGCCTGTGGTGGTTTCCAATGTGAACCATTGGGTTGGGCTGGGGCCGCAGGTTCAACTGGTGTTGGTGTCACCGGCGGTATCGGTTGTGTGGCTGGCTGGGATGCCTGGGCCAACTGCTGTTCAAGAGCTTCTTCGCGTTGTTTCGCAGCTTCGGCAGCTGCTTGTTTTTCCGACTCTAACGCTATGTTTTCAGACTCAATACGAGCTTTTTCTCGTTCAGCTTCTTCTAACTTCGCTTGTTGTTCTGCTTTCACTGCTTGGTCGTTGAGGTAAAACCAATAACCACCACCGGCTATGACGATAAGCAACAAGCTACTGACAAGCCCTATCAGGATTTTTGATACCCCTTCACGAGCCGTCTCCGAACGTGGTTCTGGGTTCCCTATACGGGGTTCATGACCGACACCCATTTGGGTATAACCACCTGGTGTGAAAGGCGGGGTTGTTTCTTCTTGTTGAGGTTGTGGAGATGGCTCCCATGCCCAAGCGGTTGGATCATCAGTGGCCAGATGTTCTTCATCATAGGAAGGTAGTTCTGTTAGTGGCTCCTGTTGGTCACTCCGACGCTGGTGATCATCCGTACGTGGAGGTTGCGGTGTCGTTTCTGCTTGATGGCCAAAGGGGTCGAAGGCTGTGGGGTCATATCCAGGTGGTAGTGACGGTCCATTGGTACGGTGCGGTGGCTGGGGCGTGCTCATGCTTCTATTCCTCGTGTGATGCGGATACATCGTCTAGATGGGTGGCATCAGGCTTAACACTGGAAACCGAGTCTGATCGCCCAATATCGGTGTTTGGGTGAGCCGGGACAGTGGGTTCGTATCGACGAGGAATTGAACCATAACCGATACCAGACAGTGGTGGGGGAACCGGAATACTTTGGTTCGGACCTGGAATAAACAACCAAGGATCATGCATGAGCATTCGTTCATTGCGATGTGAGTAGGGACCCTCATACCGAGTACCTGAACCAAAGGCGATGATGTAGGTCATGATAAGCGTAACCAGGCTGAGGATAGGAAGGACACCGGAATTAAAAAATATGCCGATAAGGTCAGGTACTTCTTGCCTTAGCCCGCCAGTCACCATCTTGAATGGCAAGGTGACAATACTTGATCCTCCTGAGGCTCCCACTGCGCTGCCGGCCAATATGGCGTAGATCAGTGAAAACCGTTTTCCTTGGCTATAGACGAGCGCTAAATCATAGGCCATCCACATGACGAGAAGGGAAGGTAATAGCCAGGTTGCGCCGCCAATGACTGGAATAAAGTTGAGTATGGATAATCCGATCGACAGCCCGAGTACTAGCCACGGATTTCGACCCGTAATTTTTGCTTGGACATAGGTATTAACAAACGGAATCCAACCTTGCCATGCCGGATATCCAGCCCGTTGGAACAGCTTTCCCTTGGGGATACAACTGATGACATAGACGATGACGGCAATAACCGCAAAAACAACAAGTAGCCCGGCCAGTATGGAAACGATCTGATTAAAGAGGCTGTCTACGGTGTTTTGAAGTTCTGACCCCGAGTCCATTCTAGGTTCTCCTCATCCTTCTAACGAATAGCCGTAGGCATCATATGCAATCCCTGAGAAAAGAAGAAACAGCCTGTTCACATTGTGATAGGAGTGCCCGGGTGTTCATCGATAGGGGGCATAGGAACGTTCAGCCATCGCCCAGCTCACGATAGGCTCCAGGTATGGAAATGCTTGTAACCGTTGAATGGTTGACCGAACACCTTGACGAGGTGACGTGTATTGATGTTCGTTGCGGTGTATCCATGCCAGAAACCCGTACCCATGGCATACCCGGTGCGCGAACCTTAAATATCGACGAAGAAGGGTCGGACCAGTCAAGTGGCCTACCCCACACGATGCTGTCACCGCAAGCCTTTAAAACAGTCCTTCATCAAATGGGCATCCATGAAGGTGACACGATTGTGTGCTACGACGGCTACGGCATGTTTTGCGCCCCGAGAGCGTGGTGGATGTTGCGCTCGGCAGGTATTGCAGCAAAGGTTCTGAATGGGGGTCTACCTGCTTGGGAATCAGCTGGTCATCCTACGGCACCCCATCAGCCTAATCCCGGTGGCGGTACGATTAGCGTTCCAGACGCACTGGTTGGGTTCACCGATATGGCTGGTGTGCAAGCAGCCTTAGCTAATCCAGATACAACGGTTGTTGACGCACGGGCTACCGGTCGGTTTGAAGGTACGACCCCTGAGCCACGTGAGGGACTTACTTGTGGCCACATGCCAGGGGCAATCAATCTCCCATTCACCGATTTACTTGAAGATGGGTATCTGCGACCCGATGCCAGCGAGTATTTCATTACCATTTGTGGTGAACCTCACCCCCTGGTTACGTCATGTGGGTCAGGGGTTACCGCATCACTCTTAGCTATGGTTGCAGTCGGGGCGGGATATAACGATGTCCATGTCTATGACGGTTCATGGGCAGAATATGGACAAACCGGACTGAATCTGGAAATAGTCCAGGGAACTTGAAAAAAGGTAAGCGCATAGAGGCAACAATATGCAAAAAAGAGCTGCTACCCGCTTACCTTAATGGCGGAATGGGGCCTCTCGACCTAATAGCGTCTAATCCGCTTTGCTGGCTCGATTGCCGGAGGATTCCACACAACAATTTCTGTTGATGTGTGGCGGCTAGCTTCACGATGTGCCCTTGCTGCTTCACGGCGGGCATCGTCAACCGCAGCTCGGGCTACCTTGAGTTCGTTTTCAAGGTCTTCAATGCGATCTTGGAGTTCAAGAATGCGCATAACGCCGGCCAAGTTAATGCCTTCGTCTTGAGTGAGGGTTTGAATAAGGCGAACACGATCAACGTCTGCTTGAGAATAGCGGCGCGTACCACCAGCGGAACGGGTTGGGTTGATAAGCCCCTTGCGTTCGTAGGTGCGCAAGGTTTGCGGGTGCACGCCGGTCAGTTCAGCCGCAACACTGATAATGAATAAGCCGATCATTTGCCGTCACCTCCTTGCGTAGTTCGATTTCGTTCTACCGCACGGCGCAGCGATGCGCGTGGGTCAGACTTGTCGGTTTGAGCAAAGTCCTCAATCAGTTTCTTTTGTGTTTTGCTGAGGTTCTGGGGAACGGTCAACTGCACGGTAACGAGCATGTCTCCACGTTCATCTCCAGACCCGTTGTAAACCCCTCGATTACGAATCCGAAGGACCTTTCCAGACGCGGTACCTGGGCTGATTTTGACCGTGACATCCCCATCTGGGGTTGGCACGGCGACGTTTCCACCAAGATTTGCTTCAGCAAAACTGATGGGCAAGGTCATCGTCAGGTTATTTCCGTCACGGCTCCACACCGGGTGTTCACTCACATGGACATTGACAAATAGATCTCCTGCCGGTCCACCATTGCGGCCAGGTTCACCTTTACCCTTCAAGCGTACGACTTGACCATCTTTCACCCCACGTGGTAATCGTGCTTTGAGGGTACGAGGTCGGTTTTCAACCCCTGACCCAGCACAACGGGTGCATGGTTCCTTGATGATCGTGCCACGCCCCATGCAGGTACGGCAGGTCGATGAAAAGCCAAACATGCCTTGGTTGTCAGTAATCACACTGGCACCATTGCATTCGGGGCATGTTTCTGGACTTGTTCCGGGTTGGGCTCCTGAGCCTTTGCAGGCCGAACAGGTTGCCGACCCACTCAACCGTAAGGTTACGGTTACACCGGCGAGGGCATCCTCAAAGTTCAGATTGACATTGGTTTCAACATCGCCACCTTTTCGCGGGGCATTTGTAGCCGTACTGGTTCGAGTGCTTGCTCGTCCAGTACTCGTTCCACCGATGTGGGCATCCCCCATGATGGAAGAAAGTAAGTCATCGATGTCAAAGTTCACAGCCTGTCCACGACGGCTAAAACCAGTGCCCATCCCGCCGGTACGCCGTGCACCAGCACTGAACGGACTTGACGCCATGCGCCGGATTTGATCGTATTCAGCTCGTGAGTCTTTGTTACTCAATACGTCATACGCAGCCGAAATGGTTTTGAATCGCTCATCGGCATCTGACTCGGTGCTGGTATCGGGATGATACTTACGGGCCAGTTTCCGGTAGGCCTTGCGGATGTCTTCCTCAGTGGCACTTGCACTGACACCGAGATCTTTATAAAAGTCCTTCTCTACCCAATCTGCTTGGGCCATAGCGATCCTCCTTTCGGGTATCTGGGGTGGTGATCCATGTGATGTGTAATGAAGGGTTAACGATCACTCAGTAATAACATCAAGTGCGAATGATGAATAGCAGCCAGGATGCACCGACACCCTGGCTGACGTGTTCTTAGTTAATGACACGTACGGTTGCAGCGCGAAGCAGCTGGCCTTTGTACATCCAACCAGTACGGAGTACATCAATGACCTCAGGAACCTCACGGTCTTGGTCATCCTCTTCAGCATGAACCGCTTCGTGGATATTGGGGTCAAAGGTTGAACCTACACCAGGCACGGCTTCCAATCCGCTTTGCTTGAGTGCATTCAATAACTGGTTATGAACAAGCTGAACGCCTTTGGCCATTTGCTCATCATTACTCTGTTCAGCCGCAGCCAAAGCCATTTCAAAGCTATCGAGCACATCTACGAGATTGGCCGCCAATGCTGCCGCACCACGATCACGGGCTTCAGCGACCTCACGCACTCGCCGCTTATTCAAATTGTCATAATCGGCTCGTGCACGAATCAGCTGGTCACGCAATTCAGCCACTTCTGCTTCAAGGGCATCCACAGGTTCTGAGTGCGCCTCTTCAGCGGCCTCCTCTGCGGTTACCTCTGACTCATCAGATACAACGGATTCAACCTCTGGATTGGGAACAGCTACCGGCTCATCACCACGTTCAGTGTCGTCGTAATCAGTCGGTTGGGCATCGACAGGGGGATCGGCTTGAGCCGACGCCCCCACCTCAGCCTCATCGGGGGTGGGGGTGTCGTTTAAGCTCACTTCTCTTCGTCCTCTTCGTCAATGACTTCAGCATCAACGATATTTTCATCGTCAACGGTGTCAGTGCTTGGTCCTGGTGCTGGCTCTTCGTTCTGAGCGGCACCTGCGGCGTACAACGCCTGGCCAACATCCTGGCTGGCCTTGGTCAGCGGAGCCATTGCATCTTTGATGGCATCGACATCATCACCATCTAAGGCATCACGCATCTGCTTTTGGGCGTCTTCCAAGGCCGTCTTTAACTCATCGCTCACCTTATCGCCATTTTCCTTCAACAGCGTTTCGGTCTGGAAGAGCAAACTATCAGCCTGGTTGCGAACCTCAGCGGCTTCCTTCGCACGACGGTCTTCATCGGCAAAGCGCTCTGCATCAGCGATCATCTTGTCGATCTCTTCACGCGGGAGGGCGCTATTGCCCGTGATCGTGACCTTCTGTTCCTTGCCAGTGGCCTTATCCTTGGCGCTCACGTTCACAATACCGTTCGCGTCGATATCGAAGGTGACCTCAATCTGTGGGGTATTCCGTGGCATAGGTGGAATACCGTCAAGCACAAACTTCCCAAGGGAGTTGTTATAGGCAGCCATTTCGCGTTCACCCTGCAATACGTTGATCTCGACTTGGCTCTGGTTGTCCGCACTCGTCGTAAAGATCTCAGAGTGGCGGGTAGGAATCGTTGTATTGCGTTCAATCATCTTGGTCATGATGCCGCCCTTGGTTTCAACACCCAAGGAAAGCGGGGTCACGTCAAGCAGCAGCACGTCCTTTACCTCACCGCGTAACACACCGGCTTGCAGCGCTGCACCGACGGCCACAACCTCATCCGGGTTGACGCCCTTATTCGGCTCCTTACCGCCAGTCAATTCACGGACCAAATCGGCAACGGCCGGCATACGCGTAGACCCACCGACAAGAATGACGGAATCAATATCACTTGAGCTGATACCAGCGTCCTTGATGGCCTGTTCAAAGGGGGCACGGGTGCGCTTTAACAGGTCAGCCGTCATGTTCTGGAATGCCGAACGGGTCAGGGTCATTTCCAAGTGCAGCGGACCGTTTTCGTTTGCCGTAATGAAGGGCAAGTTAATGGTGGTTTGCTGGGCGCTGGATAGTTCCTTCTTGGCGGCTTCAGCAGCTTCCTTTAAGCGCTGGCGAGCCATCTTGTCACCGCTCAGGTCAACACCATTCGTGTTCTTGAACTCCTTGACCATCCAATCAATGATGGCTTGGTCCCAGTCATCACCACCAAGGCGAGTATCACCAGAGGTTGACTTCACCTCAAACACACCGTCAGCGATTTCAAGAACAGAAACGTCAAACGTACCGCCACCCAAGTCGTATACGAGAACGGTTTGTTCATCCTTCTCGTTATCCAGCCCGTAGGCCAACGCGGCTGCTGTGGGTTCGTTCACAATACGAAGTACGTTCAAACCTGCGATTTCGCCGGCTTCTTTGGTGGCCTGACGTTCAGCGTCACCGAAGTACGCCGGAACGGTAATGACTGCATCAGTTACATTTTCACCAAGGTAGTCTTCGGCGTCACGCTTCAACTTGGCCAAAATAAGTGCACTGATCTGCTGGGGGGTATAGGTCTTACCGTCAATATCGGTCGTCCAATCGGTCCCCATATGGCGCTTTACCGACGCAATCGTGCGATCAGGATTAGTTACTGCCTGACGTTTGGCGACTTCACCGATCAGTGGTTCACCTGTTTTTGAGAACCCAACAACAGATGGGGTGGTGCGGGCGCCTTCGGCGTTTTGGATAACCGTGGGCTCGCCACCTTCAAGAATGGAGACAACGGAGTTCGTGGTCCCTAAGTCAATACCTACAGCCTTAGCCATGATGAAAACCTTTCTGCAATGGGGAAGATGAAAATCTGATTGCTAGGCGCTCAATGTTACGTCACATTTCAAACTTGTCACCATATTTGATAGTAAGACGCTCATATTTATTTACTCTTGATGATGAGGTTGTTGGGGCGTGCTGAAAACCGTTGACCTATCAGCAGATTCGCCTACACTCTCACGATGGAGCCTGATCGAAATGAGGATGAAATCGTCGACAAATCGACGATGGATCCATCTCATCCAACCCCACCTCAGGGTTTCCCCCGGGTCGTTGCCGCCTATGACCAGGCTGAAGAAGATGATGAGCTTGTGCAGGCAATGGACGAAGACCCGGACACGGCTGAACAAGACATTGATGATGCCGCTTCAGCAGATGATGCCGGTCCAGTATTTGACAGTACCTACCAGCCCAAGCGCACCCCGACGAAACAAACGCGAGAGGTTCCCTTTTGGGCCTGGCTTGCCATTCCGGTCGCACTCGTCGTCGGCATCATTGCAGTACTCGTCTTTCGTCCCGTTGAGACGTTGTTACCACCTGGAGATGACCAAACCGTTGCCGAACCCTCAACCCGGGCTGATGGAACCAGTTCATCAGAGCGTGACAGTGGGGACGCACCGTTACCACTTACGACACCTGCCCCGCCAGGTAGATTCCAGGCGGTTGGATTGGCCGTCTTTTCTGGCCCGGATGATATTCAAATCAACCCTGGTTCAGTGGTGACCCCCGATACCCGACTCACCTTCCGATTGTCCTATAACGGTGCCCAACTCAAGGATGAGGTAACCGTGAAATGGGAAGTTAATGACCGCTCCTGGGGGTCAGAGACGGTGCATCTCAACCCCTGGACAACGAGCCAGTCCTTTACCCGCGAGCGCCCAGAATCCGGTTGGCCAGAGGGACGATACCGCTTGACGGTGCTGCATGATGACACCGAGGTCAGCAGTATTTTCTTTGAAGTGAATCCAACCGGACAACCCGCTGATCCAAGCACGGTTACCTTCCCTGCTGAAGGTGAGGCTGAAGGCGGTGCGGGCAGCAGCGTTGAAGGCAGCACCTCAAGTTCAGAGTTTAGTTTTCCAGGGAATAGCGATTCCCCCGCACCATCACAATAGGAAGAAGTAATGACCTTATTTGCTGTAACTGCCGTTGGAGCAGACCGCCCAGGCATTGTCGCGGCAGTCGCAAATGCCCTTGAGTCTGTTAACGGGAATATCGAAGATGCAGCCATGCAAGCGCTTGGCGGCCAGTTTGCGATCAGCCTGTTAGTGAATGTGGACGCAGATGCACAAACCTTGCGGGACACACTGGAGCGTGCCGCTAGTGGATTGGTACTCACCGTTTCAGAAGCACAGACTCAAGAACGTGCCGCTTCTCCAACCCATCTTTTCACGATTTATGGGGCAGACCGGCCAGGTCTCGTTGGCACCGCTGCGGCAGTACTATTCGCGCGTGGTGCCAATGTGACGAACCTACAATCGCGCATTTTGCCCGCCGATAAACCCATATATGTGATGGCCTTTGAGGTAAGCCTGCCAGAGGGCACCGACGGGGAAGCTATCTGCGACATTATTCGAGATGCAATGCCAGGGGTTCAAGCAAGTGTTAACACACTGGAAAGGACACAGCTCTAATGGCTGTCGTTCCTGTTGTTCAAGTTGGGCATCCCGTCTTACATCGTCCCACAGAGCCGTGCGGTGCGCCGATTCCTGAGCTCGCTCAAGACTTGATAGACACGATGCGCGTATCCCCAGGTTGTATTGGTCTTGCGGCAAATCAGATTGGGGTCAATAAACGCGCTTTTGTCGTTGACGTCAGCCAGCACTTCAAGGCAAAGAAAGCAAACCACGGGCTAATCGTTCTTTTTGACCCCGAAATCGTTGATGTGGACGGTGACAAAGTCGAACGTGAAGGCTGTATGAGCGTGCCTGATTTTACGGCCAACGTAAAGCGTTGGCGACGTATTGTGTTGCGTGGGATAGGGATCGATGGTGATGAAGTGTTGTTGAAGGCGAAAGGCTTTGAAAGCCGCGCCCTGCAACACGAAATGGATCATCTGAACGGGAAGATTATTTTGGACCGCGTAGCCTCTCTCCGGTCAGATATTTTCCATCGGGTTACCTATCAATAACACCATGCCCCGACGCCAACGAACACTACGTACTCTCGTTTGGATACCCATTCTCATCGTGTTTGTTGTGGGTACGTTGCGAGTTGCCAGTCCACCGCCTGCCACCCTCTTACAGGGGCCAAATCGTGGAACACTGACCGTGGAGCCAGAGGCTCGGGGTAACTATGTGGTTGGTGAATACACCGTCTCATTAACCGAAACCAATATGACCATCATCCATCCCGACGCCCTTGCGGATGTGTGGAGTAGCCCGGTTGAAGAAGGTTTTTTGAGTGCAGCAACTGGTATTTCTCAAATCACCACAACCGGCAATCTCGCTAGAGTCATTGAATCGTGGGAAGGGGAGCTGAGCGAACAAACCATTACCCGCACACGCTTCGATAGTCAAGGTGGTCTATGGACCTACGGTGAATTACGGCAACCGAAGGACCAGGGCAATGAGTCAATTGGGTGGCAGGCGCGGTGGCGAGAGAATCCAAGCTCGGGTGCTCTAGAAGTGCACGCAGAACTACTCTCATCTCGGCTCAATCGGATCGCCTTTTCAACGAAGATGGATACAGATGAGCATTTTTTTGGCGGTGGCCTTGCTTATACTCAACCCGATCAAAAGGCAATTCTGGTATTGCCTAGATTCCAAGGTGTTGGCCGAGGAGATCAACCACTCACACTTATTGAAGATATTTTGAATGGTGAAGGGGGCAGCGTTGATACCTCTCAAGCACCCCTAGCACGAGTAACGACAGATGCCCCACGTACCCAGTGGGTAACAGGTGACACTCCTGTTGTGGTGGACGGCCGTAATACCGGTCGACTATCAATGACCGCATGGTCAAATGAAATAACGTTAACGATGGCGAACCGTCGCACCCCAGCCCAACAAATTGGGCAACTCACCACGCTATTTGGCACGATGCGTAAATCACCAAGCTGGGCAAGTGATGGCCTCATTATCACCGATCCTGGAACAAGTAATGATGCGGTCCTTGCCCATGTAGATCAGTGGGTTAGCCACGGGAATAAACCCGGTGCAGTATTAGTTCGTGAACTACCGGGTGATGATCACGGCGAAGCTCTTCAAACGGCGTTGCATGAACGTGGCATTCGCCTCATCGCAACGGTAACGGTGGGGGCCAATCTTGATGGGTTCCACGTGGACGGTTTTATGGTTGAAGGCGCCGAATTGCTCCAACTGAAATCGGACTATCGAGACGTGCTCCAACGCTGGACGAGTGCGTTGAACACCGCAACCGAACAGATAGATAAACCGGTGATCATGACCCAAGCGATCGTTGATGATTACATTCCGATTCCGATGTTCATCAATGTGGGCAATTTGAATGCAAACTTCAGCATCAATGATGGACTACCAACAGCGGTAAGTGCCATGGTAAACGGTGGTATTTCAGGATTAGCATTTACAAATGTGACCATTGGTGGCGATACCACCGTCAATCGCCCCTTCCTATTAGGTGGTATATTCCGCTCCCAAGAACACATTGCACGGTCGGCACAATTAGCCGTTTTCTCAGGGCAATACCGGACCGGGCTAGATACACCCACCTCAGGTATCCAACTGAGTGATGATGCGGTTTCACAGGCACAAATCAATCGTTGGTTAAGTTTGCGCCGTGCCCTCACTCCGATACGTAATCACCTGAATGATGAGGCCCTCAAAGAGGGGATTCCACCCGTCCGCGAGACGATACTGGTACAACCAGACGATCGGAGTTTTAACCCAGAAGCCCCATCATTCTTCTACGGCAACGACATCTATGTGGTTCCCGTTGTTACGGCTGGCCAGCGAGAAACCACCGTTGACCTGCCCCAAGGAAACTGGAGAAATGTGTGGACAGGTAAAACCCACTTGGTACGCCGAGGGGAACGCGGGCACCTCACCTTGCGGACACCAATTGATCAGTTCCCCCTCTTTACCCGCGTAGGCACCTCATCAGATACGGTTGTCCAACGTTGGATTCAGCGGCACGGCCAACATATTGAAGCAGCCTCATAACGAAAGCATTGGCCACAAAGACCTACGCCTCATCCTTTAATAACGCGGTGGCTTCCTCAACGAGGTAGTCATACCCCGCCAGCATCCAGCTTGTGCCTCCAGCTTCGACCATACGGGTAATTCCGCCGTTGGCCATCAATAAGGCAGCACCGGGCAGACGATCCCATTCGGGGGGTGTGCGACTTAACCACAAGTGGTGCCGTCCCCCGGCAATGGTGGCCATATCTACGCTTGACGACCCTGGTGATCGCCATAATGCGGCAGCAGAACAAACACGAGTCCAGGCCGCTAATGTCTCAGGATTGGCCATGCCATCCACGTGGAGATAGGTCAAGACGCACGCCTTGGAGAGATTTGGGGCGTCAGCTGCGAGATGGGTGGGGTTCCCATTCATCGTTGTCGGGAGTTGACCAGGAGCCCCAACCCATAATCGTTTGGTCATTGGCTCATAGACGGCACCAAGGGTGACGGCGTCATTATGGGCCTGGGGTGGCGCCTGCTGTGGAACAGGGCCACGTAATGCCAGCGCAGAGCACCAGTAGTCAGCACCAGTCACAAAGTTGTATGTGCCGTCCACTGGATCAATAACCCATGTTCGGTCACTAGTACCCGTGTAGTTTGCGCCCTCTTCCCCCACGATGGAATCGTCAGGGCGTAAGGTTCTGATCGTCTCAACAACAAGCCGTTCTGCCGCTCGATCTGCTTCGGTGACGAGATCCGCTACGTTGGATTTCGAGCTCACATCTCGGAGCCCTTCTGCACGCATACTGGCGGCAAGTTCGCCAGCTTCTCGCACAAGACGTGCTGCGAGGTCAGCATCTTCATACAGGGTGGACATCACAACATCCTTCAGTTATAGGTCGATACTGAGTGCTCTACGCAAACCTTATCCATCTTCAGGAGATACATCTTCACGTGGTGTAAATCCAATGGTTAAGACCATCACGATGGCAATACACAAGATACAAGACCCTGCGAGCAAGCTAATGCGAAATGACTCTCCAAAGGCCAATCGTGCGGCATGAATAAATGCTTGAGCATTAGGGGTCTGATCGGCCACACTGAGTGCCCCAGCCAGACTCGTTTTTGCCAGCGCCGTAGCTTCAGGGCTTAAGCCTCCGACCGGTACCTGCGCTCGATACACACTGGTTGCAATTGACCCAATTACCGCGACACCCAGGGCTGCCCCGATTTCACGAACCGTGCCGTTGACGGCACTGCCGGCCCCGATGCGACTCGGTGGCAGGCTCTCTAAGACAACCGAAGTTGCTGGGCTACTTGCCCACGGCAAACCCAACCCAATGAAAATCTGTGCGACGATAAATGGCCAGAAGGGGGCTTCGGGAGTCGTGAAGAAGGATGCAGTCGTTAATCCAAACACGACAAGAATCATCCCCATCATGACCGCGATGCGTGTCCCAAAGAGATCTACCCACCGCGCCGAGAATTGAGCAAAGACCACCTGAACGATTGACAGCGTGATGCCGGCAAATGCTGCTTCAAAGGGCGTCATGCCAAAGACATATTGGAATAGCTGGGTAGAGAGAAAGAACCAACCCATCAACGCAAAGAACATCAATGCGATCGAGAAGGACCCAACGGAAAAACGGCGGTCTCGGAACCACTCAACCTCAACAAGGGGGGTACTGGTATGACGGGATCGGAGCACGAATAACCCCCAAAGCACAAGAGCAATCACACCTGAACCCATGATTGCAGGATTGAAAAACCCATAAATGGGTAGCTCAATAATGCCAAATAGGGTGGACCATAGGGCCAGTACAACTAAAACGGAGCCTATCCAGTCGATTGCGCGTGATTCGGGGTCTTTCGATTCAACCAGAAGAATGGATCCCAAGCCCAAGCCAACGAGGGCGATGGGGACATTCGCAAGAAAGATCGAGTTCCAGTCAAAGTACAGCAGTAACGAACCGCTCATTAACAGCCCAATACCAGCACCGGCACCCGCACATCCAGACCAGATTGCAACAGCTAGGTTCCGTTCACGCCCGACAAATGCAGTGGTAATCAAACTAAGTGTGGCTGGCATCACCAGGCCTGCCGCAACGCCCATCAGCCCGCGGATGACGAAAAGATGTTCGACACCTGTTGCAAATTGGGCGGCCAGTGACGTGATGGCGTAGATCGCCAATCCTATTAAGAGTGCACGCTTACGCCCAAACCGGTCTCCTACAGCACCCATAGGCATCAGTGACCCAGCAAAGGCCATAATGAACACGTCAACAAGCCACTGCAGTTGGGTCTGGCTTGCCCCTAGCTGTCGAGCAATTGAGGGCAACCCCACGACAAGCCCGGCATTTGCCGCCACGACCAGGATGAGGTTTGTACACAAGACCAATAAAATCCACCAGCGTTTTGCATGAACCTCTGGTGGGATTGGTAACGGTGCGTTCGACTCCTTCACAGATGATTGGTCAGCCACGCTCACTCCTTACACACGTTGAGTACACAAATTCTGCACGGGCAGAGGCAAGACGGCACATACTATTCAGGGGGTGCATACCCTCTGGGGCCAAGTGCCAACGCCGCTCCCTGTTCCCATTACACCGGTTGAACAGGTCACAACGTTGCCCGGCGATGTTGTGATGACCTGGACAGACACTGTACCTAAGGATGCTACGTACGCCCTTATTGCCTTCACGAGTTGGGCACTTGCCCTATTGGTCTATACCTTTTGGCGGATTTTCCGTCATCGAGCTCAGCTCCAACATGGCAAAGGAGTCTAGGCTTGCGTTGTGGTTGATCAATACTCCCTCGCGTCCGCCCGGTCTTATGACGGGGTAGCTGGCGACTATTTAAACGGCTGGGCTGATAAACGCCCCCGAGGTATTGCACAGCGTTTTGCGCAACAAGCAGGACCCGAAGCGGTGGTCCTTGATGTTGCAAGCGGGCCAGGACTTGATGTCCGCCTCTTACGTGACATGGGTATTAAACCCGTCAGTGGTGATCTCAGTTTTGGGGTCATGCAAGTTGCTCAAACCCATCACCCCCGTGGTCTTCTGGCTTGTTGGGATTTTCAGCGTCTTCCGTTTGCGGATAATACGTTTGACGGCATTTGGGCACCCGGCGCACTTCACCACCTACCACGCCGGGCATTTGTTCCAGTATTGAAAGAGTGGATGCGTGTTCAAGCACGTGGCCCCATTGTGCTTAGTGTTCCCGAAGGGGATGAAGATCTCGGACTGTACGAGGATCCTCCACTAGAAGACCCGATCCGGGCGAGTAAATGCACCCAAGATCAGCTTCAAGGCTTGCTTCTTTCCCTTGGGTATGTAGGGGTTGAGGTCGAAGTCCGTCTTGATCCACGAGGAACCAATATGCGCTGGGTTCATGCCTGGGGTGTTGCCCCAACCTAGGTCGTGTACGCATTAGTACACCCATTGCCCTAGCTACCATTGATCCATGTCTACTGCACGTCCTCCTATGCCTATGCCCATTAAACGAGTAGTGCGTGAGGCACGCGAAGAAGCTCAAGACTTGGCGATGAGTCCATTGGCAACGAGGGCATTTGGATCTGGTAACCGAGACCGTGCTGAGGACCCTGATCCCTATCGCACCTGTTTTGAACGTGATCGTGACCGGATTGTCCACTCCCTCGCGTTTCGACGGCTAAAACATAAAACACAAGTATTTATTAATCCTGAGGGTGACCACACGATTACTCGTCTCACTCATGTGCTTCAGGTTGCGCAAGTTGCTGAAGCCTTGGCCGCGGCGATGGGTCTCAATAGCGCCCTTGCTGAAGCGATGGCATTAGGCCATGACGTAGGACACACCCCTTTTGGGCATGCTGGTGAGGATGCGCTGGATGCACGGCTAGAAGGTGGTTGGGTACATAGCTATCAAAGTGTGCGTATCTACGAAGTCTTAGAACCGTTGAACCTGTGTGCCGAGACCCGTGAAGGGATTGCCCGTCACCCTTGGAAAATCAACCCTCCCCCCATCACCCCTGAAGGGTGGTGTGTTCGCTATGCGGACCGTATTGCCTATCTAGCCCATGATGTGATGGATGCGATGCGTGCTGGCATGATTCGTGCCCAAGATATTCCGACCTCAGTGACTGATGCGCTTGGTCAACCGGGCAGCAAATGGATTACCCGACTGATTCAAAGTGTTGTCGATTACTCGGTCAGTAATGGGCACGTAGAGATGGACCCCGCATGGTTTCCTATTTTTGATGAACTCCGTGACTGGATGTTTGTGCATGTCTATAAATCCCCTGAACAAGAAAAGCAAGCACGTGCCGCTCATCGGGTTATTAACGACCTCTTTGATTTCTATTTAGCTCACCCCGATAAGTTGCCTGAGCGGTACAGAGATCGCAGTGCCAGCCTGGATATTCAGGTAGCTGATCATGTGGCTGGTATGACTGACCGATACGCCCTTCAGGTCCATGATCAATTGTTTAGGCCACGTCTATTTGACCAACCCCATAGTGGTCTTACATAGTCTTGCCTTTAGTGTTGTATCTCCAGCTTCAAAATTAAGCGCAGGAATGAGTGATGAGTAAACGACTGGTTATTGTGGAATCTCCCGCCAAGGCTCGAAAGATAGGTGAGTATCTCGGGCCTGAGTATGTGGTGGAATCCTCCGTTGGTCACATCCGTGACTTGCCCGCGAATGCCAGTCAGATTCCAGCTAAGGTCAAGGACAAACCATGGGCCACCCTTGGGGTTGACGTTGATCATGAGTTTGCTCCTGTCTATGTGGTGAACCCGGATAAGAAAAAAACGGTCACTGACTTAAAGACAAAGTTGAAAGACTGTGACGAACTTCTACTGGCAACGGATAAGGACCGCGAAGGTGAGGCGATTGCCTGGCATCTTCAAGAAGTATTGAAACCAAAGGTGCCAGTACGACGAATGGTGTTTGGTGAAATTACCAAACAAGCGATTCAACATGCAGTTGAACATACCGGTGAGTTGGATTATCAACTCGTTGATGCGCAGGAAGCGCGCCGTATCCTCGACCGCCTCTACGGTTATGAGGTCAGTCCGGTGCTTTGGAAAAAAGTAAGTACTGGCCTGAGTGCAGGGCGTGTGCAGAGTGTGGCCACACGAATCATTGTGGAACGTGAGCGCGAACGTATTGCGTTTGTGAGCGCAAACTATTGGGATTTAACGGCTGAACTAGCGACAACAGCAGGTAGTCCTTTTGAATCTGGCTTGGTTGAAATTGCAGGTCGGCGACTGGCGAGGGGTAAGGACTTTACTGATCGTGGAACCTTGGCAAATGCCGAGTTACATCGTTTGGATGAAGCCCAGGCTAAGGCCTTGGCTGACGGCTTAACAGGCGGCTCATTCACGGTCCTTGGGGTTGAAACCAAACCATATAGCCGTAAACCACCTGCCCCCTTTGCCACGTCGAGTTTGCAACAAGAGGCGGGGCGGAAGTTGCGCTTTAGTGCACAGCACACGATGCGTGTTGCCCAAACCCTGTACGAAAATGGGTACATCACATATATGCGTACCGACTCCTATCAGCTTTCCGGTGAGGCCATTGCCTCTGCACGGGCGCAGGTGAAGGAGATGTATGGGGCAGACTATTTGCCTGATAAACCGCGCCAGTACGAGAAAAAATCGAAGAATGCTCAGGAAGCGCACGAGGCAATCCGTCCTGCCGGCGATCAGTTTCGTACCCCGGATCAGGTGAAGAATGAATTGACTGCCGAACAATTCCGGTTATACGAATTGATTTGGAAGCGCACATTAGCTAGTCAAATGGCTGATGCGAAGGGCAACAGTGTGCAGGCGCGTTTAACGGCTGAAGCTACCGCTCAGGCGAACGACCTCGCCGGGGCTACCTGTCTATTTACTGCCTCTGGGCGCACGATCACCTTCCCCGGCTTCTTACGTGCCTATGTTGAAGGTAGTGATGATCCTGATGCACAGCTCAGTGATAAAGATGTGATTTTGCCTGAAATGAAGGCAGGCGACGTCTTTACAGCCAAGACGGTGCGTGCCGAAGGCCATGACACTCGCCCCCCGGCGCGGTTTACGGAAGCAAGTTTGGTTCAAAAGCTCGAAGAGCTGGGGGTAGGGCGCCCATCAACTTATGCAAGCATTATCAGCACGATTATTGCGCGTAAGTACGTGTGGAAAAAAGGTACGGCGCTAGTGCCAAGTTTCACAGCATTTGCAACAACGGCCCTACTTGAACAGCACTTTCCTGAGCTTGTGGACTATGCATTCACGGCAAAGATGGAAGACGACCTCGATGAGATTGCCGGTGGTCGGCTAGACCGTACCCCATGGCTCAGCCAATTTTACTTTGGTGATGAGGAGCCGGGTTTAAAGCAGCAGGTTGAGAATAACCTTGGCGATATTGACGCTGCGACGATTAATGCGTTCCCCATAGGGGTTGATGATCAAGGACGTACCATCGTGGCGAAGAGTGGGCGATATGGCCCCTACTTATTGCGTTCAGATGATACGCGTGGTCCTATCCCTGATGATATTTGTCCCGATGAGTTGACGATCAAAAAAGCAACCCAGCTACTGGAGATGCAAACAGAGCTGAAGGTGCTCGGTGACGATCCAGCTACCGGAAAGCCGGTCATTGCGCGTGACGGACGTTTTGGGCCCTACGTTCAAATTGGCCATCCGGATGATGGAAAACCTGAGAAAACAGCGAGTTTGTTAAAAACCCAGCAGCTTGATGCTCTGACCCTAGAGGATGCACTCCAACTATTGACATTGCCTCGTGATGTTGGTCCGCACCCTGAAGATGGTGGCCCTATTGAAGTGGCTAATGGTCGCTATGGGCCGTATTTGAAGTGGGGTAAAGAAACCCGCAGTCTGCCGGATGAGGCGAGTCTGTTCACCATTGATACGAAGGGTGCCTTGGAGCTTTTGGCTCAAGATAAGCGATCAAACCGTTCTACGACGAGCAATGCGGTGCTGCGTGAGTTGGGCAACGATTTGGTCAGTGGGAAACCAATGAGTATTCGGATGGGCCGCTTCGGTGAATACGTCACTGATGGTGAAGTGAACGCTAGTTTGCGGAAAGCCGATTCCATTGAATCGATGACCGATGAACGGGCAAGTGAGCTATTGCAGATGCGTCGTGAACGTATGGCTGCTCAAGGGGAAAAGCCGAAGAAGACAACGAAGAAAGCTGCAACCAAGAAGAGCACGACGACGAAGAGCACGACGAAGAAGGCAAAAACAGCCGCCAAGAAGGCAGAGTAGCGGTGTTTATTGCCTTTGAAGGTGGTGAGGGCGCAGGTAAATCAACACAGATTGAGTTGTTGAAGAACTACCTGACCGAACGTGGGCATGATGTTGAACTCACCAGGGAGCCGGGTGGAACGCCGGTTGCTGAAGCGATGCGTGACTATGTGTTAAACCCTGCGAACACGATTGATGCCCTAGAGGAGTGCTTCATTATCGCAACTGGACGAGCTTCCCATGTTGCGCATCGGATTCGCCCTGCCCTCGCGGCGGGGAAAACGGTGATTACCGACCGGTTTGTGTATTCGTCTTATGTGTATCAAGGGATTGCCGGTGGTTTGGGTCTAGAGAAGGCTAAACGGATTAATGAGCCGGCTATTGATGGTTGTGAACCTGATTTGATTATTTTGCTTGATATTGAAGCTAGTACTGGGGTGGCACGTGCCCGTCAAGCGAAAGATGGTGGAGACCGCCTCGATCAGGCCAGCATGGCGTTTCATGAACAGGTAAATGCAGGCTATCGCACGATTGTGGATGACCGGTGGGCGGTTATTGACGCAAATCGTGATGTCGCAGCGGTGTTTGATGACATCGTTCACGTCATGACCGATCGGGGGTTGTGTGCCTAGCATGATCCCTTGGGAATTGCCGGGTCAAGAACACGCGATTGCGGCCCTCTCGTCAGCGTTCGCACAAGAAGACTATGGCCATGCCTGGGCATTTATCGGCCCAAAGGGGGTAGGGCAAGAACGTGCGGCGCGGCTCTTTGCTGCCGTTACGAATGGTGCAGTATCAGATACTGGCCAGTTGGATCGTTTTTTGCGTGGTACTCATCCTGCAATAACCACGTTTACTCCCATCGGCGCAAACCATCGAAAACGCGATGTGAGTGAGTCGTGGCTTCCTGCGGCAAATCAAACATTGATCGAAGGCAAGGTGAAGGTCCTTCATATCCATGAGGCTGATCGAATGAATATGGAGGCAGCGAATGCCTTTCTTAAAACACTTGAAGAACCACCGGCAGGCACGGTGTGGATTTTGGATATTGCCAATGAGCAGTCCATTCCAGACACGATTTTGAGTCGTTGTCGTCGTGTCCGGTTTTCACCGTGGCGAGCTGAACACTTAGCAACCCTGATTCCCGATCATCCTGACCAGGCTTTATTGATTGCGCTATCCGAGGGCGCGCCGGACAAGGTGGCGGCATTGGCCAGCTCAGTAGCCCTTGGTGAATATCGACAGGCACGCACCTGGGTACCGGACATGCTTGACCGGGGACCAGGTATGGCCATGATGGCTACCCATGCATTAAAAGGTGCAATCAAACGCCGAAGCGACGCGATCGAAGCAGAAGGTAAAGCAGCCATAGCCCAACTTCACGAGGCATATGAAAAAGCACCGCCCACGCTTGTTAAACATATTGACACCCAATACAAGCGGTTGGTACGTGCTGAACGAACCGCAACCATTCAAGATGCACTCGATGCGTGTTTAGGGTACCTCAGGGATGTTATTGCGGTAGCAACCAATACTGAGGCCCCACTACGCAATGTGGATGCCCGAGATCGATTGATTGGTGATTCAACACGGATCAGTGTCACCGCCGCAATCAGCATCAGTGATCGCATTCAACAAACACGTGATGCGTTAGAGGTCAATGTGGCCTGGGAACTAGCTATCCAAGCATTGCTGTTACAAGCGCATACCGACTGCATTGTTCATCGTGTGGGCCAGTGAACTGAAGTAATCCAACACCATTGGGCTAGTGAATACGCTGTCCGCTTGGTACTACCTTGTCGCACACATTCAGCAAACCTGCATGACCATACGGCGCTGATTCCTTTGGGCAAAGTGAAAGGCGGGAGCGTGCTGTCTCCCGCCTTTCTCTGACAGAGGTAGGTGATGAACACTATACATGCTTTACTAAGGTTCACCTAATTAATTCGCTATTTTCGTAAGAAATTTTTTTCGTAAGTCCTCGAAGCCTTACGTTCGTAGCGAATGTGCCTATTTCAGCTGGAGTCCCGGTGCAACCTGAAAGGCCTCACGCAACTGGGTTGCCCGCGCATTTTGGTCCAACTGGTTCAGCCGTTGCACATCGGCTGTCCGTATAAGAAGGTAGCCAGCCGGTTGGGTGTCAGTTTGGACAAGAATCTCAATATTGACACCCGCATCCCGCGATTCGGTAACCATCGTTTCAATGCAGGGGAGAATCGCATTGAAATCACCATCACTCCACGGTTGATAGGCGCGCAAGATCGGTTCACCGGTGGGAGATACATCTTGTTCGGTATGGACACAGGAACGTCGCCCTGCTGCAAGGATGGTGTCAAAGGTCGGGGTATTCCCAGTCCCGCCTTGACTATCGCGCCCATTCCCGTTGCCTGCAGCGGACGAACTCCCCTGGCTACCGAGTTCAGAGGAACCTTCAACAGCCTCATCAGTGGCAATCATTGGCGTTGGGGTTGGCGTGGGTAAATCAAGTGGAGGCAACTCGGGGGTTGCAACAGAAGATGGTTCATCACTTTCTTGCACGCCTTGGGCAGGAAGTTCGATCGTGGTGCGTGCTCGACTTGTGTCATCCGCTTGGATATCAAATAGGAATTTCCCAAGAAAGCCAAGACCCACCAAAACGAGCGCACCCACGATAACCGCACCGATCACCGTGCCGATACGTGTGCCGCGAGAGGCGTTATTCCACCAGAGGGTGAATGTGTTTTTCGTCTTGTACTTTGAAGCCATGGAGTTCCTCGGGGAAAGGTTCCTGTAAATCCTATCTTTGTCAGTCGTTTGCGCGATAATCGAACGCAAACGGTTTACATTCCTGCAGTATCGTCTATGTATCCTGATCCCGTATAGGCAAAATGGCCCACTTTCGGGGGCCAGGGGCGCTTTGGGAGCCTGTTCCAGCTACGTATTCAATGCAAGAAAGGTACGACAACGTTCAATAAGCTGGGCACATGATCTTGTCTGATATCAGCATTCGTGCCGCCCTTGAATCTGGCCATATCACCATCGACCCACTTGGTGACAATGCGATTCAACCGTCTAGCGTTGACCTCCGGGTGAGTGACACGTTTCGTGTATTTAACAATCACAAATACCCGCTGATTGATACGAAGCAGCCATTAGACGGTCTCACCCAAACAGTGACCGTTACCCAAGAAGACCCGTTTATCCTGCATCCCGGTGAATTTGTCTTGGGTTCGACGTTGGAGCGAGTGAGTTTGCCAACTGACCTGGTTGCGCGCATTGAAGGCAAGTCCAGTTTGGGGCGTTTAGGGCTACTCGTACATGCCACAGCCGGTTTCATTGATGCTGGGTTTTCTGGTTGGCTGACCCTAGAGCTCTCCAATGTGGCGAATTTACCTATTGCGATCTACCCAGAGATGAAGATCAGCCAACTTGCATTTTTCCGGCTTGATCAGCCCGCCAGCCGGGGTTATGGAGATCCAGCGCTCGGGTCGAAATATCAGGGGCAAGAAGGGCCAACGCCAAGCCAATTTCACAAGAACTTCTCGTCGTAGTGTGCCTATCTTCAGTGGGCAAAACGAGTATGCCCCCGCCAAGCGATAGTCATGAGCACTCGGCCATTTGAGTGCAGTATTTAGGTTTTTTC
The DNA here is from genome assembly GCF_036336025.1 of Stomatohabitans albus. Lineage (NCBI taxonomy): Bacteria > Bacillati > Actinomycetota > Nitriliruptoria > Stomatohabitantales > Stomatohabitantaceae > Stomatohabitans > Stomatohabitans albus. The sequence goes on from NZ_JAYKKE010000001.1 coordinate 763,310, forward strand.
TATTTTTCTGTGAAAAAAATTAAAGTTCTACCCGAGTCGAGCCGTACAGCATTGCGTGGGCAACCTATGCCCATAGCTGGGACAGTATGAGGGCGAGATGAATCTACAGGGCGATCCGAAGAAATGGATAACTGATTCAAAGGAAAGTGCTCCTGCCGATCGGCAAGTTAGTTTGGCCATTGGCGGTGTACTGGGTTCTTTTATTCTTTTTTGGGGTGTGCTTGGCTATTTTGCTGGCGATAAGGCAAACCAAGCTGAGCCTATAGTCCGTCAGGACATTGAGACAGTCCAGCTCCTGCCTCGTGGCGGTTCATTGGATGATCCAGATCCGTTGCCTGTCCCCGATATTCCTCCACTAGATGTTCCTGAAGGAAGTGGCGCTGAACCGCCCATCAGCCCCGTTGCCCTGGATGTACCTCAAGATGCAACCTACTCAGATGAAACCACAAATACCGATCAAGAAGACGGTGGTTTCTGGAGCTGGGTGACAAGTATCTTCGACGGGAAGAAAGAGCCAGAACGCCAGTCGCAGAGCCAAACGCGACCAATCGCGAGCCGTCCTGAGCATGTGGTGCCAGCACCACCTGCGGCACCAGCACAACCAGCGGCACCAGTACAACCAGCACCACCTGCTCAGCCTGCTCCCAATCCTCCGGCACGACCGCGGGAAACGCCCCAACATGTTGTTCCGCCTGAAGTGCGGCCAACGCCTGGAGTCCCCGGCCCGTCAACAAAGCCTGAAGCCCAGCTCATTCCACCAGCGGTGATCAAACCGGCCCCAATCGTGCCCGCCCCCCGTCCAACAGATCCGAATAACACCAATAACTCTCAGCCAGACGTTACGCTCATTACCGAACTCTTTGAACGGTTGCGCATCGCCCCGCCCCATGAGGATATGACCTTTGATGAAGATGCGTTCGGCCAAGGTTGGTTGGATATTGATGAGAATAACTGCAGCACGATAGACGACATTTTGGCCCGTGACCTCACCGTGACCGATTCTGGCCGTGGGTGCAGGATTCATGCAGGTTCATTGCATGATCCATACACGAACGAAGTGCTTGACTACTTCATTGAGGATGGACTCGAATCACCCATTGAAGTGAGCCATGTTGTCTCCTTGCCTACTGCTTGGGCAACAGGTGCTCAGGACTTAAGTCAGCGCCAGCGTGAAATCTTTAAGAATGACCCATTGAACCTTCTGGCGGTTAGCCGCGCAGCTAACGCGGAGAAGGGTGATAAAGACGTAACACAGTGGATGCCCACCAATCCTGACTTCACTTGTCATTATCTTGGTCGGCAGATCGCGGTGAAGGCACGGTATGGGTTGACTGTTTCTCCAGAAGAACACGCCGCTATGGCAGAGGGACTGAAGGCTTGTCCGACAGACATGCGTGTCGATGGTGATTCCATCATCAACGCACAATAACACTGAAATCGCTCTAGAAACCCAGGCTATGCCTGGGTTTCTGTTGTAAGAGGCGGCATTGAAGGAGAATGTAGTTCGCTATGTTCTGGATCCGTCCAGATAGGGTTGATAACCAATGTCTGTCTCTTCACGCCAGAAACCTCGCCGGCATACCACTCGGCCTTCTCGGATGATGCTACGCCTCGTGGTCGGCGGTGTTATTGCGGCCGCTGCTGCCTTTGGGTGGGGTGAGATCGACAACCTCGGTTTCAAGCCCACCTCCCCCCAAGAGACGCCGCAACTGGCTTCAGAACCAGCACGGTCTCGTGGGTATCACGCCGACACCTCTATCGTCGATAGCCGAGACGATGCCAGCCAATCAGACGAGATTCGCGCGTTATTAGGGACACTCAAGGTTGCTCCGAAAGAACGTGGCCAGCGGTACCACCGTGATGCGTTTGGTGACGGTTGGACCGATATTGATCACAACACGTGCTACACCCGCAACGATATTCTGCGTCGTGATTTACACGACACGAAGCAAAAAGGTCGCTGCAAAATTATTTCAGGGACACTGGATGACCCGTATACCGGCATGCGAATTCACTATGTGGCGGGGCCAAATACCACAGATGATGTCCAAATAGATCATGTGGTCGCTTTGAAAGACGCCTGGGGTACGGGAGCACAACATATGAGTGCGGAGCAGCGAATCGCATTCTCCAATGATCCCCTCAATCTCCTCGCCGTTGATGGGGAGACGAATGATGACAAAGGGCACCAAAACGCGGCTGAATGGCTTCCACCCAATGCCGGTTTTCATTGTCATTACATCGCCCGTCAAATAGCTGTAAAGGCACGCCATGGCCTCTGGGTAACCCAATCAGAACATGATGCTATGGCAACGGTGTTGCATGATTGCCCACCGGCCATGCGTGTATCTGGAGACACGGTCATTAACGCCGACGAATGAGGCTGCCCGTATTGGCGTTCATACTCAGGATTGAACGCCTCCCGATGTGCGACCCATCGTGGAAGCAAGGATAACGGAAATAGTACGTACCAGGATTCCTCAACCACCAGAATGCGTAGTCATGTCTTGCCCCGTTATGCCGATACATACTGCATGGTGGTATACACGCGCCACATTTATGTATTAAAAATACAAGCTAAATGTATTAAAATGATTGAATAGTATGAAGAACGTTGTACGTAAGGCACTAGATTCATCTGGGCTATCAGCAATAGTTGCTGGCCTGGGGCTACTTGTGAGTTTGCTTCTCGTGTTTGCAGCTGGTGTCACTGTCCTAACCAGTGTTACAGCGGATAAAGGTAATCCCGAAGAGCGGGTTGCCGTCGATACTGTTGTACTTGAACCGGTTGGCCTCCCCGACCCGACACCGGAGCCAATTCCAACTATCGAATTGCCACCGCTTGTGCTTCCTGAGCGCACTCATCCACCTGTTCAAACCCCTATAGAGTCGCCTCAAGATGCGCCTTCTGCTCCCCAACTCGTTGCCGATAGCCGACTGAATGATTCTGCGCGTGAACAAGACCAGCCGAATGGGCAACCTGCTCGATCGTCATTCCTGGGCCGACTGTTTGGGCCGCTCTTTGGAGCAGGCAATACAAGTACACGGCCAGCTGCGAAACCTAAGCCCACTCAATCAACGCCAAGTACGCCCCCTAGTCCGACACCGTCTGACCGTGTGCGTCCTACACCAAGTCCTACGGTTACCCCTGAACCGCCTGCACTCTCACCAGTACCGCCTGCACCCGTTCCACCGCCTGCACCACCCGTGCAGCCAGCACCACCCGCAGCCGGTGATATTGCGGTTGCGTTTGCGGCACTACCGGTAAAACCAGAAGATACTCGGGCGAAATACAACCGAAATGCCTTTGGTAAAGGATGGACACGCACAGATGGGTGTTATACCCGTCAACATATCCTGGCTCGTGACCTTCAACAGGTTCAACGTGACGGCAAGTGCAAGGTCGTTTCAGGTGTTTTACATGACCCCTATACCGGTAAGGTGATCCAGTTTGTTGCTGGGAAAGACACCTCTGACGATGTACAGATTGACCATGTGGTCGCCTTGCGTGATGCTTGGGGGACTGGCGCACAAGACCTCGCTGCTGACCGTCGTATCGAATTGATGAATGACCCCCTGAACCTCCTTGCGGTAGATGGGCCAACGAATAATGCAAAAGGGCATAAAAACGCGGCGGCTTGGTTGCCACCCAATAGCGGGTTTCATTGCCACTATGTGGCACGCCAAGTTGCGGTTAAACAGCGCTATCACCTTTGGGTGACGCCACAAGAACATGACGCCATGGCAGAGGTGCTGGCAGGTTGCCCTCCCATGCGTATGGAGAACAACACCATTACCTCATAAATATTTGCATTCTGCGGTGCGGATTTCACGCTGGGTAGCGGTCCGTGAGTTTGGCAATGAGCGTAGTACATTCCTGCCTCTGCAATTTGGTCGCGAATAGTACAGCGAGAACGAAATGAGCCAAACAAGCACGTCATCAAAACCACGAAGATCGTCGCATCGAGTCAGTGGTATTGCTGGGTTAGCCCTGGCATTGGTGTTGTCATTGGGCAGCATTAGCACCGTTTCACCCGCCCACGCCTTTGAGCAGGGTTCGGTGCACACCATGGCGCTAACGGCATCAACAGCTCAAGGCTGTGATGCACGAGATACTCACCAGCCATCTCGTCCTGGTTGGATTCCACCATGGTTTTGGTCGTTGATTGAACCTGGTGGGCCAAACGATCCTTGTCAATCTGATGAACTTGGCGCCGACCATCACATGGCATCCTCCGATGCGGATTGGCCGCACGACGTTCCACGACCAGAGGTGTCACTGGCACCTATCCCTGAGCCAACACCGACATGGGTACCGCGTACCCCAGAGATACCTGGACCAGAACAACCACAGGACCCCACCCCCGAACCGGACCCTGAGGGCGACGCACCAGAACCACCTACACAACCACAGGGGCAAATTGCCAATTTGTTGGCTAGCCTCGAAACTCGCCCTAAGGACTATCGTCGGCGGTATCAGCGTTCTGAGTTTGGACAGGGGTGGGCTGATATTGATGGCAACCATTGCAACACTCGTAATGACATCCTCGCCCGTGACTTGCGAAATGTGCGTAAACGTGGGCATTGCAAGGTGTTATCCGGCATTTTGAATGGACCGTACAGCGGTAGAGTGATTCATTTTCAATCAGGCCGATACACATCAGCCAAGGTGCAAATTGATCACGTGGTTGCCTTGAAAGATGCGTGGTTGACCGGGGCGCAGAACCTCGACAAAGAACGGCGTATTCACTTAATGAACGATCCATTGAACCTGCTTGCTGTAGATGGGCCTGCCAATGGTGACAAGGGATACAAGAACGCGGCAGAGTGGCTACCCCCAAATGAGCAATTCCATTGCCATTACGTAGCCCGTCAAATTGCAGTAAAAGCTCGCTACCACCTTTGGGTGACCCCACAAGAACATGACACCATGGCAGGGGTGCTAGCAGGCTGCCCACCAATGCGGGTAGAAAATGACAGCATTACGGACGCTGGGTGAAGCACGTTCACCCCTGGGTGTGAGGCGCTCGGCATAGCTTTCTCGTAGCCTTAGCCTATGGACATCGTTGATCGGCCAAGGAAAGCTCCATCACGCGCTTGGGTCCTGGTTCTGGTCCTTATTGCGCTGCCGATCTTGAGTGCGTTGATTGTTGATTTAGGTAATACGACAGTGTTGCTCGGCGTTACTGGTTCAGGACTAGTGCTTACCCTGGCTGTCCTTGCCTGGGCAATTCAGCATGCTCGCAAGCAACAACGTGATTTTGAGGAACGTCTCGCAGCGTGGGCTGCTGAGCGTGCTGTTCAACAAGAACGCCTCCGGATTGCTAGAGACCTTCATGACCTGAGTTCACACGGGTTAGGCACGATCACGGTCCGCGCGGCCACCACTAGCTATCTTGACGGGCCAGATGCTGACGCTGCGCGGCACCAAGCGTTACTCGATATTGAACGGATGAGCCGATCAACGATGGGAGAACTCCGGCGCATGTTGACCCTCTTGCGCAGCCCAGAAGATGAACCGGCTCCACTTCAACCCGCAGATACCTTGGCAACCCTGCCAAGCATCATTAAGGATGCAGAACGAAGCGGACTGATTATCCAGTTGACCATCGATAACCTCACTGACGCGCAAGATGGGTTAGGTGAGCTGGCGCAAAGTGTCCAGAACACGATTTGCGCTATCGTCCGTGAGGCACTGACCAATGTGATCCGACATGCAGGGCCAACAACGGTCCGACTGAGCATCACCCAATCAACCGATATGGTCAACATTGTTGTAGACAATGATAAGAAGAACCCAAACTGGCAGAGCGAACCTGGTGTCGGTCAAGGGCTTACGGGGTTGCGTGAACGGATCTATGCCCATGGCGGCACCTTAACGGCATCTCCCACACCGACCGGGTTCTGTCTTGAGGCGAACCTCCCTGTTGAGGGGGTCCTATGAGTGAACGAGCTGACGTTCTCCAAGCCCCCATTCGAGTGCTCCTGGCCGATGATGAACCGTTGATGCGCCAGAGCCTCCGTATCGTCATTGATAGTCAGCCTGATATGGATGTGGTAGGCGAAGCAAGTACCGGCGATGAGTCGGTGAGGGCGGTACGAAAGCTGAACCCAGATGTGGTGCTCATGGATATTCGTATGCCCGGATCTGATGGAATCCATGCGACACAGACCATCACCAATGAACCATCGTTACGGCACGTTCGGGTATTGGTGCTGAGTATGTATGAACTTGATGAGTACGTGTACGGGGCACTCCGGGCACGCGCAAGTGGGTTTTTGCTAAAGGACGCGCACCCTACCGTGTTACTCGATGCTATTCGGCGGATACACCGAGGTGAGGCACTATTTGCTCCTTCAATCCTCTCCAAACTTGTTGATCATTACATCGCTAATCCCACCGACCAGGTACCTGTCGAGTCCGATCGGGCAGGATGCCGCCTTACCCCCCGTGAGACAGAGGTCTTAACCCTCATTGGTCGCGGCCTATCCAATAGTGAGATTGTGGCGATGCTCTATATCTCTCCCAATACGCTTAAAACTCATATCAGTAACCTGCTGCTCAAACTCCAGGCCAGGGACCGTGCTCAACTGGTAATTGCGGCCTATCAACGGGGTCTTGTGAAACCGACACGCCCCTAGGGTGCAGTTGGTACCACGTTGCCCCATGGTGTTGATTGAACAATTGTCATCACCGCGATAATCACTCGCCCTTAAGGGTGAGGGTACAGACCTACCGGCATAAAGTTCACCGTTGGCGGTGATTTGCGAACCATCCTGTGGCGTTAGCGTCAGGTCTATGTCTACACACGCGGTTTCTCCCCCATCGGCCACCATCGCCATTTACGTTGGTGAGTTCACCAAGGCCATGTCATTGCCTGCCGTCACACGCACCTTACTGTTTGGGACGTTCGCTATCTGTGCTGCGGTGGTTTTCGTCATGATCCAAGTGCATGGCTTCTTTGCTCAGGGGCGTGCTGATGAATTGGGTGGCCTAACGGTTGATGCGCTGATGCGTGACATACTCCACTACGGGCAAGTTATTCCCGTGTTGTTGGGGGCCTGGATCGTTGGTCAAGATAATGCAGTTGGCCCTGGCCGACTAGCTGTACTTGTGGTTGCTCGCCGTGGCACGTTATTAGGAGCCAAACTGTTCACAACCGCTGGTATCGCCTTATTCGCGGCTATCACCTGTACGAGTGCCAGTCTTATCCCCTTGGCGAGTATTGCTGAGGGTGGAACGGGTGCGCTCTCACCCCTTCCTTATGGGTGGGTGATTGGCTATTGGGTACTCATGGCCGTACTCACCGCCGCCATCGTTGCCGCAAGCCGAAATCTGGTCGCCAGTGTGGTCTCAATACTTGTTTGGACCATTGGTCTTTCTGACCTGCTCACCGCACAGATCCCAGCACTGTCAGGAACGGTTGATCAAGCTTTTAAACAGGTCTATCTCCACGGCGGCCCAGTACCACCGGCCTCTTCGTTGATAGGTGTAGCTGCACAAGTGCTATTCGTACTTGTCCTCAGCGTGGCGATCTACCGATGGCGCGATGTTCGGTAACTATCAGGCAACGGGGTGATGTTATTGCTGATTGAAAGGAACAACAAATGATTGAAGTCATCAATCTCACGAAAACCCACGGCGCCATTACAGCGGTGGACCAGGTGAGCTTTATGGCACCAGCAGGAAGTGTCACCGGACTCCTTGGCCCCAATGGTGCAGGTAAGTCATCAGTAATGCGCATTATTTGTGATCTTGACCGTGCTGATAGCGGCACGGCAACGGTTTGCGGACGACGGTACCGTGAACACCCCTTTCCAATGCGTGTGATTGGGGCCCAATTTGAAGGTTCAGGGGCACATCCTTCTCGACGGGCAATCGACCATTTGCGATGGATTACACGGGTGAACCGCCTTCCAGGTACACGTATTACCGAGGTGCTTGAGCTTGTTGACCTTCAGCCACGCGACTGGAAACGGCGTGTTCGAGAATACTCCTTGGGTATGCAACAACGACTCGGCATTGCCGTCGCTCTCCTTGGCAATCCCGATGTGGTGATTGTTGATGAGCCAGCAAACGGGCTTGACCCTATCGGCATGCAGTGGTTGCGTGGACTCCTCACCGGCCTTGCCCGTGATGGCAAAACAGTGCTGATGAGTTCCCACCTCATGAGTGAAACAGAGATCATTGCCGATCGAGTTGTGCTGATGGATCGCAGTCGCGTCATTGGAGAGGGCTTAGTAAACAATCTCGTGCAGGTACACGGCAGCTTAGAACAGGCGTTTTTTACCCATCTCGAACAGTCACGCCAGATGCGTATGCGTACGGGAGCCCACCAATGAAGTTCATTGATGTACTTGGCGGTGAGCTGGTCAAACTCGTTACTCACCGTGCGCTGATGGTAACAATCCTTATCAGCACGGTGCTCACATTGTGCTATTGCATTATTGATTCTGGCCCACCCAGTTCACTCGGGTTAAGTACACCAGAAACGGCCGGGGTATATGCCATGGCAAACTTCTCGTTCATTGCCGCAATCGTGGGTGTATTGATTGCGTCATCTGAATACGAAGGTGGTCAGATTGGCTCATCGGTTCTTGCCGTGCCTCGCCGGGGCAGGATAGTTACGGCAAAGCTCTTGGTGTCAGCCCTCGTGTCAACCTTGCTTGGACTCGTGCTAGCGGTTGCGATTGCGACGATTTACCAAGTGCCACTCGGTGATCAGTCCGTCTATGCCACCGGCGCTGCGAGCACATTGATCGTTAGCCTCGCCCTTGCTATTTGTTCGTGGACGGCCATTGGTGTGCTCAGTACCTGTGTGGCCCTCATTATTCGTTCACAAACCACGGTGCTTGCCGCAATGGTACTCCTTACCTTTGGTGGTACCCCGCTCATGATCGCCCATCCATTCTTTCAGTATCTCCCTATGAATGCGGGCGTATTGATGTTTATTGACCGCGAGACACAGACCGCTGATTGGATTCACCCTCCTGATGTTGAGGTGCCCATTGCGGCCCTAACCCTCGTGCTGTGGAGCGTTGGGGCAATCATCGCCGCTTCGGTGGTATTTGCGCGCCGCGATATCGGTGCGCGCCAAGCCACCGTTGAATAGGACTGTTGTGATGTAGAGGCCAAGGGACCAACCTCGTGTGAATGCCCGTTGTCATGCCACAAGACCGTTGTCGGTATGGTGCTCGGCATGGCTGCTATCGATGCATATGAGAATATCGTATTGACACGTATAAATGTAGTATGTATGCTACATTCCATAGCGATAGTCATAGGTGTTATGGATAGGTGGGAAGCGTCATGGATGCCCTGATTCACGTCAGTGATTTGCACTTTGCCTACGGTGATCACGTCGTACTTGACGGTATGAGTGCTGATATTCATAGAGGTGAAGTTGTGGTATTGCTAGGGCCAAATGGAACAGGCAAAACCACGCTGGTTGAGCTCATCATGGGGTCACTGGCCCCACATGCCGGTTCAATTCGTACCCTCGGACGTGACCCACGAACCCAGCACGGTGCCTGGTTTGGAGAGATTGGGCTTGTCATTCAGCACTATTCAGACCACGGCAAATGGACGGTCAATGAGTTCATGGCGTGGATCTGCGGCCACTACGTGAAAGAGCCACATCACCTCTCACCGGCAGATGCTCTTGAGCTTGTTGGGCTCGGTGATGTGGGCAAGCAGGTGATGGGCACGCTATCGGGTGGGCAGCGTCGGCGCTTAGACCTTGCGGCCGCGGTCGTTGGGCAACCTGAGTTGCTTATTTTAGATGAGCCGACGACTGGATTGGACCTTGAAGCGCGGCAGCAATTCCACCGCATCATTCAAGATCGTGTTGATGAAGGGGTAACCGTGCTGATGACAACACACGATATGGCCGAAGCACAAGACCTCGCTGACCGAGTACTGATCTTGAACCATGGGCATTTGGTTGCTAGCGGGTCACCACAACAACTCCGTGACGAACTGTTGCAACCAACCCAAATCACCTGGTTTGAAGATGGTAAACGACAGGTCCATGCCACCGACTATCCGGAAGTGTTTTTAAAGTCATTGGATTTGGACGCTATCACGGGAATTGAAATAACAAGACCAACGTTAGGTGATGCCTACTTGAAGCTAGTAAATACAACAAAGGAGACTGCGTGATGAGTGCAATAACTTCAGCTTGGATTCAAGCTAAAGCCGATATACGTGTTAACTTGGTTGGGTTTACTATCCTTAATCATATTATTGCTCCAGCAATATTTGTGATTGCAACTATATTGATGATTCGTAATACTGACCCAAGTTATACACCGATTATTATAGGGTCACTCTATTCAGGAATAGCTTCCTATTCAGCCTATGCAATTTTTTTAATTTTTTCTGAATGCTATACTGATCGTCTCTCAGGTAATATGGTTCGTATTAGAACATTACCTAATGGGGTAAGGCAGTGGATGATTGGGAAGCTCATCTTTTGTGAGATTCTATTTCTAGACATCACTATCTTGGCGTTACTGGCAGCAACTATATTTATCCCACAAGTTCAGTTCTCGGTTTCACTCTCAGTAGGGATTCTTGCAGTAGTTGGGTTCGGTATCCTGGTAATGACACCATACGGGTTCATGGTTGGGGTACTTATTCGTTCTGTATTCGGTTTCCTTGTGGTAATGGCTGTCACCGGGGTTCTCTTTATCTTTACGTCAGGATTTGTTCCATTTGACGCATTACCTGAATTCACTTCCTATATGTCGGTGATAAGTCCCTTCTTTTGGTTGGGATATGCCGGATATACACTCCAAGCATCAGCCGGTGTGGGTCCCTTCGGCGTATTCAATGGCATGAGTCCTATCGTTGTATTTGGTGTATTAGCCCTCTGGGGTGTGGTTGGTTGGGCTATCGCGCCTAAGGTTGTGCAGATCATGATGCGAAAAGAAACGATTGGTCGCCTGTCACAGCATAGGCAAAAGACTCGCGAGCTTTCGGGGCTGTAGGCCAATGGCTGAAGAATCAGAGAAGGTTTATAACCGAATTAGTGTGCTTCGTGCTGACCGCAAGGTCAGCCGTCGGCAGTTGGCAGATGATCTTGGTGTCCACTACCAAACCATTGGGTATCTTGAGCGCGGTGAGTATTCACCGTCGCTGGTGCTTTCATTGAAAATTGCAGCCTATTTTGAGGTACCGGTTGAATCGGTATTTAGTCTTGAACCCTTTGCCCCTATTCAATAATCCACGCCTGCACGGGCAAGCAAGCTTGGCCAGTAGGTAGGCCAACCCCCTTGAGTTCTAGCGTGCTTGCTGGCATTAACGATGAGGCCGTGGAAGTGGGCGTGTTCAGCTGCGTTAAATCCTTCTGCTTCAATGACGGGGTCAAGGGTGCGCTTAGCGTGGTTGTAGGTGGTGTATATGCCGTGCCCAGTGGCTTCAATAAGTCGCCTGGCGTAGAGATCATAAATAAACACAGGGCGTTGATAGACATAGAGGAGTAGGTCATCGGCGGTTTCAGCACCTACCCCATGAACACGGAGCAAATCTTGGCGTAGGGTGGGGGTGTCTTGGGTGTGGGCATCGGGGTGATGCTCAATGAACCAGGTTGAGATGTCTTTAAGGTAACGGGTTTTTGCTCGCCGATACCCCGATGCGTAAATCAGCGTTTCGAGGGTTTCTGCTTCGAGCGCTAAGAGCGCATCAGGACGCAAGCAATCGGCCTGCTTGAGGTTGTCAATACAGGTAACCACGTTCTGCCAGTTGGTGTTTTGGGTCAAAATCGCCCCCACAAACACCTCAAAATCTGAATCAGCCGGCCACCAATTGCCAGCCTCTACCGAGGCATCAAGCACGCGATAGATCTCACGAAAGGTTGGTGGTGTGGACAAAGGTGTAGGCATAGGCAATAAGTAGACCAAAACCTGGCTCGGTGCAAGGACGGTTCAAGTGATGAAGCTGGCAATGCTATCGATCTGAAGCATCTATAAAAATATAAAAATCTACCCTGTACTTCTCCTGTTAACGTCAATCATATTACTGGGCTATCATCAAATAGATAGGAAGAGGGATATTTAGGGTTTACTTATATTGTGTTCATATGTAGAGTTAGTAGCTAAATTAGTAAGAATCTAACTTTTGACCAGTCCTGATGGTGTTATAGAGGCTAGATTATAGTTAGCCCCTATGTAAAGGAGTAAAAATGTGGCCTCCAATACTTGGTCAAATTATATTTATTCGTTTGGTTTAGTATTATGTTACGGCTTAGGCCAAGCACTTTACATGCTATGTAGTGTTAAGGTAGTTGATGATGGGCGATCGGTTGGATGGTATATTTCAAGAATAATTATTCTACTGATTCTACTTTATAAGTATATAAATAGAGATTTAACAATAACCTTCTTTGATGTGGTGATTATCACTGTTTGTATTGGGTCTGTGGCACTGGCCATCTATGACAGTGGTAGAAAGAATAATTGATACTCGTATTAGGTGATAATGCATTATCTTGTTAGTCGGCACTTGGCTGGATGCAGAACAGTGCTGTTTGGCTGACGCTCTTGGTGTCCACTACCAAACCATTGTGCAACATGGCCGAGGTAACGGGCTTTGGCGCGTTAAAAACCGGAAGGGCGAATAGGAGCTTCCAGCATGTCACTCGGATAGCCAAGAATCTGCTCAGCCTCAACTCCGTGAGCTGCTTTGAGGGCTATCAAGCTGCGTACTACATTTCGCCACGCAGTGTTTTGGGTAAGCACCGCACCAACACATATCTCGAATGGGGTGTCCGCCGGCCACCACTCACCAGGATCAGTTGTGGCGGCCAAAACGGCATACACGTCACGGAAGGTGGGAAGTCTGGCCGTCATAAGGTGTGCGGGGTATGTTCACCTAATACATCGTGTTGGTGTTGGCTGATTGCTTGGGAATCTGCTGGATAGCATCCCAATGCTCAACGATCTTTCCGTTTGTATCAAAGCGGAAAAAGTCCATCGTCACATATTCCTCTGTGGCGCCATCGCTTGTATGCCAAACCTGGTGGGTGTGGAGTGACACGAGATCGCCTTCGGCAACTGACCGAACAAATGAAATCGTTTTATTGGGATACTCGCTAGCCATACGTTCAAAATAGGCAATGAACCCTTCTGTTCCGTTGGCAACTAACGGGTTGTGTTGAATGTATTGATTGCCTACATACGTGTGAACAGCTTGCCGCGGATCGCCATTAAACGCCATTTCGTAATAGGCGATAGCGTTCTTCTTGTTATCTTCTAAGCTCATGAATGAAACAGCTCCTATTCTTCTTATATAGATAATTAACTATTTAATAATAATACTTTTAGTGCTATAGATTCTACTCATCTGGTAGGAGTTCTATACCAGGATTATTTAGTTATAAAGATAGTATAAGTAGATAAGGTTAATTTTCTATATAGAGCTAGTAAGCAGCTCTATAGGCATCTGTCCGTACTTCACAGGATTTGTTATTCCAGCAGCAAGAAGTTGGTTTGATCTCAGAATAGGGTCAACGGTCTCTGACAGCCAAGTTGTTTTGAGGCCAGAAGCAGATGCGACAAGATTGAGTGCGACAAAAATCTTGTAGACGGAATGGTCTGTAAAGTTGTAATGGTTCTTCTTTGTTCGGCGTACAATATTCCGCTGAATACCTGGGACATCAAAAACAGAATGGTTCCACAATTTGGCACAATGTGCGATTCGGTTACGTAAGTAAACGAATGAACGTACCTGGCTTGACAATGTTCTCTTTGATAGATTCATAGATGTTGCCAAGTCATCTAAGACCCCAGCCCTTCGAGAGGCTTGGATAACACGTGAAAGGTTTCCGAAGGAAAATGCCTCTACGGCCACCCAAACAGGCATATGTTCGTAAGCCTCCGGCGTATACCGCCCTTCTTCCTTTATGTCTTCACGATAGTGAGCGATAAAGGTTTCTTGGCTCCTATTAAGGTTAGCTAAAAGATAGTGCTCTATAGGTCTTGCGATAGATTTTGGTGGATGGGTGAACCCTTCACCCAGTACAAACTTACCGCAAGAACCAACCCTCTCGGCGTAGTGATATGCGAATCTTGTTCGGAGTAACACTTCAATGGGGTGAAGTAAATCGTCGCAAACAATAACTAGGTTCTGTTCGGCTAGGTAGAGATCACGAATAATGTTAAAGGAGGCACCATCTATGAATTGGTTATCACCGTGAGTTGGGTCCCGCTGCCAGTAACGAAAGTATCCAGAAAAGCGTTAGTAGTTGACTTGTGACAAGAACTGAACAGCATCTTCGACGTCGTCAATAACCAACCCACGCTTAGACAATAATGTGGCTTGTTCTTCATAACTGAGCCGTTGTTTGTTCATATCAGTCTCCAGAAATGAAAGGCCCCGGCCATTTGTGCATTACCCTCAGAGAGTAAGAGGCCGGGCCGGGGATCTATCACCTTCAGTGTAGCAGAACAGTGGTGAAGATCGCCCCGACCTCCGGCATTATCCGGGTAATAAAAAAACCTGAGCGGCGTCAAAAGCTATGAACCACTTCAACAGTCACCCTGCGATACGGCACTCGTAACACGAACTGCGGTGAATGTGATGTGGAGCGGGTGAGGGGAATCGAACCCCCGTATCCAGCTTGGGAAGCTGGTGTTCTACCATTGAACTACACCCGCAGGGGTGGAACATTCTATGAGGTATGGGGCATTTCAGCCACTAGCTCTTCTAACCGATTGAGGGTGCCTACAAGGCCTTGGCGGTTCTTGGTGGGTGCCCCAATGAGGGCGAAGAGAGGCGCGTAGGCCCGTCTAAGGGGAATCCACTCGCCCGTGACCAAGGTTTGGCGTGGGCGGAGCGGCTTAAAGCTCCACCGCCATAGTGCGGGCGCGAGGCTTTTCCACGCCACCTCTTTGCCTGGCCGAGATTGCACACAAAAGAGGTTCATCACATAGGTAAAGGGGCCATAGCGCATGTGCACACTAAACGTGTCTCCTGCTTGGAGACGCTGTGGACCGTACGTAGTGCCAGGAATAAGGTCAGCCAGCCCATGGCCATCAAGGTCAGGGTGGCGATGTGGGTTGGCAAAGAGCGCCCAGAGGTCATCTGCTGAGGCATGGATGACCCGCTGAACCCTGATTGGCTTCACCGTTAATGATGAGCGTAACGACATGATCCCATCCTAAAACTCTTCGAGCGGTGGTGGTGGCGGGGTTGCGTACCCCGATGTGGCCACCGATGCTGTTGGCGTGGTGGGTGGTGGCGGAGTGTTATAGCCATTGGCGCTCTGAGGGGGTGGGCCTTGTTGAGCTTGGCGAGCCAAGTTAGCAAACCGAGAGAAATGGCCCTGAAAGGACAGGTTAATAGTTGCTAGCTGGCCGGCACGATGCTTGGCGACGATCAGTTCTGCCTCACCTTTGTGCTGAGAATCTTGTTTATAGACCTCATCACGATAGATAAACATCACAATGTCAGCGTCTTGTTCGATGGCGCCTGATTCGCGCAAATCACTCAACAGTGGGCGTTTATTCTCGCGTTCTTCCGGTTTGCGAGACAGCTGTGACAAGGCAATAACAGGAACTTCTAGTTCTTTAGCCAGGACTTTCAACCCACGAGAAAACTCCGCAACCTCTTGCACACGACCATCGGTCGCTTTGTGGCTTTCCATCAGTTGGAGGTAGTCAACAATGACCATGCCTAACCCATCCGTCTTCGCGTGAAGACGACGGCACTTGGCCCGAATCTCCATCACATTGATACCGGGTGTATCGTCAATAAAAAGCGGTGCAGCGGCAAAAATACCCAATGACCGACTGATTTTTGTCCAGTCTTGCTCTTCGAGGGTTCGTGGATCACGGAGCCGATCATTGTGAACGCCAGATTGGGCGGCCAAGAGGCGCATCATAATTTCTCTATCGCCCATTTCGAGGCTAAACATGGCCACTGGTTTCTTTTCATTGATCGCTACATATTGGGCCATATTGGTCACGAGCGTTGATTTACCCATCGCAGGGCGAGCCGCAACAACGATAAGTTGACCAGGTTGGAACCCAGCAGTGAGCCGGTCCAGGTCATAGAACCCACTCTTGATACCCGTCACCCCGCTCTCTTGTTGGGACAAATGCTCAAGGGTGTCAGCTGCATCGGCGCATAATGTGTTCATGACAGCAAAATCACTGCGCTGTTCTTTATTTGCTAATGCAAAGACCAGGGATTCAGCCTCATCAACGGCTTCATTCCCACGCAAGCGCTCATTAAAGCCAATCTCAGTGATTTTGCCACCCACATCAATGAGTCTGCGCTTGGCTGCAGCGTCGGCAATGAGACGTGCGTAGTACTCAGCGTTCGCACTCGTTGCAACTTCGTTGCTGAGATTGAATACGGCGAGGTCACCACCAACCCCATTGAGGTCGTTAGTTCGTTTGAGGGTCTGAATCACAGAGATGGGGTCGATCGGCTCGCCGTCGCTATTAAGGCTCAAGATCGCTTCGTAGATTTTGCGATTTGAACCACGGAAAAAGTCATCAGGACGAATAATCGGGAGTACATCATTCAAGACATGCTCATTGAGCATGATGGCGCCCAGCAGGCTATTTTCTGCTTCGATGGCCGCAGGAGGACTGCGAAAGGAGCTCGGTTCTTCGCTGTACCCAAAGTCATTATTCATGGACGGTCTTCCTTAACACGTGTGGCCATCACCGAATCGTATCGGCGATGGCCACACGTGTACGAGTATGGAACTCGGTATGTACTTAAGCGTCTTCGCCTTCAGCCGGTTCGCCTTCAGCTGGCTCACCTTCGGCAGCCGCTTCAGCCTCTGCTGCTTGTTCGGCCTCAGCCTGTTCAGCGTCCTTGGCAGCTTGGTCAGCTTCCGCTTTCTTCGCAGCAAGGCGTTCTTGTTCGGCCTTGTGTGCGGCCAATTCGTTAGCGTCCACTTCACCTTCAATAACCAAGGTGATGGTTGCATGCACGTCACGGTGCAAGCGAACCGGTACTTCGTGCTCGCCGGTTGTTTTAATCGGACGGTCGGTACCGATCGTCTTGTAATTGACGATAATGCCGTGCTGCTTCTCAATCAGTTCAGCGATATTGCGCTTACCGACGGAGCCGTACAAGGTGCCATCCACACCGGCTTTAACGCTGGTTGTTAAAGGTGAACCCTCAAGGGTGGCCTTCTGGGTTTCAGCCGTGGCAATGTTGCCAGCTTCACGACGCGCACGTGAGCGAGCCATGAGTTGAGCATCCTTGAGTGCACCGCCGGTAGCCAAAATAGCTAAACCTTTGGGTAATAAGTAGTTGTTCGCATAACCGCGACGGACATCTACAACATCGCCAGCATCGCCAAGGTTAGGAACGTCTGCTTTCAAAATAATCTGCATGAGTTCCTCCTATCGGGTGGAGTAGGGCAGCAATGCCATCTCACGGGCATTTTTGATGGCCTGGGCCACCAGCTTTTGCTGCTGTGGGTTGATACCGGTTACGCGAGACGAACGAATCTTGCCACGATCAGAGATGAAGCGGCTTAACAGCTCAGTGTCCTTGTAATCGATGTACGTAATGTCGTTCTTGCGGAAGAAGTCGTCCTTGCGCTTTACAGGGCGCTGGGGCGCTTGCCTCGGGGCGGGTCGTGCCATGAATAGTCCTTTGAATAAAAGAGAAATCTGTGGTTCCGCTAATCCCTAGGGATTAGAAGGGGATGTCATCACTGGGTTGCTCAACGGGAGCTGGGGCCTGCGCGGGCTGGGGGGCGTTACCAAAACTTGCATCGCCATATCCACCGCCGCTACGGCCGCCACTATTTCGACTTACCTGTACTTGGGCCCAGCGAAGGCTTGGTGCGATCTCATCAATCTGGATGTCGACTGCTTGGCGTTGGTTCCCGTCACGATCGTTATATGAACGCTTCACCAGTCGGCCTATCATGATGACCCGATCGCCCTTCTTCAGGCTGGCGGCAACATTGGCGGCATGGTCGCGCCATACGGTGCCATCAAAGAATCCATCAAGTTGGTCTTCCCACTCATTAGTAGCGGAATTCCGAACACGACGATTCACGGCGACCGCGACACTTGTTACCGGAGTGCCATCGTTGGTGTATCGAATTTGTGGGTCGTTAGCTAAATTGCCGATAACGGTGATCTGATTTTCGACTGCCATTGCGGTTCTCCAATCGGGCCGTTATACGGCCCAGTCCTAGAGGTTTTTGGTACGGGTCTGCGGGCGAACGACTTTGTGCCGAACGATGTCGTCGCTGATCCGCAGCTGCCGATCCAATTCGTTGAGCCCGTCAGCGTCAATCTCAAAATCAACAACGGTGTAATACCCGTGTGTCTTGTGATTAATTTCGTAAGCGAATTCGCGCTTACCCCAGTGGTCGACATTGGAAACCGTGCCACCGAGTTGTGTAATCAAATCGGAGAAACGCTTGACATTCGTATCGACGGTGGTGTCATCAAGCTCACCGTGCTGGATAAACATTAATTCATAATGGCGCATAAGCCATCCTTTGGTCTTGGCGGCCCTAGGGATCCTTGCCGCCCCCAGGGCAGGACGGGCAAACCACTGTAGCGCGATTGGCGCCACCGCAACCAGCTTTTCTTGGCTAATGCGCAGTCAGTTACTACGCGGTGGGCGGTGTGATTAGAAATGGGCATAGGACAGCGGCTACAAACGATGGGATCGGTCCACCTAACGATAGGGGCTGAGGGCAGGTTCCGTAAGGTGTTTTCTTCGTTCTGTGGACAACATTGCGCTATCCACACAGGTTATGTCATTGTATGGATGGACAGGATGAGAACCGTGTAAGACGAGGAATCTCATGGACGTATCAGATGCCCAAGAAGCACTCCGATGGGCACAAGGGAAACGTACCCTTATTCAAGCCATTGGTGAATGGTCGGCTCTCGGTGCGCGGGTCTCTGTCCGCATGTCTGGGGGAACGCTTGTTGGATTTATAGCCGAGTGGGGCGAGGATTGGGTCTGTTTAACCACGTCATCCAAACATATTTATATTCCCGAACGGGAGATTGAATTCGCTGAAGCTGAAATAGGTTCTAGTCGACCGGGACGATACCGGGATCAAACATGGATAGGTTGTATTCGCTCGCTAAATACGAGTGGTGGCCGAGTGGGGATTGCCTTACGTTCTGGTCAGTTGTTGTATGGGATTATTGCCGTTGTTGCCAAAGACCATATTCGACTTATTCAACAAGAAGGGGACGATGGCGCATTAGGGCCAATCGTCCCTGTGGTTGCAATTAGTTGCCTTTGGCAGCAGATTGCTTAGCTGCTCTACCCTCTGATTGTGGTTGAGCGCGAAGCCAATCAACAATTTCGTCTTTGAAGTAGCGAAAGTGGCTACCACCGGGGAGTTTATGGCTTGGGATCTTCCCTTCCCGTGATAGTTTGCGCACATAATCAAGGCTCATATGGAGCATTTCAGCAACCTGCTGAGCAGTCATAATGTCGGGGAAGTCTTGAAGTTGCCGCATCTCTTCAGTCATTACGAATTCTCCTTCGTTGTTTGGTTAGGGTAACACGTTGCGTGTAAAGAAGTGTTAATAAGTGTTAAACAGATAACAATTCTGCAAACACTTGTTTAGTTGCAGACATACCCAAGCGATTTGCTCCTGCTGCAATCATCTTGTTCACGTCATCCAAGGTCCGTACGCCTCCACTTGCCTTGACGCCGAGATGGGGGCCGACAACATCACGCATGCGTTGAACTGATGCTGCATCAGCTCCCCCAGAGCTATGAAAGCCTGTGGATGTTTTGACAAAATCTGCGCCTAAGTCAACGGATAGCTGTGCTGCTTTCGCCGTAAGGTCAAGACCTAGGGCGCGAGATTCCAAAATGACTTTCAAAACCTTTCCTTCACACGCCTCACGGACTGCTGAAATTGCATTCCTGGCACTATCCCAGTCACCACCTAGTACGGCACCAAACGGTAAAACCATGTCTACTTCATCAGCTCCGTCATCAATCGCTTGCGCTGTTTCGCTGATCAACCCACGAATATTCATCGCGCCTAGTGGGAATCCCACAACCGTACAGGTAAGCACAGGAGAGTCCACCAATGCATTTGCGACAACGGAGACCCACATTGAGTTCACGCAAACACTCTTTGTTGCCATATCAACAGCTTCTTGGCAAGTAGTTTCGATATCTGCGCGCGTTGCTTCGGGCTTTAACAACGTGTGGTCCACCATCGCGGCAAATTCACCAGGGGAGAGTGCCATATGTCCTCCAAAAACTCTTGAGCGGAAAATCACGCAGTGTATGTAGCGTCCGACTGTACGTGTCGGATTCGTTCTAGCCGCACCCTCCTTCGTACCTTCGGTCTAGGAAAAACTTAGGGAGGTCTGTGTGGAAGCTGGTACGCCTGGTGACATTATTCGCATTGCTTGTGTTCCAACCGAACGAGATTGGGCTGTAACAATTCAAGCATCTAGCTACCGCTGGCAAACCCTCACATTCGGGCCAGCAAGTCTAGACCTGAATGTCTTGGAGCAGGCAGAAGTTGTGCTCTTTGATCACACTGCCCCTCAAGCGGTGCTTGATGGGCTCGCATCGACCGGCGTTATTGGTATTCAAATGGTCGAACCTGGTGATCAGCTATTGTCAATGGCGTATTTTCATTTGCCCAGCACGATCGCCCCATCGGTGTTAAACGATCGGATTAGGGCGGCATATGAAAGCCAGCATCACCGTCGTCGAACAATCGGACTGATTGGTGCGGTTGGTGGTTGTGGCCTCACTGAAATGGCGGTCTCTATGGGGTGGCGGTGGGCCAGTAAACAATTGCCAACCTTGTTGGTTGATGCATCAACCACTCCTGGTGATATGGGGGTGCGCCTAGGGTTGGATGTACAAGCGGTTATGCCGCATTCGATTGCGCGGGTTGATCCGAAGTCATTGCTGTGGCTACACACCATGGGAGCTCAGGATCAGGACGTCGATGATGTTGCTCAGATGCTCCCAGACAGGTTGCTCCGTCGGATCATTATTGACATGGGAACGAGGCCACTTCCTGGGGTGATGGCCCGACTTGACGACCTGATCATTGTGACGAGGCCAACACCTGGAGGCCTACAGCGAAGTTTGTCGTGGGCACGGCAGTATCCCGGTGCCATCGTTGCGATCAACGGTGAAGCGCCTGGCCCAGGTGCTATTGCGATAACCATGTTGGCCCATGAATTGCCTGGGCAAGTGCATCGGTTGCCTGGCGTTTCTGATGCCTTGACAACGGCTTGGATAGGGCATGTGATTACTGATCCGGAGT
Source organism: Stomatohabitans albus (assembly GCF_036336025.1). Lineage (NCBI taxonomy): Bacteria > Bacillati > Actinomycetota > Nitriliruptoria > Stomatohabitantales > Stomatohabitantaceae > Stomatohabitans > Stomatohabitans albus. The sequence goes on from NZ_JAYKKE010000001.1 coordinate 784,571, forward strand.
GGAGTCGTGCAATAGAGAATCTGCTACCACCACTACCAAGTTTGATTTGGTCGGCAGCGTAATGTTTCTGTTGATATTACGGGGTATCTGAGATAGGTGGGGGAAAATCCATAAGTAAGTGTGAGCATTAAGTGCATTAGTAGATAAGGTAGGACGCATGAACATTGAGCGTCACACTATCAAATCCAAGGAAGCTATTCAGGCGGCTGTCTCGGATGCCACGCGGCGCGGCAACCCCGAAGTCCAGCCAGCACACCTGTTGCTTAGCCTGGTTGACCAACAAGAAGGCGTTGTGCCAACGGTTCTCGCCAAATTAGGCGTAGCCACCGACCAAGTTCGCCGCATAGCAAACGACGTTATTGACACCTATCCGGCAGTCCAAGGGGGATCTAACCCTAACCTTGGTCGTGCCTTTATTTCGGCTATTGAACTAGCTGAACAACTCGGACGTGACCGTGGCGATGAATATACGAGTTCAGAGATGGTCTTTTTGGCTATTGTCGAAGGTAAGGACCGGAGTGCAAAATTACTCGGTGAGGCGGGTGTAACAAGCGAAAACGTTCGTGCGGCCATTGATGCGATTCGTGGTAGCCGAACGGTCGACTCCTCTACCGCCGAATCAACCTATGAAGCCTTAGAAAAATACTCAGTTGACCTCACCGCCATTGCCGCTGAAGGCAAATTAGATCCCGTCATTGGACGTGATGAAGAAATCCGTCGCGTCATTCAGGTGCTCAGCCGACGGACAAAGAATAATCCAGTCCTTATTGGGGAACCTGGTGTCGGTAAGTCAGCCATTGTTGAAGGGCTGGCCCAACGTATTGTTGCCGGTGACGTTCCTGAGGGGCTTAAACATAAGCGGCTAGTAAGCCTGGATTTGGCCGCGATGGTCGCTGGGGCAAAATATCGTGGTGAGTTTGAAGAACGGCTGAAGTCTGTTCTTGAGGACATTGAATCCTCAGAGGGTGAGATCATCAGTTTTATCGATGAGATTCACACAATCGTGGGTGCCGGTAAGGGCGAAGGCAGCATGGATGCCGGCAATATGCTCAAGCCGCTACTGGCTCGTGGTCGTCTTCGTATGATCGGTGCGACAACAACAAGTGAATACCGTGAGATTGAGAAGGACAAAGCACTCGAACGTCGGTTTGCGCCAGTTACGGTTCCCGAACCGACCATCCCAGAAGCAATCGCCATTTTGCGCGGGTTGAAGGAACGGTATCAGGTACACCACGGGGTACGGATTACCGACGATGCCATTATTGCGGCGGTTCGTTTATCTGATCGCTACCTCACCGATCGGTTATTGCCGGATAAGGCCATTGATTTAATTGATGAGGCTACAAGTCGGCTGCGTATTGAGATTGATTCCCTTCCCTCAGAAATCGACACGTTGATGCGTCGATTGCGGCAATTAGATATCGAGTCTGCCGCCCTAGAGGGTGATCAAACTGCTGACGACCGCCGAGCTGAGATTGAAACTGAACGTGCCAGCCTTGAGGACGAACTCGCACCGTTACAGGACCGTTGGGAACAAGAAAAGCTTGGCATTGAACGCCAGCGTGGATTGATGGAAGCCCTTGAGGGTGCGCGCGAGGAACTTGAACGCGCCAAGCGCGATGGTGACTTCGCGAAGGCCGGTGAACTCGAATACGGGCGTATTCCCGAACTTGAACGCGATGTGGCCTCGGCCAAGGACGAGCTTCAATCCTTACAGGGTGAAGGGGCGTTACTTCGTGAAGAAGTTCGTGCAGATGACATCGCTGAAACCATCAGTCGATGGACAGGTATCCCAGCAAGCCGAATGTTAGAGAGTGAACGTGAACGGCTATTGCACTTAGAAGCGTTGCTTGGTGAACGTGTCATTGGTCAGCCAGACGCTGTGCAGGCGGTGTCAGATGCGGTTCGTCGTTCACGGGCTGGGCTGAGTGACCCAAATCGGCCGCAAGGGTCCTTCCTCTTCTTGGGGCCAACTGGTGTAGGGAAAACAGAGTTAGCCCGCGCACTCGCTGAGTTCCTCTTTGACGATGAACGAGCGATGGTGCGCCTTGACATGGGTGAGTTTGGCGAAAAGCATGCGGTTTCGCGCCTCTTTGGGGCACCTCCTGGTTATGTGGGCTACGAAGAGGGCGGTCAGTTGACTGAACCGGTTCGCCGTCGTCCCTACACGGTTGTGCTGTTGGACGAAGTTGAGAAAGCCCACCCCGAGGTCTTTAATGCGCTCTTGCAGGTGCTTGATGATGGGCGCTTAACGGATGGGCAAGGCAGGACCGTTGATTTCAGAAATACGGTTGTCATTATGACTTCGAACTTGGGTAGCCAGTTGATTCTGGATGCTGAAGATCCGCAGACAATCCGTGACCAGGTGATGGGGCAAGTCGGCACACATTTCCGTCCGGAGTTCATTAATCGGCTCGATGAGATCCTTATCTTTAATCGTCTCGGCCGTGACTCCATCCGTGAAATTGTGGATGTGCAGGTCAAACGTATCGCGATGCGATTTGCGGATTTAGATATGTTCCTCGAAGTAAATGATGATGCACGTACTTGGTTAGCTGAACGTGGGTATGACCCAGCATTTGGTGCCCGCCCGTTGAAGCGAGTCCTCCGTAAAGAACTCGAAGATCGTGCTGCCAAACTTTTGCTTGGTGGCCAGGCACAGCCAGGGTCCACCATTCATGTTGGGGTGCGCAATGGTGAGCTATTTGTTTCTGTTGGTGAGGTGAGTGAGGACTACCAGGCACCGGATGAAGATGTCGTTGATGGTGAGGTTATTGACGAGATCTAGGGACGTGTAGCGATTGGCCGGGTGAGGGGTATCCCCCACCCGGCCACATTGTATTGACTATGGGTGTATGTATAAATGTACGTATGCCTAATAAGACCATTTACATTGCTGATGCCGACCTTCCGATTGCTGATCGCGCCGCTGAACTTGCTGGTGGACTCAGCCCTGCTGTTATTGAAGCCCTCCGTTTATATGTTGAAACTGCCGAGCGTCGACAGGAAGGCTTTGAAGAAATACGAGTCGATACACGTGTTGAAGGCAAGCCTTCGGCAAAGGTATTTAGTGGGCGCCACTTGGCTCGTGTCATCGAAAGCTATGACGGACATAGCCTGCGATGGACCACCTACATCACACCGAAAGACCGTATTGTGGTCGTTGCTCGAGATGAACCCGACATTGTTGGTGTTGCCAAGGGTGCAGTTGAACATACCGCCGATAACGTGACACGGTTGGCTCGTGATGTTGAGACGGGTTTGCGTGCCACCTTTGAAGGGCAAACGGATGTAGCCAAAGAACATTGGCGCGTGAGTGCTGCCAAGTGGGTGGGGCGTGGTTGGGATGATGCCACCTCGCTTATCGACCCACGTACCTGGGATGCGCAACGGTGGCGTGCCTCAGAAAATATGCACATCTTTGATTCTGTCGGGGAATTACGAGATGCGGTCATGGCTCGACGTGAGTTCGCAGTGGGGAGTGAGAGCCGCTACATTCCGATGCGCCTCATCGATGCAACCCAAGATGCCTTAGGTGAAGAGCATATTGAGATTATGGATATTTGATTATCGTCTGCCTGGTAACGGCCTGGGTGGTGGGTGAATGATAACGGCTTGTCTCAATCGACAGGCCGTTATTCTATGGTCAGAATATGTAGGTTGGAATAGATTGTATTGAGTTGGATAACATTGGTTCTGGGAGGGTTCTCGGGTCGGAACAGGATGTACCGCGGCGCCTATCAACGTGACTATTGCAACGTTTTCGTCTACGTTTTGCCTACAACTCAATCTCCTGAAAGGGCACGCTATGGCAGCTTTGGACCCCACATCAACCTCCGCTTGGAATAGCCTTGATGATCTTGCGCATAAGGTCGGTGATACCTCGCTGCGAGACCTCTTTGCTGAAGATACCCAACGGGCGGAGAAACTAACCGTTTCTGCTGGGGATTTAACCGTCGACTTCTCCAAGAACAGAGTGACCGATGCGGTTCTAGATGCCCTGATCAAACTGGCTGAAGAAACAGGCGTCCAGAAGAAAATCGATGCCATGTTCGCCGGGGAACATATCAACAACACGGAAGATCGTGCGGTTGGGCACGTGGCGTTGCGGATGGCCAACGAGCAGTCGTTTGTTGTTGACGGTGAAAATATGGTGCCAGCTATCCATGCCGTCATGGAACGGGCACGAGCATTTGCCGAACAAGTTCGCTCTGGCACCTGGAAAGGCCACACCGGAAAAGCCATTACTGATGTGGTCAATATCGGAATCGGGGGGTCAGACCTGGGGCCGGCGATGGCCTACCGTGCATTGGCACCTTTCCACGATGGTCCGAGGGTGCACTTCGTTTCCAATGTGGATGGTGCCGATTTGGGCCGGGTGGTTGCGAACTTAAATGCCGAGCAAACCCTCTTTATCGTTGCGTCAAAGAGCTTTACAACGATTGAGACACTTACTAATGCAGAGAGTGCTCGTGAATGGTTGTTGCGTGAACTTCAGGCTGATACTTCGGCTGTCGCCAAACATTTTGTTGCCCTGTCCACAAATGCCCAGGCAGTTGGAGAGTTTGGGATTGACACTGAGAATATGTTTGGGTTCTGGGATTGGGTTGGCGGTCGGTACAGCGTGCCTAGTGTGATCGGATTAAGCGTCATGCTTGGCGTCGGGCCAACTCACTTCACGGCGTTTCTTGATGGGTTTGCCAAGATTGATGACCATTTACGTACTGCACCAGCCCGCGATAATGCCCCACTCCTTATGGCGCTCATTGGGGTGTGGTACCGCAATTTCTTGGACTTCCCAGCTGTCGCCGTATTGCCCTACAACAATGATCTCGCTCGCTTTCCTGCGTATCTGCAACAACTGGATATGGAAAGCAACGGTAAACGGGTACGCACGGATGGGGTGCCGGTCACCTACGAAACTGGCCCTATCGTCTTTGGGGAACCTGGCACCAATGGGCAACATGCCTTCTACCAGCTCATTCACCAAGGTACGACCACTATTCCGTGTGAGTTTATTGGGTTCTTCAACGCGATAGACACCCTTGCGGAAGAACGGGCATGGGTACATAACGACCAACTTTTTGCCAATATGATCGCCCAAGCTGAAGCGCTTGCTTTTGGTGAAACCGCCGACGAAGTACGTGCCGCAGGTGTAGAAGAGGCGTTAGTTGAGGCCCGCACATTCCCTGGCAACACGCCCTCAACCCTGATTGTTGCTGATGCTTTAACGCCAAGTGTTTTGGGTCAGCTTATTGCCTTATATGAACACAAAGTGCTTATTCAAGGTGCCATTTGGCAGATCAATAGTTTTGACCAGTGGGGTGTCCAACTAGGGAAGGTGCTGGCTAAGGTCATTGAACCCGAATTAGCTGGTGGTGAAACCGGCACGCATGATGCAAGTACAACAGCGATGATTGCCGCCTATCGTGCTAAGCGAGGATAGCGGAAGGCACAACATCACCTGATACAACGAACGGGACCTACTAACAGGGTCTCGTTTTATAGGTCCAGCAATACGTGAGGGTTACGGCTTTGCACCCAATTTGGTCCATACAAACCAGCCAGCTCCAATACTGACCACTGCGATACCAATCCAAACCCAAAGTGGGATACCACTATCCGTTTGTACGGCGGGTGCCGCCGTCGGTGTGGGTTTAGGTGCGCCAGATGATTGAGCCAATTCAGCTGAATCGTCCGCAACAGCGGTCAATGTAAAGGCCTCAAGGTTCGCATCACGGGTTGTCCACACCACCCATTCGCCATCCAACTGACCATTGGTTTCTTGGACGCTACCAGGCACGTGTACCCGTAAGCGCAAATCGGCTTCACTGTTCACCACTTCATCGAAATTCGATGACTCCGCTCCCCACCCCAACTGACGTGGCGATGTGCTAAACGTGATTGTTTCACCTTGACGCTCATAGGATAACAACCCCCCGTTGAGCACATTCTCTATCGGCGTATTTGGTGCGATAAGGTGCTGGCCAACCCACTTGCCGTCAGCCCATTGTTCGAACCTCGCTTCAGGTCCAAAGCTACTCGCATCAACCTGCTGCTCCTGGGTTTTTGCATCAAGGTCTATCCCCTGTTTCGCGGCCCATTCGGTATCGGCTGCCGCAATCATGTCAATATCAATTTGACTGCCATCGGGGTGAACCGTCATATCGACATGCTGACGAACGCAGCCGGTGAGCACAAGAACGAAGAGCAAGGGAAGTAACCGTTGAAACATTGGGCCATAGTAAGGTAAAAGCAGCGTATGGGATGATTCGCCAAGTCATTCTGTCCTATCGTTGGAGTATGAACCGTATTGCTGCTGCGCTCTTAAGTCTCGTTACACTCACTGCTTGTACTGGCCCAGATCCAATCAATACCACGCTGACCCCACAGCCTTCAGACGAAGGGTCAGCACGATCTGAACGGTCAGAACCAGCCGTATCTCCCTCATCACCTCGTCTACGCTTGAATGCCATCGACCATGATGTCAAATCACTGACGTACACCAAACCGCAATCATGCGATGACTTGCTTGCAACACTCAAAACCCACGGCACTAAAAACGTTACAGCTTACGGCTTTAATGACGGTATTTTTCCTGTCCAAGATATCGGGATCGGTAAGCCGGCGACTGGTCAGAATGAGCCGTCACGTGGTGATGAGCAAGCAGCCGTTGCAGACTCAGTGGCGGGGAGTGCGCAGGCGGCAGGACCAGACAATCATTCCGACACCAATATTCAAGAAGAAGGCGTTGGAGAGTTTACGACGAGCCTGACGAACGGAAAGATTATTGCGACGGTCCGACCCCATGATGGGCTCTTTTCGCGCTCTGATCGTATTCAACTGATTGACCCAGAAACATTAGAGGACCTAGCCACACTCGATCTTCCCAAAGAGCTTTCAGGCGGTGAGATCAAACTTGCGTTTGCGGATTCGTCCACACTTCTCGCTATATCCAACGTGCCGTCTTACGCAGCTTCTCGGGTCGTTCTCGCACGCTTAGATGTGCAGGATCCCAAACACCCAACGGTTACCTCTAGCCTTCGACTCAACGGGTATTTATCAGGAGCTCGGCTTATTGATGGGCAGGTCATCATCGCCGCAACAAGCACACCACACGGTCTCGCATTTAAAACGCCAGAGGACCAGTCGATACGGAGTGAACGTGAAGCCATTGATCACAACACCAAGGTGATTGAAGACTCGACGATTGACCAGTGGCTCCCTGATGCTGAAATTGCAGATCAACAAGGGCAACGAGTTCAACAACATGTGGTCGATTGCAATCAAACCTGGCTTGCAGACAGTGATTCGTTGGCATTCACGTCCGTTTCAAGTGTCGATACCACAGGTTCAACCTTGACCCTTCATCCTGGAGCAGCCGTAAATGGATATGGTGATCGCATCTATAGCTCATCATCTCGTCTGATTTCCTGGCAACAACCATGGAGTAGCCCTCAAGAGTCTGTTGCGCACCTGGTCAGCTTCGATATCAGTACGCCAGATCACATTCGGGTTAAAGCAACAGGATCGGTCAAAGGGCAGATTGATACAACATGGGCGCTGGATGAGCAAGATGGCATTGTGCGCACCGCGTCCACGTTTGAAGATGGCGGGAAGCAAGTAAGTCGAGCCACCATATTGCAAGAACAGGGAGATGCCTTAGTTCCCGTTGGGCAGCTTGATAACCTCGGTCGAGACGAAGAAATTAAATCGGTTCGCTGGTTGACTCCTGAACTAGGTGTTGTCGTGACGTTTAAACAAACTGATCCGGTGTACACGATTGATACCCGTGATCCGAGCTCTCCAAAGGTGGCGGGGGAACTCAAGATTCCGGGGTATAGTGCCTATCTCCACCCCGTAGGCGACCATCAACTTCTCGGGATTGGCCAACAAGCTGACCCTGAAACTGGCCAAACAAAGGGATTTAAATACAGCTTGTTTGATATTCGGGATGTCGCCAACCCCAAGGAGTTAGATGTTCGTGAGTTCAGTGGTGGTAGTTCGAATGCGGAATACGATCACCACGGCTTCACCTGGTTTAACGACAAGGGATACACGGTTATTGGTGGATACAACTTGGCTGAGCACGGGCCAGAGGAAACAGCCAAACAATCGTTACTTGTCTCAGGTATCAAGACAGATGACGGGAAATTAGTTGAGCTTGGTCGTGGTGAGCTACGAACGGAATATGGGTATGAGGGGGCTCAGACGATGGTTATCGGGGAAAAGCTCTTTGTCGTTAGTCGCACGGTAATTGGTAAGTATGATGCGAATAGTGTTGCTCAGGAACGTCAACGTGAATTAGCACAAAACTAGGTCGGTATTGCGTTGGGGGGCTAAATTGCTGGAATGGCTACAGCAGCACCCCAAGTAGATGAATCAAAACCTGAACCAGCGACCATAACTCGACTCGCCAATTGGCACATCGGCTTTATAGCCCTTGGCGGGGCAATCGGTACCGGCCTTTTTCTTGGGGCCGGTGGCGGGATTCAAAGTGCTGGACCCGCTGTCCTTATCGCCTATCTCCTCAGTGGATTGACGATTTATGTCATGTTGCGCTGCCAGGCGGAAATGACGATCGAGCACCCTGCAACAGGTAATTTTAGTGCACATGCAGGGTTGGCTTTTGGGCAGCTAGCAGCACTCTTTACAGGCTGGGTCTACGTCTTTTTGATGCTTGTAGTGAGTTTGGCCGACACGGTTGCCCTTGTGCATGTGTACTTCCCTTATGTCTTCCCGTCCGTTCCTCACTGGGTATGGGCTATTGCCGTTATTGGGGTCATCGCTCTCATCAATGTGATGCCGGTCCGAGTATTTGGCTCGGTGGAAACCGGCATGACGATCATGAAAGTCGGTGCAGTTGTCGCCATCATCATCGGCGGTATCGTGATATGGGCCTTCGGTCTGGGGGGTGACAATGTGGCGATTTCCAACCTATGGTCACACGGAGGCTTTTTGCCGAACGGGCTTGCAGGGTTTGCTGGATCCTTAGCCATCACCCTTTTTGCTTTTGGTGGAACAGAGGCAATCGGCTTTGCTGCCGCAGATTCTGAAGATGTTAAAACCGGCACCATTCATGCGGTCAACACCGTACCGATTCGGATTGCCTTGTTTTATATCGCCTCTGTTGCCATCTTGATGGTGCTTGTGCCCTGGAACCAAGTCAGCACAGAATCAAGCCCCTTTGTGACGATTTTTTCCCAGATCGGAATTACCTGGGCTGCAGCCTTCATGAATGTGGTTGTTGTCCTTGCTGCCCTGAGCGCTGTAAATGCACTTATCTATGCGGCTGGCCGGATGATTACCGGTATGGCTGAACAAGGGTTGGCACCAGAATTACTGGCAAAACGTAATCGGTTTGGAACCCCAGTGGCGAGCATTATCGCTCTCATTCTCGTCCTCAGTACCTCGGTTGTTGCCAATGAGTTGGTCCCCGATGGTCTGTTCTTAACAGTGGCGATGGTTGCAACGATATTCCTGATGTTTACATGGGGTGCCATCATCGTGACCCAACTGAAACTGCACTACGGGAAGGGCACGCAAGACCGATCGGATCATGGTTTTTTGGTCCCATTTACTCCATATGCACAAATCTTGGCATTGGGATGGATGGGCATAATTTTGATCGTACTTATTGCCGATGAAGGTTCACGAGTTTCAGTAATTGTTGGAACCTTGGCATTGCTCGCCGTAGGAATGTTGAGTTGGCTCACCATGAAGGTGCGTACAACGAAGGAACAATCACTACAGTAGTGATGTCAGACAGTAGGGTAAACACTCGTCCTTGAAAGGATTGTTATGGCAACAGTAACCGTCAAAGTTGGCTCCAGCGTGGGCTTACATGCCCGCCCAGCGGCTGTGATCGCTGATTATGTGGCTCGCAGTGGTCATACCGTAAAGTTGTCAACGGCTGCAAAAGGTCCGATTGATGCAAAGTCAACGATGATGATCATCACCCTGGGTGCAAAGCACGGTGATGACGTTGCAATTGAATGTGATGATAAAGAAACGTTGATGGGGGTCGCTGAGCTTATTTCCAACAATATGGAAGCTAAATAGCGATGTAATAGACGTTTTAATCGTGGCCGGGGCCTATGCCTCGGCTCTTTTTTTTGCGCTAGCCGTTCGTTTCGCCTGTCATGAGTCTGATGCTCATGGTGAACAACGTTCTGACAACCAATAAAAGGCATCCCCTCAATGCGTGAGGCAACGGGGGATGCGGTGTTGGCGGAGACGGTGGGATTTGAACCCACGGAACCATTGCTGGCTCGACGGTTTTCAAGACCGTTCCCTTCGTCCGCTCGGGCACGTCTCCAAGGGTGACCATCATAGATGCTGTTTAAGAATCTACCCATCTTCTGGTAATACCTCTGTACGTGAGCTAGCAAGAAGGGTGAACATCCATTAAGTTGATCTAAGATCAAATCGCTGATCAATTCCATCAATCCTAAAAGGAATATCTATGAATAAGCGTTTACTTGCCCTCATCAGTGCCGGCGTCATGATGTTTGGCCTGGCTGCATGCACGGGCACTGATTCTGTAGATGCCACCAGCTCGGAATCAGATATGGCTTCAGAAATGTCTTCTGAAAAGGTTGAGGCCGTCCCGTACAGCGAGAAGGCCTCTGAAGAAAAGAAGAAGGCCTCTGAGGAAAAGAAGAAGGCTTCTGAACGAAAGAGTGAAGCCTCTGAAATGAAGTCAGAGATTGACCGTGCTGCTTCTGAAGCGAAGAAGGAAGTAGATAAGCAGGCTTCTGAAGCGAAGAGCGAAGCCAAAGCTTCTGAGTCAGATAAGTAACTGATAAGACAGCGGGAGACCGCTGTCTTTGGTTGTCTTTCATTGTGGGCCCGGCTACACTGCTCGGCTCCAAGGAGGCGTCGCATAGTCTGGCCTAGTGCGCATCACTGCTAATGATGTTGGGTGTAACAGCCCTCGAGGGTTCGAATCCCTCCGCCTCCGCTCTTGATACGGCATACCGTAAACCCGCCGAGATACGGCGGGTTTTGCGGTTTAGGCGGGCCCATGCATCAAGGGGTCAACATCACCTTGATAGCTTGGCGCTCATCCATCGCTGCATAGGCGTTTGCGGCTTCCTCAAGTGGAAGGGTATGCGTAAATACGTTCCCGGGGTTGAGTTCGTCGTTCATGATGCGGTCGATGAGGTCAGGCAAAAATCTACGCACAGGTGCAGGTCCACCATGGAGATGAATTTCCGTAGAGAACAGCAACGCACCATCCAGTGTTACCCCGTGAGATACCCCAACAAAGCCAACATGACCCCCGGGACGGCAAGTACCGATGGCTTGCAACATGGCTTCTTGGGTGCCTACAGCTTCGATCACACTGTGGGCACCAAGACCATTTGTCATCATCTTAACTGCTTCGATGCCCGCTTCTCCACGTTCAGTCACAATATCAGTGGCACCGAACTCTCTAGCCAATGCAGCACGGTCCTCGTAGCGGGACATGGCAATGATGCGTTCAGCACCAAGTGCGTTGGCGGCGAGTACCCCTAGGAGACCGACCGCTCCATCACCAACAATGGCAACGGTTTTACCTGGACGAACATCGGCTGCTACCGCAGCAAACCATCCTGTCCCAAAGACATCAGAAGCGGCCAGTAGCGAAGGGATATACCGATCATCAGGGCGACCGCCAGGTACAACAACCAAGGTGCCATCAGCCTGGGGGATACGCGCAAATTCGGCTTGGGTCTCACCAACGAATCCGCCATTCACACACCGAGACTGGTATCCCGCCCGACAGATTTCGCACGTGTTATCTGAGTAGCAAAATGAACCAACAACAAAATCCCCAGGCTTTACTGATGTTACGGCTGGTCCAACCTCAATGACGGTGCCGACATATTCGTGCCCCATCGGTCTATCCTCAGGAATATCTATCCCGCGGTACGGCCAGAGATCTGACCCGCATACGCAAGCAGCAGCAACCTCAATAATTGCATCGGTTGGTTCAATAATTGTGGGCAATGGACGGTCTACAACCTGTACATTCCGTGGCTCATGGAGCACAACTCCGCGCATAACACTCCTTCGTATGCTGTCTTGTGCATGTATAAGTCAATCCTATGTGCATACCTATGTACTTGGAGATACGCGCGGTATTTGAAATGATGGGGCGATAGGCTCGCCAGACTACGGTTTGTCTTGGGTTTTATTGGGATTAGTTGCTTTTAAGAGGGCAATTTCTTCAGCCAATACGCGTACTCGCTCTTCAAGCTTGTTCGTTTCCAACGTCAGATGAACGATTACACCAATCAGAAACCAAACCCCTAAAAAGATGAGCAGATTTGGTGGGTCGGCGATACCCAAGACACTTGCTAGCGCATTCAACAGATTTGGAAACAGCGCGAGAACAACGGAAACAAGACCAAGCAGAATCCACTGCAACGCATACTTCTCACGGATACGGCCTTGGCGTACCAGTCCAAAACTGACAAGAAGGACAACAACCGCAAGGGATAGCGCGATGAGCTGAATAGCCATGTATTAGTAGTCCCCCCGTTCAAAGGCATTCGGTTGACGACTCATCGCTAATGAACACGCGATAATCGCACGGCCTAAGTAAATTGCTGATTTAAATGCTGTTGCACTCGGTGTACCACCTTGGCGAGCGTACATCTCCACGGGCACCTGAGTGATGCGTAGCCCTGCTTTGTGAATGCTAACAATGGCATCCAACGTGTCACCAAGATATTCCGCTGGCATCGTGTGGCTCAATAGCCTGATCGCACGTCTACTAAAAACACGAAACCCGCTTGTGGTGTCTGTCAACGTCGTGCCCACATAGGCACTTAGGGTGCGCGAAAGTAAGACCATTGCCCAACGACGTGGTCCAGCTGTTGTGTACGAACCTACCCCAGCGAAGCGAGCACCAATCACCAAATCGGCATCATCGAGCTTTGCGCAGAGCTCAGGAAGATGGGCAGGATCGTGCTGACCATCTGCGTCTATTTGAGCGCAGGCATGATAGCCATGTTCACGGGCATACCGTAGCCCAGTGCGAAGGGCACCGCCGACACCCAAATTAAAGGGCAAGGTAGTCACGATAGCACCAGCGGCACTTGCGACTTCAGCAGTTTGATCGATCGACCCATCATTGATAACCAGGACATCGGCGTCAGGAAGTGCTGCGCGTGTTTGTTCAATCACCGTCGCAATTGTCTGCGCTTCATTGAGCGCAGGAATGATGACGAGCACTGCTCGATGTGCGCTATCCCGTGTTGCCATGTACTCCTCCAGGCAGGTTTCGGTTAGCTTAGCGGTTTAGATTAAATCCCCGAAATCTCGTTCCGAATTGTTGTGATGTGGTCGGGGTTACCGGTGTAGGTGACGGTAGCAACGTGCTCACGGCCGGTCAGTGTTAAGAGCAGTTCGCCAATGGATCCGGTAATCGTTACATCTGGTGCGACATTGGTCATGTTGGCTAAAACTGCTGAGCGGGTACCTGGACGGACCATCCAGGTTCGTTCAAATCCCTCGCCATCGGTGAGGTGGATACGAAACGGACCGGCTAGGGCGCGAAATGCGAGAGGCGCAAAACGATCACAGGCACGGACCAATCCGGTATACAAAGCGGGGGGATGGGTGCCCGAATCAATCTCTAGTTCATGATTAGGATCAGCATCAGTGGCATGACCTCGGACAATATCTTGGGTATGAATCCAATCTTCTCCAATATGAATTTGGCCAACGCGAGTCCACCAAGGGGGGCCGTCATAAAGACGATTAATGAGCCAGGCTCGTGGATAGGTTGAAACCTTAGCTACTCCGCGGGTATGGAAGCCCGAAAAGGCAGGAAATACGATGCCGAGGGCCGCAAATGGATTGCGTTCACGAACGATCAGATGGGCGGCGATATGGCTAGCATTCCACCCTTTGCACACCGTTTCTGCATGCCACTGGGGAGTTGTAAGTGACTCTAGGACCTTACACAAGATGATGCGTTGATTGAATGGTTTCGATACCGATGAGTCCGCCATCATGTCTCCAGGCTTGACAAAGAAAACGCAATCATAGGTGTATGAAACATTTTGTGGCGCTCTCGTAAACGCCCTTGTACACTGATGCGCCCTTGGGTCCATAGCTCAGCTGGATAGAGCGTCTGTCTACGGAACAGAAGGTCGGGGGTTCGACTCCCTCTGGACCCGCCACCGTACCCACATCAGCCGATGTGGGTTTTGTGTTTTCAAATGTATCCATAGGCCTATCCTGTGCGGGGTAAGTGCGGCTAAAGCCTATCGGTGGCAGTAAAGTTACCGGGATACGTTGCACGGAACAGCCCCGGTTGTTTCCCTGCAAGAAGTCACAATCACCTGGTGGAGTCGCATAGTCCGGCCTAGTGCGCTCGCCTCGAAAGCGAGTAGGGCAGCAATGTCCTCGAGGGTTCGAATCCCTCCTCCACCGCCAACATCGTCCGGCAAAGAGGGTTTATCCGTCTTGTGGTGGGATCGCTGAAGACTGTTTTTTGGCTTTGGCGCGAAGGCGACGTTCTTTGAAAAACGACCGGAGTATCTCGCCGCATTCGTCCTCCAATACGCCGGTAACAATGTCGGCACGATGGTTGAGGCGCGGGTCATCGGCGATGTTATATAACGACCGAGTTGCACCGGCTTTGGGGTCGGTCGCCCCATAAACCACGCGGTCAAGCCGTGAAAGCACGATCGCACCGGCACACATGGCACACGGTTCAAGCGTAACAACCAGCGTGAGCCCATCTAAATGCCAATTCCCGCGATGTTGTGCGGCGTTTCTGATGGCCACAAGCTCAGCATGGGCGGTGGGGTCTTGAATAACCTCTCGAAGATTCCTCCCTGTGGCAATCACTTGCTCTCCGTCAGTGATAATGGCACCAACCGGGACATCCTCATCCTGAGCGGCTGCCCTTGCTTCATCAATTGCTAGTCGCATCCAGGGTTCCCACATACCCCTACTGTAAGCCTGACCGCTGCACACGGGACCGTTGTGCGCGAACACCGTTGCACCCAGTGGTCTTAAGTCTGTAAAAAGACTGAAACCTGTCCCACAATGCAGTACCCACCTGCGCAAGTAGACAGGCACGGAGGGTTGCGATTTGGTTGCTTCTTGTAACGTTGCATCCATGAGTCCAGAGGAACTGGTGGAAGAGGTAGCTGCCGCATTCAAAGAAGCTGCTAACCCCGTGTTAGCAGACCAAATGTATGCGCGGTTGGAAGGTAGGTTTACCTATTACGGTCTATTGAGACCGGCACGTGACCGTGCGGTTGCGTCGATTCTGGAACGTGTACCTGAACGTCCCCACAATTTTTGGCTCCTTAACTTATTGGAGCTGTGTTGGATGCGTCGAGAGCGTGAGATGCAGTACTTTGCAAACGACTTTCTCACCACCCATGTCCATCTTCTTGAGGAACCGTTCCCCGATGTGGCTCGTCGAGTGGTCATGGTCAAGCCTTGGTGGGATACCGTTGACCCGTTTGCGGTCCGTATCTTGGGGCCTTGGATTCGTCGCACTGGCCGCCACGATGTTACAGATCGGTGGGTGCGCACCTCCCAGCGGTGGATGGTGCGTTCAGCGCTCTTGCACCAGTTGTCCTTTGGACAAGCAACAGATGAAAAGCGCCTCTTCGATTATTGCCTTCAACATGGTCGCAGTGAAGACCATATGGTGCGCAAAGCAGTTGCATGGTCACTCGTGACCTATCGCACATCAAACCCACAAGCGGTGGAACGGTTTTTACGGCGCAATCCCAACGCCTTCACCCCTGATATCAATGTGGACCTTGCGAAAGACTTGGCAGATAGTCACTCAGTAGCAAAACCACGGTAAGGGATACGGGAGCGGCATAATA
Source organism: Stomatohabitans albus (assembly GCF_036336025.1). NCBI lineage: Bacteria > Bacillati > Actinomycetota > Nitriliruptoria > Stomatohabitantales > Stomatohabitantaceae > Stomatohabitans > Stomatohabitans albus. The sequence continues at coordinate 800,422 of NZ_JAYKKE010000001.1, forward strand.
AACCCGGTCTACTAGCAGGTGAGCCCGCGGCTAAACCACGGCACCCGTCTTCAATCGCTTATGGCTGCTGCATTCCTGCCCTGACCAGGTTCACAATGATGACGTCGCGTGGGACCTCGAACTCACCCGCTACTAAACCGGGTCGTGCCAGGGTAGCAGGGCCACGCTAATCTGGTCGCTCCGCACGCTCGTACGCGGGTTTTTGGAGTCGTCGCCTAGTCTGGCCTATGGCGCTGTCTTGGAATGGCAGTTGGGTAGCAATGCCCTCGAGGGTTCGAATCCCTCCGACTCCGCCACTCCCTCACCTACGTGTTCGATATGCTCGGGCACTTATCCGTTCGATACCCTCGGGTTGGTGAGGAGCTGCTAGTTTCTCAGGTGAATTGTTCTGAGTGTTCGTTCTTTTACGGAGGAATCTGTGGCCCACGTGTCCTTGTATCGCAAGTACCGTCCGGATTCATTCGCAGATGTGGTCGGTCAAGACCATGTGACTGAAACACTTGCTCGGGCGGTTGATACCCAAAGCTGGCATCACGCCTACCTGTTTTGTGGGCCTCGTGGCACCGGAAAAACATCGTCCGCACGGCTCTTAGCGATGGGGTTAAACGCTTCAATAGGACCAACCTCTCATCCAGATCCGAACGACCCAAACGTGGTTGCAATTCGTGAGGGCTCCAGCCCGGACGTTATCGAAATTGACGCAGCCTCAAATAGCGGTGTTGATGATGTGCGTGATCTCCGCGACAAAATCAACTACTCCCCAACCCAAGGCCGACTTCGTATTTATATTGTTGACGAATGCCATATGCTGAGTAATTCAGCCTGGAATGCATTTTTAAAAACGATTGAAGAACCCCCTGGGCATGTGGTGTTTATTTTTGCGACGACAGAGCCGCACAAAGTGTTACCAACCGTATTGAGTCGCACCCAGCGTTTTGATTTTCGTCGGGTAAGTGACCAGGTACTGACCGATCATTGCAAGCGCATTTGTGTTGCTGAACAGGTCACGATTACCGATGAAGCCTTGGCCCCGATTGTGCGAGCTGGAGATGGCAGTGTTCGTGACACGCTCAGTGTCCTGGATCAAGTGATTGCATTCACGGGCAATACGATTGATGTTGAATCGGTTAATCGTGTCCTTGGTACGGTTCCGAGTGATTTATTAGACCAGTTGGTGAACGCTATCGCGCGGGCCGACGTTGCTGATGCCTTTGCACTTGTGGGGCGTGTTGCGGACCAAGGCATTGACCTCCGCCAGTTCGCACTTGATGCGCAAAATCATTTGCGGGAGTTGTTGATTTTAAGTGCGGCGCCTGATTCGGGACTGATTGAAGGTACCCCAGAACGGCTAGCTGCGTTGCAGGCTCAAGCGGCGAGTGCAGACACTGAACGGCTGTTGTTCGCCGTAGAAATCTTGAATGATGCCCAGGTACGGATGCGGGCTGGTAACACCCGCTTACCCCTCGAAGTAGCCCTCGCTAAGGCGGTACTCAACGACGCTGATCGTGCCAAGCCAGTGCCTCGTCTCGCCCCTACTCCACGTACTCAGGGAGCGGGAACACCGGCTCCAACGGCGAGCACGCAGGCAAACGCACCAAGCCAGCAGCCTTCACCGGCCTCAGCAGCAGGAACTGAGCCGAACACGCAACAGCCCCGTTCTTCGTCTGCTCCAGGCAATGTTGTTGCCACACCTTCAGAACAAGCCGGAGCCGAATCACACCAGCACGCTGTCGAACCTGAACCTCAGGAACATCGTGCGTCTGAAGAAAAGAATACTCAAGCGGAGCAGAACGCGGCTGCATCGGTTCAGCCCGACGACGCACTGCAGTCAGCAAGTGAGCGCGCGGTACCACTGGAGGGTGAGGTGCTTGATGCGGTGGCCGAACAGGAGCTTGCACCGCAGCGAGAATCGCTCTTTAGTGCCGATGAAGATGCCCCCGCACCACTGCCATCGACCCAGGTCAGTCCACCTCCAGGCCAAGATGTATCACCCGATGAACCTGTGGTTGAGTCTGAACCAGCTCCACCAGAACCAGCCCCTGAAATAGAACCAGACCCTGAAATAGAACCAGGCCCTGAAGTGGTCGCGTCTGACCACCACCCCGAGCAGGCCACGGTGCAAGCGGTGGCCGACAAAGAAGCAACGACTGAAGACGCACCTCGCCTCGATATCGCAACGGTAAATGCGCTTTGGAATCAAGCCCTCGGCCTGATCATGGGTGAATCCAAACGTATCGGATCAATTTATAGTCAGGGAGAACCGATCCGCGTAGATTCAACAACGGTGACCATTGGGTATCGGTACCAATTCCACGCTGATATGGCGAGTGAAGCGGACGCTAAAGCTGTCGCCAGCCGTCATATGTCAACATTGCTAGGTACCGCTGTCAAGGTTGAATCAGAAACAAACGAACAAGCTGAACCTACAGCGGTGGCTGAACCAGCCGTAGAACCCGTTGAAGAGATTGAACCACTCATCGATGATCGTGTGGTTCAGGTTGATCCTGAACAACAGTTTCAAGATGCGGTCTCACTCGTTAAACGAGAACTTGGTGCCAGAGACTTCGAATAGGCGCATCGCCGTCTACCCTATGAGGTCAACCATTTCAGTAAAGGAAGAACTATGAGCAATCAGCAACAGCAGATGATGCGTCAGGCCCAGGCCATGATGAAGAAGATGACTGCCGCTCAAGAGGAGTTGGCAGAACAAGAAACGACTGTCACGGTTGGTGGCGGTACCGTTAGCGTTTCCATCACCGGCGATGGCATGGTAACGGGTATTGAAATTAAGCCTGAGGTTGTTGACCCTGACGACGTTGAAATGTTGCAGGACTTAATTTTGGCTGGAGTCAATGAGGCCATTACGGCGGCCAAAGAGCTCGAAGGTGAAGTGATGGGTGGCATTGCTGGCGGTCTGGGTCTCCCACCGGGACTGCTGTAACCACAATGTACGAAGGGCCGGTTCAACGGCTCATTGATGAGCTAGGGCGCCTTCCTGGGATAGGCCCCAAAAGCGCTCAGCGGTTGGCGTTCCATCTTCTTGATCAGCCGACCGCTGAGATTGAACGTCTTGCGGATGCCATCATGGCAGCAGGGCGCGATGTTCATCTTTGTGCTCAATGCCACAACGTTGCCGAGGGACAAATCTGCCGTATTTGTGCGGATACGCGACGCGGTGATGATGTGTTGTGCGTTGTTGCTGAGGCACGGGATATCCAAGCTATTGAGAAAACGGGGGAGTTCCGGGGTCGGTACCATGTGCTCGGTGGTCTCTTGATGCCGATTAACGGCATTACCCCTGATCAGCTTCATATCGACACGCTGGTACAGCGGATTTCCCAGCTCAGTGATTTGAATGAAGTCGTGTTGGCGTTTTCATCCACCGTTGATGGTGAAACAACCGCGAACTATGTGCGCCAACAGATTGAGCGCCAGCATCCAGGGGTTCGCGTAACACGTATTGCCAGCGGGCTTCCTGTAGGTGGTGACCTCGAATATGCGGACCAAGTCACCTTGGGGCGTGCCTTTGCAGGGCGCACCGCTATGGAGAACTAGAAAGAGTCATTGATAGGCTCTGAAAGTGGCGTGCCTGATCGACGCCCATTTTGGCTACAACCACACGAAATCTGACATGTAGTCTTGTTCCCCATGACAGAACCGGCAGATCTCCCGATCATCGTCCAAAAATTTGGTGGGACGAGTGTGGCAACAACCGACCGGATCGAACGGGTAGCTGATCGTGTGCTACGCACCCAGAAAGCAGGCTATCGCGTTGTTGTGGTGGTCAGCGCGATGGGAAAGTCCACTGATGACCTTGTAACCATGGCTGAACGTATCACCCGGCGTCCTGGTGGTCGTGAGATGGACATGTTGTACACCACCGGTGAACGGGTGACGATGAGTTTGCTCGCGATGGCTATTGCCGAAGAAGGCGGCAAAGCGCGTAGTTTCACCGGCAGCCAGGCCGGCATCATCACCGATGATATTCACGGTAAAGCAAAGATTTTGCGTATTACCCCACAACGTGTACTCGACTGTGTTAATGCCGGAGAAATCGCCATTGTGGCGGGCTTCCAAGGGGTTAGTGAAAACACGAAAGATGTAACAACCTTGGGACGTGGGGGGTCAGATACCACGGCGGTAGCCCTAGCTGCGGCGCTCGAGGCTGATGCGTGTGAGATTTATACCGATGTGGATGGGGTGTTCTCTGCAGATCCGCGCATCGTTCCTAATGCTCGCAAGCTTGATCGTATTAGTGCAGAAGAAATGCTTGAGATGAGTGCTGCCGGGGCGGGGATTCTCCAGCTCCGGAGCGTGGAATTTGGACGCAACCACGGGGTTGATATTCACGTGCGTTCATCGTTCTCTCAACAACCAGGAACTTGGGTCTACGCCAAGGAGGATGAAATGGAACATGCCGTCATCGCTGGGGTTGCCCACGATTCAAGTGAAGCCAAAGCAACATTGCGCTCTATTCCAGATCGCCCTGGCGTCAGCGCCGCGATTTTCTCGGCATTAGCTGATGCGAATGTGAACGTGGACATGATTGTGCAAAACGTCTCTGAGAGCGCAAAAACAGATATGACGTTTACATTCCCTGAAAGTGATCGTGACACCGTTGAACGTGTCCTTCATCCAGTTGCAGCCGCGTTGGGATCGCCCGGGTTTGAGATTGAAGACCGAATTGGCAAAGTTTCCCTTGTTGGTGCTGGCATGAAAACAAATCCGGGGGTGGCTGCCAAAATGTTTGAAGCCCTCCGTGATGCCAATATCAATATTCAAATTATTTCTACATCTACGATCCGTGTTTCAGTTGTCATTGATGAAGATGACATTGACGAAGCTGTGCGAGCCATCCATGCCGCATTTGGGCTAGATGGTGACCAGGCTGTTGCCGTTGAAGGGAGCCGAGGGTGAGTGCCCGGACTATTGCGGTTGTCGGCGCCACAGGGGCAGTGGGTGAGGAAATCCGCTCAATTCTATTGGAACGGCAGGTAGAAGCTGACCATTGGGTTTTTCTTGCCTCTGCGCGCAGTGCAGGGCGGTCTATTGACCACGGTGAGCAAACTATTGAAGTGCGCGACCTGGCATCACCGAACGCTTTTGATGGCGTTAACATCGCCCTCTTTTCTGCGGGTGGTAGTCGTTCGTTGGAATACGCACCTAAGGCCGTTGAAGCTGGTGCTCTGGTTGTAGACAATTCCTCCGCATTTCGAAGTGACCCCGATGTACCACTCGTTGTTGCGGAAGTGAATGCAGATGCCTTGGATACACGACCGGTAAAGGGCATTGTGGCGAACCCGAATTGCACAACGATGGCGGTTATGTTGCCCATGAAAGCGCTGCATGATGCCTTTGGGCTGACTGAAATGGTGTGCTCAACCTATCAGGCGGCCGGTGGGGCAGGACAAAGTGGAATTGATGAACTTCATGCCCAAGTCGATGTGCTTATCCATCACCGGGATGCATTGCGCCATGATGGGGTAGACGCCATTGGTCAGGTAACCCCTGAGGTATTCATGTCTCCGCTGGCCTACAACGTTGTGCCAATGTTGGGGAATATGCAAGACAATGGCTATACCGATGAAGAACTGAAACTGCTCTTTGAGAGCCGGAAGATTCTCGGTATCCCCGCCTTAAAGGTTGCCCCAACGTGTGTTCGCGTTCCGGTGGTCAGTGGCCATGCTATTAGTGTTCGGGCCACGTTTGCGGCCCCTGTCACACGTGAAGCTGCGTTGGAGGCTATGTCCGGATTTGACGGAATGGTCCTCGATGAGTTTGCTACCCCGCTGGCCTATGCCGGTGGAGATCCCGTTGCGGTTGGTCGTGTACGTCAAGATCTCTTTGATGACCATACCCTCAACCTTTGGGTGGTCGGGGATAACCTGCGCAAAGGGGCGGCATTAAATGCGGTTCAAATCGCTGAAGCGTTGATTGAACGTGGTCACGCCTGAGCTGAAAAGATTACGTATCGTTTACTGATAACTTCTTAGCGTAAGAACAGTGCGTATCTGCTCAAAGCCATGTACCATAACGGCCCAATCGGGATGTGGCGCAGCTTGGTAGCGCGCTTCGTTCGGGACGAAGAGGTCCGGGGTTCAAGTCCCCGCATCCCGACGATAAGAACCGCCTGCATAGGCGGTTCTTTCACGTTGCAGGATACTTCGAGCTATTGATTGCCCTAGCTGGAATAGCGGGTAGTTGCATGTAGTAAATAACTTACGTTATTGACTCATATAACGTTTGCCCGCAATGGGAGTATTTAGGTACTCTTTGCGAAGTCGTCCAAAAGATATGTACGAATAGGCTTTGGTAGCTTTCAAAGCAAGCTTCTTTGTCGCATCTTTATTCTATCGCATTTGTTAGGTAGGTAGATTTAACATCTTATTACCTTTACATATCCGATAGTAAATAAACCTGTTTTACCTCTCCCTCTATTTTTGGGACTCTCATTCGACAAGTCATCTAAGAGATGTCATTAATGGTTCTCCAAAAGTAAATACGAACTTGGAACCAAATATTAAATGAGAAAGGTGATGGATATATGTCATTCATAGCATCTAAACGATTAATCAGCTCAGCACTCGCATTGGGTATCGCGGCCTCCGCATTCACCGTGCTTCCAACAACGTCAGCTTCTGCCGCTCCATGGAATAGTCACGACGTAGCCAACACTGCAAGTCATCCTCGGTACAACCAGGCGCGTCAAGTCTCAACGGATATTCCAGACATTACGGTTAAATCTGGTGAGTACTTCACATTGGATTTAGGGCCATATATTCACAATGCTGATGATTTCACCGTTCTTATCAATAGCTTGCCCTACGGTGTGAACTATGACCACGACACTAAAACAATCAGTGGAAGTACTCCGTTCGCTCAAGACTATAATGTCAATGTCTTCTTAAAGGGGCGTCGTAACAAGTGGCTACAGTCATTCACCTTAACTGTAGAACCAAGTTACTCAGACCCCAACGATTATCCGCGGAATACAGATGATCCGGCGCTTAATCGCCTTCCGCATTTCCGTCGCTAGCATTACTTGACAATCAGGTGTTGGGTTTGGCATAGGTACATGTCAAACCCAACACTTTTTGTGTGTGAATGAGTTTGATAAACCTAGTAGGAAATATGTAGGTATTACCGAAGTGATTTTTTAAAGTGGTTAATATCTTGGCGCTCAAAGTGAGGTGCATTAAACGCAATATCGGGGGCATCGTGCTTCCCAACAAGTACTCCGCCATAACCGGTAGGGTCATCTGTTTTGATATGTTGTGCAAATAGCATCGGTAACAGACCAGCATGACATACGGTCGTAATGATATGGATACCTACTCGTCCGCTCTTAAGGACGAGGGTTTGAAATGTTGAGGCATGATCCTCAGGTAACCCATCAACAGCAGGAAAAACAGCCACAATTGGGTGGTACGGTGCCGTTTCATTCTCTAGCCGACGATAGAGTTCATCATCAACATGAGATAAGAGCGCAAGCCCTTGTGGACCCTCACGCCCTTCCATACCGAGCAGTTCGGGCTCAGTATCTATAGAACGAAAATGACGAAAGAGCCCCATGACGACATTCCATAGATGCCGCTCAGGTTGCCCCTCGCCATCAATCTCTATGAGGGTATTACCAACGCTTAGCTCAATCGGTTCAGACTCTGGCAGGAGCGCGAGAAGGGTACGTGATCGAGCTCCCTCGGCGTTGGCAATGTCGTCTAGCCCATACACGAAATCCATACGGGTCATACCTTCCTACGTATTGTGGTTATGCTCCTACATCTGAATATCAATAATGCGTACCTCAGGGCGGCATGCAAACCGGAACGGCGCATAGGTTGAATGACCGAGGCCTGCGGTAACCACGAGTGGGGTATCACGGTGGTAACTCAGCCCACTTGCTTGAGCAGGAGGGAGATCGCAATTGGTGACAAGTGCCCCATAAAACGGTACACAGACCTGTCCACCATGGGTGTGGCCGGCAAGAATAAGGTCACACCCAATGCCTACATAGTGGTCCAAGACCCGGCGATAGGGGGCATGGGTGATTCCAAGTTGTATCACTACAGGTTCGTTAGGTTGGTGGGCAACCGCACCCAAGTCATCACGGCCAATATGCGGATCGTCAACAACACTGAAATGAATACGGCCCTGTGGTGAGGTAAGAACTCCTTGACCATTCACCGGAACGATCCACCCGGCATCCTCTAGACCGGCGATAAACCGATCGGTGTTAAATCGTTCACCGGTAGGTTTGACATTACTGGTACGTGAAACAAAATATCGAAATGGATTCAGTGCTGGTGTCGGCCCCCAGTAGTCATGGGCACCCAATGCCGCAATAGCTGGTACCGAAGGCAATGCGGCTGTCATCGCAGCATGGGTGGCAATGACAGCATCCATACCCCCCGCATGTTCCAGATTGTCACCCGCTGAGACAATCAAATCTGGCTGCGCATCGACCACCGCATTCATCACATAGTGCAGACGATGCTCTTGACCGGGCCGATAATGTAAATCACTAAAGAGGGCGATTCGCAAGGGAGATACCACGGGACGGTCACGGTGGATCGTGTCGAATCGAGTGGTGTACCAGCGGCGTTCAATAGCCACACCGTAGAGAAAACAGGTAGCGGCCATTCCAGCAAGCCCCAACGCGCTTCGGGCAATAAAACGGTTGCTCACCACTGACTCCTTTTCAGCGTTCACGGTTTGTGTAACCACAAGATTACGTGTCTAAACCCTTGTAAAACCTGACTTTTGCATAGACGGTGTGGGCAGTGTGTTGTGATTTTGTGTCAGGGTTTACACTGGGAAACCTGTCCACATAGACAGGTCAATAATGAACTGGCAGATAGGCGAGGGGTCGGACAGCTAGAGAAAGCCCCCATGACTAAAGGGATAGAGTGCGAGCACTGCGCGCCCCCAATGAAGGGGGAGTTCAAGAGCACGATGGCTTGTTCGACAGCACCGGCAAATTGCTTGCTGCGATAAAACAAGGCGATTCGTCCGTTGGACAAGCACTCTACGCACGTTTTGCTGATCGGCTCTTTGACCTTGCATTGTCTTGCACACACGACAATGACGTAGCTGCGGCCCTTGTTGCTGACGTCATTGTAGAAGCCAGTCACTCATGTCCAAATACCGACTCGTTCACGTTAAGTGTCTGGATGTACCGCCTCTTACGTGAGCACCTCTCAAATTGGATTGGCACCCGCATCGCCTCAGATGACCGTGTGGTCCATCTTCCAGAACACGATGTAACAGATCCCATTTGCCGCGGTCACTTGATGTGGACTGCACTTGAAGGGGCCACCGAACGAGATCAGCTCATGGCCAATCTCCGTTTGCGCCACGGCATCAATGCTGCCGATCAAGCCGCCATCTTGGGCATTAGTTCAGCAAGTAATGAATTATTGTGGGAAACGACTTCTGCAGCCTTACGAACCCAATTATCAGCCCTGATGGCATTGTCTTGGCAACGAAGCCATCCAGAGCACCCCATCCCCGCCCTATCGCCGCTTTATGATCTTGCCTTGGCGTGGGATGGGGATTTCACACCACTCGTCCATCGAGAAGCTGCACAGCGTATTGCTGACCACCCTGAGGCGATGGAATGGGTGAAGACCAATCTGGATGATCCCCTCAATAGTTTTGCCTCAGTGCCACTCACACCGGCCCCTGCAGGCTTGCAGGTTGTCGTGATTGAACGGCTCAATATGGCTGAGCAGTTACGCGCTTCAGCCAGTGAACAGGGAATGAAACCGGTTGAAATTGCCGTAGATGATGACGACGCAACGATTCCACCCGGTGCATGGCCAGGAGGGCCAATTGAAGCACCTGATGCCTCCACAAAGAGAAAATCTCGGAAACGGACACGCCAGTCAAGACGTACCCTTGCCGTTGTTTCTGCACTTGGGGGTCTTGCCGTTGGTGTTGCTGCCACTCTCAGTGCCCAAACGGTGCTTGGTCCGACGCGATTAACTGAGTCCGCGATCGCCGAATCATCCGCAAGTACCAGTGGGCAAGGGGTAGCCTCACCATCAGCACAAGCCGGTTTACCGGGCCGGTTAACCGTTCCTTCTGGCGTCCTTCCCGTTGAGAGTGGTACTTCGACGTCAATGTTGTTAGCAAATACCGGCGGGACAGCGTTGGACTGGCATATTAAACAACTCCCCGATTGGGTAGAAACGCGGCCATCATCAGGGTCCCTTGCCCCTGGTACCACCGTTGAAGTTGCTCTCACCTTAGGCACGGTGAGTGATAGTACCGACCAATCTGGCCAGATTGATATTGCATGGGGCGGCGTCGAAACGGGTGTTTCATCCGTCCGTGTTCAGTCTCACGCAGGGCTTCCCCCCCAAGTTGGCGAACTAACCATTTCGCCTCAACCCCAATCGTGTAGCCAACCCCTCACCGTATCTCTGCCTGTCGAGGACAGCGCGGGTGTCCGTGAAGTCACGGTCACCGGACACAACGCAGAAGGCAAGAGTTACAACCAGGTTTTGACTGATACCGGCCAAAACAATATCTGGCAAGGCATCTTTGGTCCCATCGCTGAACCAGGTGAGCTGAATATGACGGTAATTGCCACGGACAAGTTAGGCAACACCATTGAAGCGAACCGAGGAACGATTGTTATTCAACCCTGTTCATAAGTAAGAGGACCTTAGTCATGAACCTTTGATGGGTTCGCGATGAGATCTTCCACCGCGTCAGCGCTAGCGGTTGGTGCAACATACACAACGGTGTCTCCCGGGAGCAGTGTGGTATTCCCGTTAGGCATGGTCACGTCGCCATCTCGCTGGATACTCACCAAAACGGTCTGGACGGGCCAGGAGATAGTGGCCACGGTGCGGTTGGCCACAACCGAATCCTGGTGAACAACGGCTTCCCGGAAACTCGTGCCACCCAGATTGCGAAGCCGTGATTGTTCACGTGCTTGCTGGTCACTTAGTGAGCGTACTAACCCATGTTGATAGGCGCGTACAAGATCAGCCCGACTGACAAGGCCAATTAATTTTGTACGATCAGTCGGGTCCACGACCGGAAGTCGGCCAACGTTAAGTAGGCTCATTCGGCGCATTGCGGTCCACGCCATGTCCGCTGTGGTGACTGTAGTAACGCGTTGGGTAGCGATGTCATCTACATAGGTTTGGTCGATCCCTGAACGCGCGATGAGATCCGCATGGTCACGAATATCAGATCCAGAAACGATGCCTAATAAGGTGCCATCTTGGACAACGGGTGCCGAATTAATCATCTTGTCTGCAAAGAGCGTTTTTAACTCGGCAACGGTCATATCTGGTGACACCGTATGCGGCGTCCCCGACATAATCTCTTCTACACCAACACATTGGAGTACATCTTGTGTTTCCGGTGCAAGTTTGCGTTCACCTGTTTCATATAACGCCCACGTGAACATTGAATGGTTCCATAGCCGATCTGCGAGGAACACACTGACGCCCGTGGCCAACATCATGGGAACCACAAGATTGTATGCACCTGTTAACTCAAAGATCAGCAAAATAGCGGTCATCGGCGCTTTCATAGATGCACCGAGCACTGCGGCCATACCCACCACAGCAAATGCCCCAGGGGAGACCGACTCCGTATCAAGAATGATGCCAAAGATTTGTGCACTCATCGTTCCCCAAGCGGCACCAATAAAGAGGCAGGGCGCTAATGTGCCCACCGGTTGACCGAGATTAATAGAAACCCCGGATGCCATAATTTTGGTGATAATGAGGACACCCACAAGCAAAATGCCAGCTATGCCAGTTGTTGGACCCCCCTGTATGAAGGTGAGGAGGGGACTGGTACCGATTGATGGACTGAGATTAGCCAGAGCCGGCAAATGATCTCCCATACCCACAACTTCTGGCATCCCAAGGGCAAATATTCCGATCACTGCCCCAGCGATAATCGGTTTAAAGACGGTGGGTACGTGATCAAGTTTTAAGAATGTGGCTGAGTGGTAGCGAGCCAACATCAGTGCGCGTGCAATCATTGCCGCACCGAGGCCAAGGAGAAGATAGCCAATTAATTCAAGCGGGTGGTTTAAGGCATATTCACCATGAACGGCGTAGTGCACGGGATTACCTAATAACATTTGTGCGACAACTGACGCCACAACTGATGCAACCACAACAGCTTGCAAACTACGCACGGCAAATCCGCCGATTATCACTTCCATAGCGAAAATCATGCCTGCAATTGGTGCATTAAATGCCGCAGAAATACCGGCTGCAGCTCCGGCGGCCATCATGGTGCGTGTTTGTTCTGTATCCATGGCAACAAACCGACTGAAAACTTGACCGATAGTAGCCCCAATTTGAACCGATGGGCCTTCTCGCCCACCCGATGCACCAGTACCTATTGCGATAGCACTCGCTACAGTTTTACCCACAATCGTGTGCGCAGGAAGTCGGGTATTGCGTGCAACCGCATTAAGGGTCTCAGACGTCCCTGGTCCTCCAGAACCAGGACTAAGCCATAACACTAAACTAACGAGTGCTCCACCAATAATTGGAACAAGCAACGTTGTCGCAATCGATGGGTTTGAACCAAACCCCCAGGTGTGAACAACACCAATAAGTTTTAATAACGCAACACTGACCAAGGCAGTGGCTACCCCGGTCAGTATGGCAACTACATTGAGCGCCCCATCACCATCAGCACGTTTCGCAATACTGAGGCGGAATCGCTCAAATAGCGATGGTGCAGGGTGCATTTAGACGTGCTCGTAGCGTACTGGTGCCTTCCCGCGGCCTTCGTAGGTTTCATCAATACCGCGTTCGACAACATTGCCTGCATCAATTTCTTCTTGCAGGGTTTTGCGAACGGTTGCCTCTGTCCCTTGGCAGGCTGCAACAAGCTGAGCGACAGTGAATAACCCTTTGGCGGGAATGTGTTCACGAATAACATTCTTTGATACACGTGGTGCACGCGGACGAGATGAAACTGTTCCCTTGCGGCGACCACGAGTTTTAACTTTAAACCCAGCGCGATTCAAAACATCCGCCGGTACGCCTTCTGCAAGGAACGCTTCAACGGTGACACCATTAGTTTCTGCCCATTCTTGAGCATTAGCAATGAAGTCATCCTCTAAACCTTCAAGAGAGGGGCTGCGTAGATCCTGTAATTTAGACTGAAGACGCAAACGTTCAAGAGGGCTGTTCGCTTTTGCGAGTTTGTCCTCGATAGCTGAAACTTCAGTTTCATCAACAAGGCTCTTAGGATCATTGAGAGCTCGCATGTAGCGTTCAACAGCATGTTCTTGTGAGGTCATCTGATTCATTCCTGTCGGTGTGTAATTAGTTGGTAACGACGAGTAGGGATTATTCTTAATAAGCTTTATCCTTTGATACTCGCTTTATAGCATAGATACTAAAGTACTAATTTGCTCAATTTGAATCAAAATTACTTCAAATAATCTTAAGTATTCTGTTCCGTTCACAATTTGGTTGATAGTAAAACCCGGTGGGCGGCCCCGTGATGATGGGAAATGAAGTATGGTGGCTACCAGATATATCAGACGTACATGTCTAATAACTAAAGGTAGGCTTGAGTGTGCCAATATATAGTCTCCACGATTTATTAGAGGCACACCCTCTGGAGCGGATGTATGGATACCCCATTTAGTGATAGTTGTGCCGAGCGAGTCAAAGCCGGAGACCCTGACGCTATAGGCGAGGTCTATTCGGTGATGGCGGACCGACTATTGGGGTATCTGGTTGCGCGTATTCGTGATCGTCAGATTGCAGAAGATTTGCTTGAGCAAGTCTTCATCAAGTTGATTCGTAAGGGTCATGCCATTTCTGGTGATGCGATAGCGATGAAGGTTTGGTTATTCCGTGTGGCGTATACCACCGCGATGGATCATCTTCGCAAGGTGTCTCGACGGCCAGAATGTATGGTCGGCGACTTTGGCGACATGAATGTTGCCAGTCTTGAGGACGGTCCTGTTGACTCTGTTTTGCGCGAGGAGAACCGAGCCACTGTTCGCGCTGCAATGGCGCACCTATCTGAGGATCAGCGGACGGTCCTTGAATTACGGTATATCGCTGGTTTAGGGGCTCGAGAAATAGCTGAAACGCTTGGGAAGACTGAAGGGGCTATTCGTAGTCTCCAGCATCGGGGTGAGCGGGCGATGCACCGTATGCTGACCGATGTTCTTTCCAGTGAACAATTACCAAAGTCAAACCCGTAACGTTTTCGTTCTCGGCGTCGTCTTCTCACACACAATCCCTTCGCACAAGTAAGAACAGGTATGGCAGAATCCTTCAAATCTCAAGACATAGATCCGGAATTAGCGGATCTGTTTGTTGATGCCTTTGAGGTGCATGTCGATATGGATTGTGCGTCTCGGCATCTGTGGTCTATCCACCAAGAAGCGCGCCGTGTCCAGGAAGAACGGCGATCCGCGAACGGGACTGACCACTCCTCCGGTCGGAATGGGAAAGCCGATAATTCCAAGGTAATCGAGCAGCTTTTAGTAAAGGCCTCAGGTTCAGAACACGTAGCCGATGCAACATCTGACCTACATGAGGGGCTCGGTGAGGACGACTTTTTATTTGCAGTTGACCCTCAACCTCAACTACATCCTCAATGTGCAACCGCTGATTACGTTGAGGAGGAAGTGGAACCGTCTGCCCCAAGAGGTCGACGCCGACTTTTAACCTTGGCCGGCGCGCCCATGTTGTCTGTTGTGATCATGTTGGCTATGTCCTCGACGGGTATTGCCATGGCCAGCCAACACAGCCGTCCGGGCGATTTGCTCTACTCCATCAAGCGTGGCACCGAACAGGCCCGTCTTGCGATGGCAACGGACAAAGAATCCCGGTCGTCCCTTCAACTATCATTCGCTAATGAACGGTTGAAAGAACTTCGTGACGTTGGTCCGGTCAATCCTGAGGTTGTCGCCAACTTGGTTACTGAAATCGGGGCTTCTCTTGTTGAGACCACCGATGCAACCGCTGTTGAACGTATCCGTTTGGCAACCATTGATGAGGTAAAGCACCTTGAACAGGTTGCACCGCTCCCCGTTGCTGTTCAGATTCCGCCTGCGTTAGTTGAAACGAAGCGTGTTGCTTCCGCGCCCAAGCCTGTTGATACTACCGGTCCTTTAACCGGCCCTGGAGTGCCTCCCACGCCAGTAGCACCTGCTAATCCTGAACCGGCTCCTGCTGAGACAGCGAGTGACTACGTCGTACCCATCAAGTTTATTAAACCAACAGAATCGCCGAAGCCGGCAGTTACCGAAATTGCGCGCGTGTCTGAACCGGCGAAACCTGCCAATAAACCCAGTACAAAGCCGTCAGCTAAGCCCTCTGAACCGGTTGCTGCCCAGACTGAGGTGGTTGAGGTACCGGTGCTGGTACCGGATGAACCAACTGAGCAAACAAGTGATGAGATCAGGAACCGAGAAGAGGTGAGTGAGGTTGGTCCCTCACCCACTGTGCAGCCCCAGCCATCAACACAATCAAGTAATAAGCCAAGTGCGAAACCACCGGTAAAGCCCATTGCAAAACCACCGGTGAAACCAGCACCAAAACCGTTAAATCCCGCCAAGCCTGATACAGAGGATAGTGCGAGCGCAGTTGAAAAGTCCTCGTCTGAGGAGGCTCAATCGCATGATAGTGATATTGAGGACGAAATAGAGTAACGAGAGATACCTCGTTCCAGTCAACCCTGCCAGATATGGCAGGGTTCGTTGTATTCCATGGTAATTTCGCTGTTTTAGTGCCCTGAACTACGATAATGATTTTCGCACACATGCACGAGTTTCGATACATCAGTTCTTTGAAACGCTAATGTCTAAGAGAATGAGAACGTTAACGCCAAAGGTTTGGTCCTGGGCCTTATGGGATCTAGGGAATAGCGCCTATAGCTCCATCGTGACTACGTTTGTATTTACGGTGTATCTGACGAGTGAGTATTTTCCTGCTCGTGCTGATGAATGGCTAGGTTGGGCCCTTGGGATCACTGGTATGTTCATCGCGTTGCTTGCACCAATGATTGGACAGCAGGCAGACCGTCGCGGCAACCATGCAACGTGGATGCGGAGCACCACGTTCTTAATCACGGCGTCGACATTTGCACTGTACTGGGTAACGCCAGGGCGTCTCTACCTCGGCTTATTCCTTCTGGCCTTTGGCACATTGGTGAGCGAGATCGCCAATATGCACTACAACGCCATGTTGCCGATGATTACAACACCAGAGCGCTATGGCCGCGTGAGTGGGTTCGGCTGGGGTTTAGGCTACTTAGGCTCCATCATTTGCCTTGTTGCCCTCCTGGTGGGCTTTATCTTGCCTGATATTGGTTGGTTTGGCGTGTCGGCCGACCGTGCATTAAATATCAGGTCAGGCATGGTATTCACGGGCATTTGGGTATTCGTATTTTGTTTACCAGCACTGTTCATCGTGCATGATGATCGTGCCCAACTGAAACGCACGGGTCGAGAAGGCCCATTAGCGGCATACCGGCGGCTATTTAAATCTGTGAAGGTGATTTGGGTTAAACATCGCAATATCGCCTTGTTCTTAATCGCGAGTGCGGTATTTCGTGATGGGTTGGCCGGTATCTTTGCCTTTGCTGGTGTCATCGCTGCTGGTACGTTCGGCTTCTCTGAAACAGAGGTCATTCTGTTTGCCATCGTGGCAAATATCGTTGCCGGAATCATCACCATTGGGTGCGGATGGATCGATGAGCGGGTCGGGTCGCGCCGCCTGATTGTTATCTGCTTATCCCTGCTCGTTATCTTTGGGCTAGCTGTATTTTTCCTTCATGGTTTCGGGAAAATAGCCTTCTGGGTATGTGGCCTTGCCTTAGCTGGATGCGTCGGTCCGGCCCAATCTGCGGCCCGTACTTACCTGACTACGCTTACACCCCACGGTATGCATACCGAAGTATTTGGACTCTATGCCACCACCGGTCGAGCGGTTAGTTTCTTGTCGCCAACCTTATGGGCACTTTCGCTTTACATCGGACGTGAATTAACGGGAGACCAATCGCAGTATTGGGGGATTTTGGGGCTGGTATCAGTCAATGCGCTCGGACTTCTCTTGATGCTTGGTGTGAAGGTAAAGGAATCCACATCACCTGAGCTGGACCTTGTAGCATCTTGATATTCCCCATCCATCGCTGCTAAGGGCTCACTTTGCGAACTGAATCACGTCGGCTGCTCATCACCACCACCTTGTCCACAATGGTGCTCGGCGGAATTGGGTTAGGTACATATTTCGCCGTCAAAAACCCTGCCCCTGGAACAACAATTGCTGGGCATCCACTGAGTAAACCCGAAGATGCCACTGAGGTTGCCGCAGAAGTTGCGCACGAGATTCATTCAAAGCCGGTAAAGATTGAAGTAAACGGGCAAGAGCAACATGCCACGGTTCAGTCCTTGGGTATACACGTCGATGAGGCGCTACTCGTTACCATTGCCCAGCAGCATACGGGGCTTTCTGCATGGGTGGATGCACTGACGTCTGGTTCGGCGACCGTTGAGTTGGAAACCTATCGAACCGGTGAGATGGAGACGGTCCAACGCATTGCTGACGAACTGACCAAAGAACCCGTAAATGGCAATGTCACTATCTCTGGTGCTGAGGTTCGGACCTTCGCAGCTGAAAAGGGGAGCATCGTTACACCTGATGCTATTACCACGGCTCTAGAAGAGGCGTTGAATGACCAAGCCAGAACCAATCCGAGTGCATGGCCCGAGGAACTGGTTATCACTCCAGAGGTCCGTGAACAAGAACCAGCAATCACACAACAGATTGTCGATCAAACTGCTCAAGCACTGAACGGGCTGATCGGAACCCCGTTTACGGTAACGAATCCAAAAACGAATGCAGTTGTTGAACTGGCATCGGAGGATCTGAGTGGACTGTTGGTTGTGCATGCAGACCCTGAAGCCGGTGACCCAACAAAACGTCTCCGTATTGAACAGGTCGAACAGTTACCACCGCCCCCCAGTAAACTCACAACCTTCTTGGGGAAGGCAGTTTTACCTGAAGGGGCAAGCGCACGGGTTGTTGACCGTTCGCCTGCACCACAAAAAGGGTCGAACGAGGCGCAGCTTACCGATGTGGCCTCAATCACTGGCAGCGTGGTGTATGAGCCGGGGCCACAAGGTGTACTTCCCAATAATGAGGCGACCTGGAATGGTGTAGCAAGTGCCCTTGCCAGGGGAGAACATACAGCCCCTATTGCTGTTTCAGAATCAAGCGTACAAGACCTTCGTGCGCTTGGTATCACCCAGCCGGTGAGTACATTTACAACATTCTTTACTGAGGGTCAGCAACGTAACACCAATATCAAACGCATTGCCGAACTCGTCAATGGCACGATTATTGCTCCTGGTGAAAGCTATGAACTGAACCATGCAGTTGGGCCTCGCACGGCGGCTAAGGGGTTCGTTGAAGGTGGTGCGATTCTTGAAGGCGAACTTATTTCAAGCGTTGGTGGAGGTGTTTCTCAATTTGCCACAACCTTCTTTAACGCTATGTGGTTCGCAGGGGTCAAAATCAATACCTTTAAACCGCACACCTACCATTTTGACCGCTACCCATGGGGGCGTGAAGCCACCATTGACTATCCCGGTGTTAACCTTGAACTCACCAATAACACGCCCTATTCAATTCTTGTTGAGGCAACGACCACTGCGAATAGCGTGACTGTAACCTTTTGGTCCACACCGCACTTCAAGGTAGATCAGAGTATCGGCCAACCCTATCCCGTACGTGGTGGTACCAATGTGAAAATCTCACGTACCGTGACTGCTCCAGATGGGCAAACAGATCAAACTGATGTAACCGTGCACTATCGAACGCAGAAGGATGCATGACCTACACCGTTCAATCCAAAGGTGCGAGAGTTTCCCGTAAGTTCATCTAATGGTTACTTTTAAGGGGAGTTGTTCCGGGTAAGGGCACTTACGCTCTTTACGTAATGGTGGTGGAATACGTGTACAAGGAGAAGCCGTGCTGACCAAGCACCCGCTGAAGGGCATGAGCCTCGTGGCACTGCTTGTACTGAGTATGAGTGCTTGTACGAGCGGTGGTACCCCCAAACCGACCCCTACAAGTACTTCAACGTTGTCTGGCGCTATCGCAGGCGCTGGGGCGTCGTCTCAATCGGCAGCTATGCAAGCCTGGATTGCGACGTTTGCTGGTGCTCATCCATCCGCAACGGTGAACTATGACCCGGTGGGTTCTGGCGGTGGACGAGAACAATTTATTGAGGGTGCCGTCGCATTCGCAGCTACCGATGCGCCCTTGAGTACCGACGAAGTCAAGCGGCTACCGGACCATTGCAGAGACTTCATTCAGCTACCTGGCTATATCAGCCCTATAGCCATTGCCTTCAACATTGAAGGAGTTTCTGAGTTGTCTCTCTCACCAGATAGTGTGGCTAAACTCTTTGCAGGTGAGATCACCCGCTGGAATGATCCTCAGCTCCTTGCGGAGAATCCCGGTGTTCCTCTTCCTGACCTCTATGTCAATCCAGTTCACCGTTCTGATGGGTCTGGAACAACCGAGACATTCACCGAATACTTGCATGACACGGCCCCTGATATTTGGACTACCCCACCAGATAAAAATTGGCCAGACATTCTCCCAGGAGAAGCAGCCCAGCAGACGAGTGGTGTGGTTCAAACGATTGCCGCTGGAAACGGATCCATTGGCTATGCCGACGCCTCACAGATAGGGGCACTCCCGAGCGTAAAAATCAAGGTAGGGGACGAGTTTGTACCCTATAGCGCTCAAGGTGCCGCAACCCTTGTTGAACAGAGCCCCCGTATCGCTCAGCCTGCTTCACCGTTTGACTACAGCTTGCACCTTGACCGTACCGTCAAAGGCGGCTATCCGATCGTGCTTGTTGCCTATCAGCTGGCTTGTCCAACCTATTCGGATGGGAATGATGCAAAGCTAGTACGTACCTTCCTATCCCATGTATTTAGTGAAGACGGCCAGGCCATTGCGGCTGTTGCATCTGGTTCGGCACCGCTGTCTGCGCGTATGCGTGAGCAGGCGCTGAAAGGGATCGAGACCATTGGGCCGACTGAATGACAGAACACCAACTACCACAGCATTCCACGTGTACGACCTAGCCCAGAACATCTGGCACATTATTTGCTGAGGATGCGCAATGAGTAACACCCTTCAACCAGCTCGCGCTGCCATTGCGACCGATCGTAAACATCTCGGTGACACGATCTTTACGGCTATGGCCTATGGGTCTGGTGCCATTATTTTGGCATTGCTGGCTGGTGTAGCCCTTTTCTTGCTTTGGCAAGCCGTTCCGGCAATTACCGCTACCCCCGAATCCCTACCCGGTGGAAAAGGGTTCATCCACTATGTAGCGCCACTGGTATTCGGTACTGTGCAAAGTGCGGTCATTGCGGTAGCCATCGCCCTCCCACTGTCCATCGCCATTGGCTTATTTATCAGCCACTATGCTCCCCGTCGTCTGAGTACCTTCTTAGGCTTCATCATTGACCTCTTGGCTGCGATCCCTTCCATTATTTTTGGTTTGTGGGGTTCGTCTGTCCTCGCTGGTGGTGTTGTGCCCGTACAACAGTGGCTACACACCTACTTGGGATTCATCCCATTTTTTGCTGGAAACCCATCCCCATCAGGGCGCACGATGCTGACGACAGGTCTTGTCCTCGCCATCATGATTCTCCCGATTATGACGGCAACGAATCGTGAAGTATTCATGCAAACCCCACGCCTTCAAGAAGAAGCCGCCATTGGTTTGGGTGCAACCCGTTGGGAGATGATTCGCTTGGCTGTCATTCCATTTGGGATGTCAGGGGTTATCGCAGGCACCATGCTTGGCTTGGGGCGGGCGCTTGGTGAAACGATGGCGGTTGTCATTATCTTGTCCAATACCGGCCGCTATAACTGGAGTGTGATTGAAACGCAGAATGCGGACACGATCGCAGCCAATATCGCCCGTCAATTCCCTGAATCTAGTGGGCTAGATGTGAATGTACTGATTGCTTCAGGACTCGTGCTCTTTGTCCTGACGCTCCTAGTGAACACGATTTCACGGTGGATAGTCGGTCGAATGACGGTGAAAGGGTAGGGTATGGCGACGCAACGATCACGTAATGAATTCGTGCTTGACCCCGAAGCCCACCTCCCGAGCCAGGTCGTAACCTCTCACAGCGGCCTGTTACCAGAGGTGGATGCTCACCTTGAGATGGCATCCCAGGTAGGACCGGTTGAAATTACGGAGCATCGGTCGCTGCCCTACTACACCCAGTCGATCGTTCTGATTATTGCACTGGTACTCGCAGGGAGTTTTCTCGCCATTACCGACAGCTTCAATCTATTCACCCTGTATGCCCTCGCGGTTCCGATCTATCTCGGTATTTTGTTACCACTTTCAATCAGAATCGAAGGCCGTCGGTATGCGATAGATCGCCTGGCAACCGGCATTATCGTATCTACCTTTGCTCTGGCCTTATTCCCACTGATCAGTGTGTTACAAACGGTTATTACGAATGGAGCGGCGCGATTTGATGTGGCCTTCTTTACCCAAACCATGCACGGGGTTTTTGGTGACATGCTCGGCGGTTCCTTCCACGCCATCGTGGGCACGCTGATCATTACGGCGGTTACCGCCGTCATTTCTATCCCGATCGGTGTGCTTGCTGCAGTCTTCTTAGTTGAATACGGCGATGAAAGTCCAATGTCAAGAACGTTCGCTCGGGCGCTCCGTTTCTTCGTTGATGTGATGACCGGTATTCCATCCATCGTGGCAGGTCTATTCGCCTATTCCGTGTTTTCGCTCTCATTCTTCTACGGTGTCGGGGCAAGAGCCGGGTTCATCGGTGCGGTGGCCCTCACCGTGTTGATGATTCCCATTGTGGTACGTAACACCGAAGAAATGCTTCAGCTTGTTGCTCGTGACTTACGTGAAGCAAGCTATGCGCTTGGGGTACCAAAATGGCGAACCATCCTAAAGGTAGTTATTCCAACAGCATCAGGAGGTATTGCGACGGGGGTCACCCTCGCAATCGCCCGTGTGATTGGAGAAACTGCACCCTTACTGGTCACGGTTGGCACTGCGGTGGGATTGAACCTCAACCCGTTTAGTGGTCGTATGGCTACCTTGCCCTATTTCACCTATATCAGCTATATGCAGCCAGGCGTTCCACCTCAACATGGTATTGAACGCGCTTGGGCAGGCGCGCTGGTACTCATTTTGCTTGTTATGGCGTTAAACCTGCTCGCCCGTCTTGTTGCGGCCTACTTTGCCCCAAAGAAATAGGATTTGAGGTATGTCTGATCAGATCATCGTCCGTGACCTGGACATCTACTACGGCGATTTTCTTGCCGTCCAGAACATCAATATGGTGATTGAACCGAGAGCGGTGACTGCGCTCATTGGTCCGTCTGGGTGCGGGAAATCAACATTTCTCCGTACCATCAACCGAATGCATGAAGTCATTCCGGGTGCCAGGGTTGACGGGTCTGTTGAAGTACAGGGTCAAAATATTTATGACAAACATGTTGACCCAGTGAGTGTGCGCCGCAAGGTTGGCATGGTCTTTCAAAAGCCCAACCCCTTCCCTACCATGAGTATCTATGACAACGTCATTGCAGGGGCAAAGCTAAATAATCGCAAAATGAACAAGTCAGATGCCGATGACTTGGTACAAGCAAGCCTTGAAGGGGCTAACCTGTGGAAAGAAGTGAAGGACCGCCTTCACAAACCGGGGAGCGGCTTATCTGGTGGTCAACAACAGCGGTTATGTATCGCACGCGCCGTTGCCGTCCAACCAGACGTGTTGTTAATGGATGAACCGTGTTCAGCCCTAGATCCGATTTCTACCTTGGCGATTGAGGACCTCATTACGGTGCTCAAGGATCTGTACACCATCGTGATTGTGACACACAATATGCAACAAGCATCCCGTGTGAGTGATATGACAGGGTTCTTTAACCTTGAAGGCCCTGGTAAACCAGGCACGCTGGTTGAGTATGATGAAACCCAAACGATTTTCCATAACCCGCGTGAACGTGCGACAGAAGACTACATCACCGGGCGATTTGGATAACCGGTTGGGTGTATCTGGAGGAATCTCATGGCAAGGTCGCGGAGAGATCGTAAACGCAAAAAGACGATTGTGCCTGGTGTAGAGGTCCGTTCTGGACACCGTGGTGCCAATATTTCATTTGGGATTCCTGGTGAGCGAGTCACGATAGGCACGTCTGGTCGCGTAACCACAACTCACGGGTACCGAACATCTTGGGACCAAGCATTTGACCCCCTCAATTCACCTATTCCTGGGTTACCTGGTGGGGTGACAGGGAAAATCGAGGCGGTTGGGCCTCCCCCTGAGGAAGGCTGGTTGAATGCACTTCCTAAACCAGCTGAGGAACCTGTGGACCCTCATTTTCAAGCAGCATTGGACGACCTGGACACCGTAGATCCAACCCAACCAGAGGATTATCTCCCTGATCGAGGACCAATCCGTCGTGAGGCGGAGGGCATCGTAGATATGCACGACCCAACCTCACCTGAGGATTAGTACGGCGAAAAACATAACCAGATCGTTAGGTAAGCATCAGGTAAGTAGAGTTTTCTGTACATCTTTGTGCGCCTCCGCCTACTGTGGTCCTACCAGTTGAACGTAGGTTCGACGTCGCAAAGCATTAAGGAGTGCATATGTCCAAGATTGAATATTCAGTGGATTCAGAGGTTGCCAAGAAAATCCATGATCTGTTGCAGCCCACACTGGTTGAGCTGATTGATATTGCCCTCACCGGCAAGCAGTTGCACTGGACCATCATTGGTCAGCGCTTCAAGGATGTGCACGAGCACTTAGACGAAATTATCGATAGTGTTCGCGTGCACAGTGATGATATTGCTGAATACATCACCACGGTTGGCCAGATTCCCGATGGTACGGCAGGCACCGTTGCCAAGGGTCGTCCATTTGAGGATGTGCCAATTGAATCTATTGATGTTGAAGATGTGTTGAATTACACCGCTCAGATGCTGAAGACAGCGAGCCAGAACATTCGTGGTCGTATTGATGCCGCCGACATTGACCCGGTCGGCCAGGACCACCTCATTCAGACTGCCGCCACCTTGGATAAGCACCTGTGGATGATTAGTGCCAGCCGGTAAGGCGCACTAGGGATACCACGCAACCAATCCCGCCATTCTTAAACGCCGTGCGGCGCCCCGCACCTGGAATACACCCAGGTTCATGGGCGCCGCATGGCGTTTCTATTTGTGTGCTCGGTCAGTACCGGGGTGTTTAGCACCACGGGTTAGCTGAGATAGCCCTCAATCCCAGTTGTGTCAGAGCTGCCGTCTTGTTCGATGACAGCAGGTTTGGCACCGTTACCAGAGGCGACAAGCTTGCCACCGAGCTTCAAGGCCTGAACTACACCCCCGTTGACGTGATAGCTCACAACATGATCACCAGACGTCACCACATCACCATCAATGGTGAGTGTTTCAATGAGCCCACCGTGCAACACACTGATTGCATCAGCATTGAGCTCAACGATTTCACCCTTCACGAGGGTTTGGCCCTTTGCGCCGAGTGTCTTGATACCACTGCCAATGGTGATATTGCCTACTGGCTTGCTGAATTGCATCCCGATAGAACCGTTGCCAACTGTTGTGATCTGTTCAAAGTAGGCATCTTTAATAGTGCCATCGTATTGATTAAAGCCTCGGGCGCCAAGGCCGTAGGTTTGAATGGTTTTTTCAGATTTGAAATAGTCAACATCACCAAAGTTGACAAAGCCGATACCACTCGCTCCATAACTGGTAACGTTTTCTTTGACAACCCAGCTTTTAACTTTACCCCATACATCCAAAACCATGTCATTCGTGCCATAGGTTTTGACTTCGTTAAGGGAAACAATCTCGTTGGCTTCAACACCATAAACAATGAAGATACCGCCAGTAATGAGGTTTGGTTGTCCGGTTGGAATCATGCCGTTTGAGTAGACGCCAGTTGTCGTTAATTTATCAACGATAACTGGTCCAGCTGTGTCATTGAACCCTGAGATAAAGATACCGCTACCAATGACGGGGGCTTTCTCACGGCCAACCCCGATATGTTCGGCATGAAGCGTGATACGGCTCTCTGCTTCGGGGTTAAAGTTATAAATGGTTAAGGCTCCCTGGTACACATTAACCCCGTACTTCATCGGGCGTTCTGGGTAGTGGCGAGCATCAGCTGACACGATGTCTATATCGGATAGGTCAAGTGACAAGACCTTATTAGGAGCCCTTGTGAGCAGTTGTACAACACCAGTAACCGTGAGATGTTCTAATCGAATCGTCCCAAGGTCAACTTCGGGTGAATCAATATAGATGGCACGATTAGCTGGTGATGTTTGTATCGATATTCCTGATATTTCATTGTCGCCAGTCAATGCAACACCATCACCGCCAATAAAGCTCAAAAAAATATTCTCCTTGTTGGAGAACAATTTTTGGCCTTTATGTAGTTTGATGCTGTTGGGAACACTAATAGAATTATCCAATTCAAGTAGTTTCTCATTTTGGTCTATTGCGTGTTGCAAATCGAGATGATTGCTGATTTTCATGGGTGTATTCCCTTTCTATCTTTATAAGTGTTCATCTCCCAATCTACTTTCCAACGTCAACCCCGAGCTTTCGGTGTAGAGAAGACTCAAGGGCTATTGGTTTCAATCTGGTCGATATACTCTGCCTATGACTGAGGCAAAAGGCTGGCAATGGCTGCGCTATGGCTATGTATTCTTGATCACGGCTGCTTTTTGTTACGCTCTCGTTACTCAAGCTGATGACCTGATTACAGGCTTGCATCTTCTCGGTCCGATTCCTATCGCCAACAGCATCGCATTTGCCACAGGAGGTGTTGGTTGTAGTGGGCTGGTTTGGTATGGCATTATCCGTTCACTGGGTGGCAACATCAGTTTGGCTGACGGCGCCCGAATGTTCTTTATCACCCAGCTAGGGAAATATGTTCCCGGTTCCGTTTGGCCTGTCTTAATGCAAGCCGATGTGGCTCGCCGTATCAAGATGCCCATCCGTGTTGCCATGATGGCACAAGTACTCTTCATGTGGGTTCTCGTAGTGACAGGAACAACGATCAGCATTCCTTTGGGTATCGTTACGCTGGCGGACGCATTAGATCTACCTTCATTTAACCCGTGGTTATTACTCTTCAGTTTGCTGTTCCTGGTGGTATTACATCCTAAGATCACGAGCTGGGTGACCGCCCGACTCCTCGCGCTCTTTAAGCGGCCGCCCTTACCGGGCCGTTTGAGTTGGTTTGCAACCATCCACGCGATCATTTGGGCAATGGTGATGTGGGGGTGCTTTGGTGGCCATCTCTATGTGTTGACCTCAACCCTCAACCCAGATCGATTCTTGCTAGAGCTAGATATCTTTCCGCTCACGATGGGTTTTGCCGGCGCCTGGGTTATCGGCTTTATCATCATCATCGCACCCGCGGGGGCTGGCCCCAGAGAAGCAGCGTTGTACTGGTTGCTTGCCGCGATGAACCTGAGCCACGCTGTTGTGGTTATTGCAATCAGCCGTCTCGCCCTCACCGTGGCTGACGGAATATGGGCAGGCCTCGCCGCCCTCACTCCTCGCCCGGCCTCAGCTTCTCCCAGCGATAACGAACCTGTTATGGGCGATTAGGCGCCATCACCCGAGTAGGTGAGGTGCTCAGCAGACCGTTAGAGGTCTGCAGAAGCACGCACTAGTGTCCACGGGAAGGGGTGCCGGACCTCATCAAGTGCAGCGTGCTTAGACACGAGTGCTTGGAAGCCGATCGGTGTCCAATGGTTCCAATGTCCTGGAGTATTGCCTAAGCTACGGACATGGCGGCCAGTTAAGAGATTACCCATCCGAAAGAACGGTTCGTTGGGTACGCTCAGGATGAGTGGGCCCTTCGTAACTCGTACCATCTCAGCGAGCACTTGATGCGGGTCGGCCACATGCTCGAGAACTTCAAGGCCAAGGACCAGATCAAAGTGGTTGTCCTCAAAGGGCAGCTCGTGTGCATCACCGGTCACCAAAAGGCCAGGACCATTTGCCCAGGCTGATTCAATGGCGGTGTCAGGAAGGTCAAATCCAGTAACCGATGCACCGGTGAGTTGCGCAAGCCGACGGGCCACCGTGCCCTCTGCACAGCCCACATCGAGGATAGTGGCGGGGATAGGTGAGACCGTATCAACCATCCGTTCAAGGTGGCGAACAAAGCGGTTTGTCAATACCCCAATACAAGGGTTGGTGTGGATCCCGCCATATTTCGGGTGATGGTTACCCGTCACAATATTGCTCACCAAAACCTCCTGATCTAAACGGTGTTGTTGTCCGGTTCGTTGACCCGTTGGCCAACTCGAACAATGAGGTCCGCAAGCAGACCGATTGCGAATAACAGTAACCCGGTGACGATAAACAGCACGGTATTCGCGGCAAGCCGAAAGGGATCGCCGTCTCGAATAAGCCCACCAATGATGTCAAAGAGGAATTTGCCCAGACCCAGCAACAAGAGGAACAACGCCGGAGGCGCAAACACTCGAAGTGGGGCAAAAAACGTAATCATCCGCAATACCTGCAAGATATAGCGATAGGCATCTCCAATGGGACGGAAATGGCTTTTCCCAGCCCGTTTAGCGTAGTCAATGGGCCAGTATTCTACGGTCAGACCATTGCATAAAAAGGCCAATGTAATGGTGGTTACGCAAGAAAACCCGTCGGGTAATAACCAGAGATGCGGCAACGCATCCTTGCGGTAAAAGGCTCTAAACCCACTATTTAAATCAGGGATGGAGGAACGGCTCAATGATTCAGCGATTTTTCTGATCACCCACTTCGCAGGAATCCTAGCCCACTTATGAGTTCCTTCTTCCGTGCGCCGCGCACCGACAATCTGGTTGGCACCGGAACGTTCAAGCGCAGCAACGAGGTCAGGCAAGCGCTCATTGGGGTAGGACATATCGGCATCGGTCCACGCCACGATGGGGGCGTGGGCATGTTGGGTGCCGTAGCGGCGAGACGCCCCTGCTCCCCGATTCTGGTTGAATCGAACCAAACGGACATGGGGCGCCCCTGCAACGATGGCCGCAGTGTCATCGGTAGAGCCATCATCAATAAGCAAAATTTCGTGGGTATAGGGGGAAGCCGCAAACCCGGCATTAATACGTTCTATTTCGTTCAGAATATGACCGGCTTCGTTATAGGCCGGCAATACCACGGTGACATCCACGTCGTCCATAGCTCACCACCCTAGTAATCACCTTCAAATACAAAAACACTATTTTCACCATATCAATAGTGAAGGAATCCTTAGTCTGGGCGAATGACCATTTATAACAACATCCTTGAAACGATTGGGAATACCCCTTTGGTAGAGCTGCATACAGTTCCCGAAGGTATCGGTGTTGATGCCAGCGACGTTCGTGCCCGTGTTGTAGCCAAACTGGAGTTTTTCAATCCGGCGGCCAGCGTAAAGGATCGTATTGGCAACGCCATGATTGAAGCGGCAGAAGCTGCTGGGGCGCTTAAACCAGGTGGCACGATTGTCGAAGCGACCAGCGGTAATACCGGCATTGCTCTGGCAATGGTCGGGGCGGCAAAGGGTTATCAGGTTATCCTCACGATGCCTGAATCAATGAGCAAAGAACGTCGTGCACTGCTTCGTGCCTTTGGTGCGAAACTGGAATTAACGAGTGCTGCTGGCGGCATGAAAGAAGCCATCGCCAAAGCAAATGAAATTGCTGAGCAAGTTGGTGGTGTCCTCGTTCGCCAGTTTGAGAATGAAGCCAACCGCACGGTGCATTACAAGACAACCGGGCCAGAGATTTGGCGTGATACCGACGGCAAGGTTGATGTCCTGGTTAGTGGTGTGGGAACGGGAGGCACCATCACGGGGGCCGGTAAGTTCTTGAAAGAACAAAACCCCGACATCCGTATTGTGGCTGTTGAGCCTGTAGAAAGTCCGGTGCTATCTGGTGGTTCACCTTCACCACACAAAATCCAGGGTATTGGTGCGGGCTTCGTACCTGATGTGCTCGATACTGACATCTATGAACACATCGAGTTAGTAGATAGTGATACTGCGCTTGAAACCGCCCGTTTTGTGGCAGCCCACGAAGGTGTCTTGGTGGGTATTAGCTCAGGTGCGGCGATTGCGGCGGCATTCCGTGAAGCAGCTCGACCAGAAAACGAAGGCAAAACGATTGTGGCGATCATCGCCAGCTTTGGTGAGCGCTACTTATCCAGTGCGCTATATGCGCATTTGGCTGATTAGCCATCTCACCCCCGTTGCCCTTAGCCAGTCGGGTCAGGGCAGGGCTTATTAGTAAATGAGGTACGGCCAGGCCAATCACAGTGAAGGGCAAGTGGTCGTAGGTGCGGATGTGAACAAGCCATCACAAATAGAGTGACCCCTGGCTCAAGCCAGGGGTCACTCTATAACGCGGTAGTTCTAGGCAGAACGGTCGTCGTCATCTTCGTGGACTGCGATAGGTGTCAGCCCATCCGTACGAGTCCACACATCGGTTGGCAAGTCGGCTTCCATATGCTCATTATCCACGCCACGATACGCCAGGTCGTGAATGTTATTCTCCTTCACATGGTGACGCTGCGACTCATAGTCGCGGAGTGCGCCCTGGAACACCCGGAACAAGAGCAACAGCCCAATGAGGTTCACGGTTGCCATCATGGCTTGAGCGAGGTCACCAAGGTTCCATGCCAGGTCGATTTTGATCATCGCACCAGCAACAACACTTGCAATGACAAGGAGACGGAGCCATAAGTTGTTGCTGCCCTTACCCCCGCCCAAGTAGTCAGCGTTTACTTCTGCGTAGGTGAAGTTTCCAAGAATGGACGAATACGCAAACACAAAGATCAGGATAGCCATGACAGGAATGGCCCAGCCGCCCAGGTTGGCTGCCACACTTTGTTGAGTAAGGGTTGCACCAACGAGTTCTTCAGATGCTTCGGGGGTGTAGAGACCACCAACAAGAATGATGAATGCGGTTGAAGAACAGACCAGAATTGTGTCGGCAAAAACACCAAAGCTCTGAATAAGGCCCTGTTGAATGGGGTGGGCGACGGTTGCGGTTGCGGCCGCATTAGGTACAGAACCCATACCAGCTTCGTTGGAGAACAACCCGCGCTTGACACCGTTTAGCATCGCAGCAGTGACACCACCGGCAACCCCACCTGCGGCTGGACCGATGCCGAGGGCTGAACCCACGATCAGCGCAAACATGTTTGGAACCTGGGTAATGTTCAATACGACGATGGTGAGCGCAATAAGCATGTAGAGGAGTGCCATTGCTGGGGCAATCATTTCAGCGGCACGTGCCACAGGGCGAATACCACCTAACACGAGGGGGCTACAAACGATGACCAAGAACACGGCGGTCATCCACGGTGCAATATTCCAGGTCTCTTCAAACGTTGCCGCAATGGTGTTGGCCTGAATCATTTCAAAGGCAACACCGAATGCAAAAATAACGAGAATGGCGATGACTCCACCCAGTTTTGGACTTCCAACACCATCACGGATGTACCACGCCGGGCCGCCACGGAAGGTTTGATCCTTTGGGTTACGCACCTTGTACATCTGCGCCAATGTGGCTTCGACTAAACCGGTTGCCATGCCGAGTAGCGCAACCAGCCACATCCAGAACACGGCGCCAGGGCCACCAAGCAAAATAGCGATGGCAACACCGACGATGTTGCCCGTTCCTACGCGGCTAGAAAGGCCGATTGCAAACGCCTGGAACCCGCTGATGCCACCTTCTGCCCCACCACGTGAGTTGAAGATTGCTTTCACCATGTCTGGGAAGAACCGGAACTGCATTCCACGGGTCATCATGGTGAAGAAGGCACCGCAGCTCAATAACATCCCGATAACGACATAGCTAAAGAGCGAATTGGCGCTCGAACCAACGAGTTTGCTTGCAAGGTCGAGTATGGAACTTGCTTTCTCGGCCTCTTGGGCAAAGAGAACATCAATCATTACTTCCCCTTCTAAAAATTTGGTATCGACCAGGCATCGTACTGTTTACACTCCGCTTACGTCCATTTGACTATTAAGGTGGGGGAATATGTTTGAGCTCCTCCGCGAAGATCTTGACGCTGCAATGAATAATGATCCGGCTGCCACCAATCGGTTCATTGTGGCCTTGTCTTACGCAGGTTTGCATGCGATTTGGGCCCATCGCCTCAGTCACTACTTATGGAATTGTGGGTTTACCGGTCTTGCACGTCTGCACTCGCAGTGGGCACGTTTTCTTACCGGAATTGAGATACACCCTGGGGCCAAAATCGGACGCCGATTTTTTATTGATCACGGCATGGGTATTGTCATCGGCGAAACCACAGAGATTGGGAATGACTGCATGTTGTACCACCAGGTCACCCTTGGTGGGCGTTCATTAGAGCCGGGTAAACGCCATCCCACATTAAAAGACGGGGTCGTTGTGGGGTCAGGTGCCAAAGTGCTCGGCCCGATCACCTTGGGTACCCACTCCGCAGTAGGCGCGAATGCGGTTGTGGTCAATGATGTGCCAGATCACCACAGTGCGATTGGGATTCCAGCGAAGAACCGGCCGATAAAACCCGACACGAAAACGGTGGCCTACGACCCATGCCTGTGGATATTGGGTCAAGGGGAAGGGATCTAACGCGTCACCCTGAAGGCGACTAGGCTTACAACGTAACCGTTACCAAGCCAGGAGCTGTCATGAGCGCGATCATAATTGTGGGCACCCAGTGGGGGGATGAAGGCAAGGGTAAGGCCACGGACCTGCTCGCTGACCAGGTGGACTATGTGGTTCGATACCAAGGTGGAAATAATGCCGGCCATACGATCATTGTGGGTGATACGACCCTGAAATTACATCTCGTTCCATCAGGTGTGATGTATCCCGATGTCACTCCGGTGATCGGCGATGGGGTTGTCCTTGACCCTGGGGTGTTGCTTGAAGAACTCGATGGTCTTGTTGCCCAGGGTATAGATGTATCGCGTCTCAAGATTAGTGGTAACGCCCATCTGATTATGCCCTATCACCGTGAGATGGATGCGGTGACGGAACGGTATCTAGGTAAACAAAAACTCGGCACCACGAAGCGTGGCATCGGGCCAACCTATGCCGACAAAGCAGCCAGGGTGGGGTTACGTGTACAAGACCTCTACGACATGAAGATTTTCCGCCAGAAGCTTGATGCCGTGCTGCGCGAGAAAAATGCGATTTTAACCCGCGTGTATAACCGGTTACCGATGAAAGCGGCTGACATTGAGACGGAATACGCCGTGTATGCCGAGCGCTTACAGCCCTATATCTGCAATACGATGCAGCTCCTCCATGAAGGGATGGAACGCGGTGAAACGGTGCTTCTTGAGGGGGCTCAAGGCACCATGTTGGACCTTGACCATGGCACCTATCCGTTTGTGACCAGCTCTAATCCTGTATCGGGTGGGGCGTTGTCAGGAAGTGGGTTAGGGCCAAAGGACATCACCAGTGTGATCGGGATTACTAAGGCCTATGTCACCCGGGTTGGTACAGGCCCGTTCCCCACGGAGCTCTTTGATGCGGATGGGGAGAAGATTGCCCGGATTGGCCATGAGTTTGGTACAACCACGGGACGTGCCCGTCGTGTGGGGTGGTTTGACGCCGTGGTAGCGCGCTATGCCGGTCGGGTTAATGGGCTGACTGAACATTTCTTGACGAAACTTGATGTACTCAGTGATTTTGAAACGCTGAAGGTGTGTCGTGCCTATGAGTATCAGGGTGAGGAGTATGAGCACTTCCCTGATGATTTCCAGACCGCCATTCACAAGAGCACCCCGATTTATGAGGAGCTACCGGGTTGGAAGGAAGACATCACCCACTGTGAACGGTGGGATGATTTGCCAGATAATGCGAAGCGATATGTTGAGCATCTTGAACAGTTGATGGATGTGCCTATCCGGTGGGTCAGCGTTGGTCCGGCCCGTCGCCAAACCCTTGAACGGACGATCTAATGCGGGTACTGCTTATCGGTTCAGGTGGGCGTGAACATGCGCTGGCTGCGGCACTTGTCCGTTCACCATCGGTTGAACACGTCTTTTGTGCAAATGGCAACCCAGGTATTGGTGAGATTGCTGAACTTAAATGCATCAATGAAGTAGATGCAGGTCAGGTACTTGAACTGGCGCGTGAGGTACACGCCGACCTGGTCGTGATCGGTCCAGAAGCACCACTTGTGGCCGGTGTGGCTGATCGCTTGCGTGATGCCGGGTTTGCAGTGTTTGGGCCTGGGGCTGCGGCCGCACAGATTGAAGGGTCCAAAGCGTTTGCCAAAGATGTGATGGCCAGTGCTGGCGTAGATACCGCACGCTATATCGCTTGTGATGACATTGAAACGGCCCTTGATGCCTTACATGAATTCGATGAACAGGTTGTGGTGAAGGCAGACGGTATTGCCGCTGGGAAAGGGGTGCTGTTGTGTCATTCCCACGACGAGGCACGCGATGCACTCAGCCTGATCATGGAAGATGAAGCCTTTGGTGAAGCTGGTGCGCGTGTAGTCGTTGAAGAAATGATGACCGGGCCAGAAGCCAGCTTGTTCTTCCTGTCTGACGGTAAAACCGTTAAACCATTACCCAGCGCTCAGGATTTCAAACGGGTATTTGACGGAGACCAGGGCCTCAATACCGGTGGAATGGGGGCCTATTCCCCAGTGCCGGCGGTTGATGATGCCATGGCCAATGAGTTGGCAACCACCATCGCCCAGCCAGTGATTGATGAACTTGCTCGCCGTGGCATGCCGTTTATTGGGCTGCTTTATGCCGGACTGATGTTGACCCCTACGGGTGTGCGTGTGGTTGAGTTTAACTGCCGCTTTGGTGACCCGGAAACCCAAGCCATTTTGCCCCGACTTCGGTCTGATCTTGGTGAGGTGCTGCTTGCCTGTGCCCAAGGTCGATTGGACGAGATAGGGGACCTTGATATTGACCCGCGAGACGCGGTGACCGTCGTACTTGCCTCAGGTGGGTACCCCGGTGACTATCGGACCGGCCTCCCCATCACGGGCCTTAATCAGGTGCATAATGTAGCGGTCTTTCATGCAGGAACTGCAACAAAGGATGGACAGCTTGTCACTAAAGGTGGACGCGTATTGGCCGTAACTGCCCTTGGCAGTTCGATTCGTGATGCCCGTGAGACGGTATATGACGCTGTTGATACGATTCAGTTTGACGGCAAACATGCCAGGCGTGATATTGCCGAATATCCCACGGTGTAATACCAACGTATCGAAGAGAACCCCGGGTGAGCGTGCTGGCCCCGGGGTTCTTGCTATCAACGGGTGTGGCTAACGGTATTCACACGCTGTGTTACCCGCTGGTTTAGTTCATAATCATCCGGTTCTGACCTGCCAAACGGTGCGATTGAGATAGTGTCTTTTACCTTGTTTTAATTGCGATTGCCCACCACATGGCAGAACACCGGTGTCGTCCGGCTGGAGAACAATATGGATACACACGCCAATACATCACCCAACCCGCCCATGTCAGGGGTGGCTAATGGTGATGCCGGTGAGGAACAAGGCTTGAAGCGCAGTCTGGGCGCTCGCCATCTCAACATGATCGCTATTGGTGGGGCTATCGGAACAGGGCTACTAGTGGCCTCTGGTGGGTCTATCAGCCAGGCAGGTCCCGGTGGTGCCCTGGCGGCATATGCCGCCATCGGGGTGATGGTGTACCTCCTGATGCAGTCGCTGGGTGAAATGTCAACGTGGCTCCCCGCATCGGGGAGTTTTGAAACGTGGGCAACACGTTGGGTAAGCCCGAGTTTTGGTTTTGCGATGGGCTGGAATTATTGGTTTAACTGGGCGATCACCCTGGCTGCTGAGCTTGTAGCTGTGTCGGTCGTGATGCGCTACTGGTTCCCTGACATACCGGCGATCATTTGGTCGGCACTATTTTTAACCCTGCTCTTTTTAATGAACGCCTTTACCGTGCGCGGCTTTGGTGAAAGCGAGTTTTGGTTTGCGCTTATTAAGGTCGTCACCGTTGTGGTGTTCTTGGGTATTGGCCTGTTGATGATTCTTGGCATTCTTGGAGGGTCATCACCGGGCGTGAGTAACTGGGTGATGGGTGAGGCTCCATTTGTGAACGGGTTCTTAGGCACCTTTTCAATCATGATGATTGCCGGCTTCTCATTCCAGGGAACAGAACTGCTCGCGGTGGCCGCTGGTGAAGCGGCAAACCCTGATGTGACGATCCCTAAGGCAGTTCGTTCGGTATTCTTTCGAATCACCTTGTTCTATATTGGCGCCATCGCCGTCATTGGGTTCTTATTGCCCTATACCGATCCCAATCTGCTCAGCGCTGACATCGAACAGGTAGCAACTTCTCCGTTCACGCTGATTTTTGAACGTGCCGGCATTCTAGGTGCCGCAACCTTGATGAACGCCGTTATCCTCACCGCTATTTTGTCTGCGGGGAGTTCGGGTATGTACGCTTCATCACGCATGTTGTATGCCATGGGGGTAAGCGGTAAAGCCCCAAAGTTCTTTGCCAAGGTGGATAGGCGTGGAGTACCGATGCCTGCGCTATTGGCTACAACCGCAGTAGGTGCGTTCGCCTTTATTACCTCCCTCATCGGTGATGGTGCGGCCTATATTTGGCTTATCAACGTGAGTGGCTTGGCTGGCTTCATCGTGTGGGCTGGTATCGCTTGGTCACACTACCGGTTCCGCAAAGCGTTTAAAGCCCAAGGCCATGCTGTAAGCGAACTCCCATTCCGGTCCAAGCTCTATCCGGCCGGGCCAATCGTGGCGTTGTTGATGGTGCTGGCCATTATTGCTGGTCAGAACCTTGAGATTTTCACCGGAAATGCCACCTTCCTTGGGGTGTTATCGACCTATATCGGCGGTATTGCATTCCTTGCGATTTGGGCTGGACATAAGCTCGTTACCAAAACAAAGGGCGTAGATCCCGCCACCGCAGACCTTTCTCGCATCGAATAGGACATGATTGCACGCTGACTTGGTAGCGCTTTGGCTGGTATGTACACACTGCTTCGATTGGTGCGTATCGACCATCGTTATGTGATAAATAGGTAAAAGCAACTTGCCATAATATCCTGTCCTAAAGCACAGGATATTATGGCAAGAACATGTAAAGATGTAGCTAATTTCACAATAATTATAATTACAGGGTGTAGTTATTGTTTTTTCTTCTCATATTGAAGAGAATATATATCAAGAAATAAGTTTACTTTACGTTTATTTGCTGCTTTTCAAGCTTGCATTTACGTTGTTTGCCTTTTCTTTTCGTGAAGGTCGTTGTTTCATTGCCTGAAACTTCTTTACGTTCGGCCATGGCATTGGAAAACCAACTACACGAAGGGATGAATATGCCATTCTTAAATAAACAATTCATGACCGCTGTAGCTGTGTTTACAACAGCTGGTGTGGTGTTTGGAACTGCAGGGCCAGCGCTGGCCGAAGACAGTACCGACGCGATCCAAGACAGCCCAGAAGCAGCTATTGAGTCTATCCTCATGGAAGGGGTTGACCCTGAAACGCAGCGGATGAGTGAAGAAGAGTTGCTGGCCACTGCGTCGCAACCTGAAACAAAAACGAACCCTGCTCGCGATCTTATCCTGGAGCATGTTGATGCCCTCGATGGTGATAACAGTCAGGGGCTCAGAACGCTGGGTAACGAGCTCCAGGAGCTTGTTGCCCCGGCAACAAATGTTGATGAAGTTCGTGCAGTAATGAGTGACCGTGAGATTCAAGCCAATATCGAAGGCGGTCAAGCTGCAATTGAAACCCTGCCTGATGTCAGTGCTGAGTCTGGTGCCGTGCAGCTGAAACATCCCAGCAATGATGGGCGCACTATTTCACTTGCGGCCAAAGATTCGATTACAACTCGTGAACACGGCGATGTTGTTGAAACGAAGAACCCGCATACCGGTGTTGTCTCTGTTTCTCAAGTAACTGAAGATATGGGTGGTCAGGTTGTCTCTATCTTGAACTCACCCGAGACGCCATATGTTGATTTTTCAACTGATCTTCCCAATGGGTATGCACTTTCACCCGAGGCGGATGGTACCGTATCGATCCGCGACACCTTGGGGCAAGTCGAAGGCAAGATTGGTAAGGCCTGGGCCGTTGATGCGAAAGGCAAAAAGCTCGAAACGACCTATGAAGTGCTCGGTGATGGTACCGTCCGCCAGCATATTGATACCACTGATGCTGCCTTCCCGATTGTTGCAGATCCATCCTGGTGGTGGTGGACCGCAACTGTGGCCAAATGTGCTGTTGAGATTGCCATTGCCTTCACTCCCATCAAGATTGGCAAGGTACTTGCGAACCTTCGCAATCTCATCAATAGATCAAAGGTCGTAGCCCAGGCGGTAAAGGCACTCGGTGGATTGAAAAATGCTGCCATATCCTTTTTGAAGTACTCCATCAATACATTGAGGAAAAAGTTAGGGAATTGGGGTAAAAAGCTCCCGAGGTACTCACTGACTGCGGCTCAGAGAAAACATGCTGGAAAGATTTTCTCATTCCTAGGATTAGGACTATTTGAATTCCTTGGATTCGGTGGGTGTGGTTTACTTGTTCGAGAGATCGTAAAATAACCCGCTGTTGTCATTAATGCGCAGCATGTGCTTGAGTAATTCAAACTCCATCAATCCTAGGGGCGTTGTGTTGGCATAACGCAAGTGCGCAGTGAAACCTATCCGGTATCCAGGGATTCAACTTGCACAGTCGCTCTGGATATCGGCTCAATATAGCTGTGTACTGCTCCTAGATTATTCCTTATCAGAAAACGGAGATGAAAACATAGCATTCATCATTGAACAAAAGCGTTTTCGACAATTGGACGTTCATGAGGCAATGTTGAACGATAAAACTATTGTCGAAATTTTGGAAAATAGGTTCAAAGGCATTATTAGGTACTGGAATGTGTTATGTACATAACTGTAATCTACACATAGACACTAAGTAAGGGGTTGAGATGGATAGTTCAATTGTAATCACTCTGTATGGTTTGTATCTGCTGTCATGGGTGGGTGCCGGCATTGCTTTAGCTAGAGATAAACAAAGCCGTAAAGGCGAAACTTCAAATCTTCCATGGCCGGTCATGCTGCTACTCGGTGTAGGGTTTGCGATTGCAGCTTTGCTGGGTGCCTATTCAGATACGAGTGCAATCGTTAAGCTGATATATGCCCTCGCAAGTGCGGGAGCGGGGCTTCTCGCCTACTGGATTACACTCCGCATGTACCCAGTAGTTGAATAAGGAGGCCATACAGCATTCCCTCATTGTTTGCATTACGTGACCAGCGGTTCTTAGGATGAAAGACCACATTGAAAGGAACGCTGATGACGACAGATTTCAAAACTCTAGTTCCAAACCCTGAGGGGTTGACTGAGATTTTTGAAGGGGGCACATGGTTTGAAGGGCCATGCTGGGTGCCAAACAAAGGGGTGCTGCGTTGGTCCGATGTAATCGGAAACTGCATCTGGGACCATGATCCGTCCACAAATGAAACGGTGAAATACCGTGAGGGAGTTGACCACACCAACGGTCGTACGATTGATATTGATGGTTCGGTCCTGCAGTGCTCCCACGGTAAGCGGCGGGTAGAGCGTGACCGTGATGGAGAAATTGATGTGCTCGTTGATCGGTTTAACGGGCACCGGCTGAACGCACCCAATGACATCGTGGTTCGTAGTGATGGCACCGTCTTTTTCACCGACCCGTCCTATGGCATGTTAGTAACCCCGGAAGGGCACCCTGGGCGGCGTGAATACGGTGACCACTACGTATTTGCCTACACTACAGACGGTCATCTGCGCCCGGTCGTGGTTGATATGGTGGACCCCAACGGGCTGGCCTTTAGCCCAGATGAACGCCTCCTATATGTGGCCGATTCTGCGCTGCTCACCCACGATGGGCGCTATGGCCGCCACCATGTGCGTGTCTATGAGGTGGAGGGGTTGCGCGTCAAGAACGGGCAAGACTTCGTTGAAATCACCCAAGGTGTACCAGACGGGCTGCGTATCGACGAGCACGGCAATATCTGGTGCACACAGTCGGACAACCTCGACCAAGGGCGAAATGCGGTCATCATCTTTAGCCCGTCCGGTGACGAGATCGGCCGTATCCCGGTACCTAAACGTATCGGCAATATCGCCTTTGGTGGGGCAGACGGCTCAATCCTCTATATGGCAGCATCAAGCTCCATCTACGCGATTGAAACAGGAACCCGTGACGCCCGCTTTACCCGTGAAGCCACCTACTCCAACGAAAACCGCCTCTGGGACATGGCAACCGACTGGCAGTAATTGAACACAATTAAGGTGTTGGACTAGAAGCGTATTTGTGCTTCTGTTCCAACACCTTGTTTAATTCATAAGCATGGAACTGTTTTCGTCTGCGGTTATTCAAGTTGCAATTGCGGCGCTCATTCCGTTCATTTGGTGGGCGTTTACGGCCCGGAAAGAAACAACATTCTTTCATTGGATCGGGTTTCAATGGTTCAAACCAACACCTTCAATCTGGCTTTGGATAGTCGGCGCATTACTACTCCTCGCAGTTCCATTCTTGCTACTATCAAGCCGCCTTGGCGGTGAAGCCACGGCAACCCAAGCATTTGCCGGCAAAGGGGCCGCTGCGATTCCCGATATCGCAATATTTGCCATCATTCAGACTGGCCTCAGTGAGGAACTCTTTTTCCGTGGCTTCCTAGCCAAGCGGTGCATTGCCCGTTTTGGTCTGCAAACCGGCAACTCCATCCAGGCCACAATCTTCGGTCTTCTCCACCTGGTGATGGTGTACGCCATTCTTCCCGACACCCTCATCGCCCTCGGTGTGGGCTTTGCCACCATGCTCGGTGCTCTTGTTATGGCGTATGTGAACGAATCCCTCGCTGATGGTTCTATCCTCCCCAGCTGGATCATCCACGCATCCGGCAACCTACTCGCCGGCCTGGCTGCGGCTTTCAACCTATTTAGCTAAAACCCAACACCATATATCCTCCTAAACTGGCGGCATGATCCCAAACGTTCTCGCAAACCGATACGCCAGCGCCCAGATGCAAGCTATTTGGAGCCCCGAAGGAAAGATTCGTGCAGAGCGTCAGCTCTGGATTGCGGTGTTGAAGGCCCAGCAGGCGCTCGGTGTTTCGGTTAAGCCGGGTGCGATTGAAGCCTATGAAGCGCATGTGGATGATATCGACCTAGATGATATTGCGACACGTGAAGCCATCACTAAACACGATGTAAAAGCTCGGATTGAAAGCTATAACGCCGCAGCCGGGTTTGAAGAGATCCACAAGGGCATGACAAGTCGTGACCTCACGGAAAATGTGGAGCAACTGCAGGTTAAGCAGTCACTCGACGTCATTCGTACCAGGGTTATTGCTGCCCTTGCTGTGCTTGCCGACCAGGTAGCCCAACATGCGGACACGGTACTTGCCGCTCGGAGCCATAATGTTCCCGCGCAGCCCACAACGGTTGGCAAGCGCCTGGCCAATACCGGAGAGGAAATACTGTATGCCCTTAACCGGCTTGATGATCTGATTGCGCGCTATCCTCTTCGCGGTATTAAAGGC
Source organism: Stomatohabitans albus (assembly GCF_036336025.1). Classification (NCBI taxonomy): domain Bacteria; kingdom Bacillati; phylum Actinomycetota; class Nitriliruptoria; order Stomatohabitantales; family Stomatohabitantaceae; genus Stomatohabitans; species Stomatohabitans albus. The sequence goes on from NZ_JAYKKE010000001.1 coordinate 841,041, forward strand.
CCCGTGGGTACCCAAGCCGACATGCTAACGTTGTTGGGTTCGCCTGAAAAGGTAAGTGAATTAGAGCATCGTGTTGCTGAGCACCTTGGTGTTTCAACGGTTTTAACGAATACCGGCCAGGTGTATCCACGTTCAATCGACTTTGATGTGGTTGCCGCCATGCACCAACTCGCCAGCGGCCCAGCAAACTTTGCGCGCACCATACGCCTTATGGCCGGTCAAGAACTCGCGACTGAGGGTTTTCTCCCTGGCCAGGTTGGTTCGTCGGCCATGCCACACAAGATGAATGCGCGCTCGTGTGAACGCATCAATGGGTTTCACTCAATCCTGGCCGGCTATGTCACCATGGCCACCCACATCACTGGTGACCAATGGAACGAAGGAGATGTGTCATGTTCGGTCGTTCGCCGGGTTGTCCTTCCAGACACCTTCTTTGCTATCGACGGCCTCATGGCGACCTTCCTCATCGTCCTTGGTGGGCTTGGATTCTTTGACGGGATGATTGCCGCAGAGCTCAATCGTACGCTGCCCTTCTTAGCCACAACCACCATGTTGATGCAGGCGGTGCAACAAGGGGCCGGGCGTGAACAAGCCCATGAGGTCATTAAAACCCATGCAGTTGCTGCGGCACTGGCCATGCGTGAAGGCGAGCCGAATAACCTGGTTACCCGTCTGGGACAAGACCCAGCCTTCCCACTTGATGAAGCCCAAATTGAGGCCATCTTGGCAAACCCGTCGGCGTTCACCGGCCAAGCCAGCGCACAGGCGCAGGCATTTGTTACCGAGGTAGCCACATTAACCGCCGCCAACCCTGAGGCAGCTGCCTGGCGACCTGGCGCCATTCTTTGAGTCGTTGAGGTGAGCGGTTGGGAACCATTTTTGGCGGTGTTCAGCCTCTAACCGTTTCGTGCTACATGCACATAGCACCGTTGCAGGAAAAACACCAAGACCGCCCAAAACGGGCGGTCTTTGCGGTATACGTAAATCAGATGAGCAAGTCCTGCCGTGGCTTAGCGAGCGGAGAAGCTCTCACAGAAGGCAACGTTGCCACCGACGGTAACCACATCGGCTGTGCAGATCAGCTTGTCGTTGTGCGCACAAGATGTGCGGCTGCAGGTGGCTACAGAGGTATCAACACCTTCATGGCCGGCAAGGATATCCAGCACCGAGAAAGTAGAGCAGGTGTTGCCCATCGTGATGGCGGGAGCGGAGCAGCCATTGTGGTTAAAGGCGCAATCGCTTACAGAGCAGGAGGTAAGGGTGGCAGACATGATCAGACTCTTTTCACTTAGAAATTGATTTCTTATGTGCTTAAGAGTACGCCCATGTTGGTACTTAATTCAATAGATAAAAAGAATTAAGTAAGCCTAATACAAACCTGTATTTATTAAGGCAATCCTTACTCTTTAATACTTAAGTAAGCCTTATTAAAGGTCTACAACCTCAAACTGCATCATCTTGTGGTCTGTGGTTATAGGCGCTGGTTTCCCTTGGGGCTCATGGGCTTTTCGCTCTGCGCGCTTCACCATCCAGGCATCAAAGTGTGCTTTAGTTTCCCACGTAGTAATCACAAAATAACGCTCCGTACCTTCAACGGGGCGTAATAATTGAAATCCTAAAAACCCTGGCTCATTATCCACTTCATGCTTGCGATCACGAAAGCGACCTTCTAATACTTCTTCAGCGCCTTTCGGAATTTCAAGAGTATTAATCGTTATATATGACATGGTTGCCTTTCGTTTGTCGGTGTTTTGATATGTATATACTTTCGTATATACATATTACGATAATCATAGCTTTCGAAACTGGAGCTATGGGTAGGCAAACCTTAGCGCTAACTGATGGAGGGATATCGGGATAAATGGACGGGGGTCAAACCGCATGTGCCACCGAGTGCACCACGAATACCCATTCAGCGGCGCGCTAGTACTCCAAACCAGTCAAAATACGCAAGAGCGCAAAGCGATCATTCTCGCCATCAAGGGCTGCGTCAACCGTTAACCGCCAATTGGCGGCTCGTTCACTTTGCGGTAGTGCTGACAACGCTTTACGAACGTCAACATCTCGACGCAGCTCACGCAACACCTCAGCGGCTTCGGCCCACTTTGGGTCAATATCATGGGCGAGATGGGCACTAAGGCGAGCTGTCAACGCTGGTACACCAGTAGCAACGGCGACCGTCAAGTCATCAACAGGAACCCGTGCAGGCAAACTCATATCTCCCGCCTGGTCAATACGTAAACACCACAACCCAAGGGCGTCGGCATCGGCTTTGACCTGTGCGTTGACCTCACGCACATCAGAGGCAGCCACCACAAGGGCAGGCTGATTACTTGGCTTGATATCCCCCGTTTGATACTCACGCGGAATGATCTCTGCTACCCGTTCTTGGAGCAGTTCATGAACCTCGGGGGAAATGAGTGTGACCTGCGCACCGGCGTCAATCATCGGGCCAACCTTGGCGGCAGCCATTTCACCACCACCTACACACCACACTGGCGTGCCGGATAAATCCAGCATGATTGGAAAATAATTCTTCACGATTACCCCTGCCTAGGTGCAAAAACGGCTACTACGAGCATAGTGTCTCATTCAACCTTTACTTGAGGGTGAGCTAGAGTCAATGTGCCCGACTAGCTTAGAGGTATGGCTCCTGAGATTCTTGCGGCTACTGGTCCGCTTGTCCTTACCCCGTTGCCGATGGTCATGCGCTGTATTGCGAAGGCTGGTTTTTCAAGCGTCGAAGTTATGTCCGGGTTTAATCGTGCCACTCATGATCCTGGACGCATTAAAAGCGCTGCAAATGCCTACGGACTAGACGTGGCCGCTATTCACGGGCCATTTCTCCTTGCACAACGGCATCTCATGGGTGCGTACTCAACAAAGTGCATTCAGTCCATGCGGCTTGCCCAAAAGGTTGGGGCCAAGGTCATGATCGCCCACAGCCCGTTTCGCTTTGAACCGTGGAGTATGCGGTGGCTATTTAACAACGTGGATCGGCTAGAAGCTGAAACAGGGGTCTTCTTTGCCATGGAAAACCTCTACCCAGCACACGGAGTCAACGCCGCTGCGGTCATCACGATTGACCAAATGCGTCCATTTAAACATCTGACCATGGACACGAGCCATGCTGCGGTATCAGGTATTGACCTCTTTGATATGTTCGACGAACTGCGTGACCAGATCGTGCATCTCCACGTGGCCGACAATTACGGCAAGGGGGTAGACAGTCACGCACCGCTTGGCTCTGGAGTCCTCCCACTCGCACGTTTTTTGCGACATGTTGGCGACAGTGGCTGGGATGGCACGATCACGTTAGAACTTGATGTGCGCGCCTATCTTGACACGCCGCGCTCATTGAGCGAGTTTTTAGCTCGACAACGCCTGAAGTGTGAAGCTGCCCTCGCAGGCGAAGTAACTGACAAGGACTGGTAAATGCCCCTCTATACCTCTGCTCAACAAGCGATTACTGCCCTAATGCGGTCGGTTCCCGACTTTCCCGAACCCGGCGTACTCTTTCGAGACCTTACCCCCGTGCTGGCCAACGCCACAGGTTTTCAACTACTCACCGACCACATGGCAGATGTGGCCCGAACCCATAAGGCTGAGCTAATAGCTGGGCTAGATGCTCGTGGGTTTGTCTTTGGTGCTGCGGTTGCTAAAGCTGTTGGTACCGGATGTCTCGCCGTACGCAAAGCAGGCAAATTACCTCCGCCTGTACTGCGTGAGGAATATGCACTCGAATATGGCACGGCTGCACTCGAACTTCCCGGTGAGGGCATTGACGTCATGGGTGTGCGAGTGTTGATAGTTGACGATGTACTAGCCACAGGAGGCACCGTGAATGCCAGCCGTGCGCTCCTCGAACGTGCTGGCGCCCATGTCGTTGGTACCTCGGTCGTACTTGAGCTCGAAGCCCTTGGCGGGCGTTCACGCCTATCCGATATGCCCATTGACTCGATTTTGAGTCTATGAATCACCACCTTGACGCAAAAACCGAGCCGAACCAGCCAGATTGGGTATGCGTTGGCCCTGAAGCGATTACGAACGCCACGGGCACGGTCGTGGTCATTGATGTGTTGCGGGCGTTCACGACTGCGTGTGTGGTGTGGGCCAATCAACCGGCCTCTTATGAACTCACCGCGAGCGTAGAAACTGCACTCGCAAGAAAAGCAGAAGGCGCCATAGTGATTGGTGAAGTCAATGGCGCCAAGGTTGATGGCTTCGACTATGGCAACTCACCTGCCGAACCTGGCTTAGCTACAACCACTGGCAAGGTTGTGGTTCATCGCTCCTCAAACGGTACGACGGCGGTCGAACGGGCGGAGAACGCTAAACGCCTGTTTTGTGCAAGTTTTAACAATGCCACCGCAACCTACGAGGCAATCAAGAACGACACTGACGTAACATTTTGCATCACCGGCAAAGGGTTTCGTCCTGGGAGTGCAGCCTTGGACGGCGATGAAGACCAAGCCTGCGCTGATTTCATCATGGCACTCCGTCATGGCCGCATTATCAACCCTGAGGCCTACACGGCACGGATTCATACGTCTAATGCCGGACGAGATGAATCCACCAATCCAGCCCACGACCGAGCTATCGCCACTCAGATAGACACCTATCCTCACGCCTTGATCGTTACTCGAACCCAAAGCCGTATCTGGTTGCACCCAACCTAAATAGATTTATTCATGCAATACCGTCAGGTAAAAGGAGGTCGCGCTACCTCCTGCTATGCATCAAAGGCCTTCACTGTTTCCGCCACCTGGTGGGATTTCTACAGCACGTTATGGCTATGTAATAGCTTGTAGCTGAGTAAAGACGCTAAAAAGCCCCACACCAAAAGGTGTGAGGCTGGTCTTGTCTTGGACCTCTTAGACGTGGCAGGGTTCAACCATTGAAGGTAGGTCGAATGCCAAGTCGGCCAAATGGCCAACACAGCAACGGTGCCCATCAAGGTGCTTTGGGTCTGCTGTGGCGCGCAGGGCCTGTACACGTTCACTTACCGGTAGGCACGCTACAGCTTCAAGGTCAACGGTGTTAATGGCAGCTTCAATCGTTTTACGGCAGCATGCGAACACCGGCGTGCCATCACGCCAGGGTTGATCGAACTGGGCTAAAAGTTCGGCTTGTTTCAAGGTTGTCATATTGATCCTCCCATCAACATCCACAGGCCTTCATAGTAAGGACGATAGGTTGTAATCACCTGTCGTGCCGCTGTAAGAGTAAATAGTCTATAGGGTCTGGCCATTAGGCCTTTCCCTTTGACAGGGTTTTACGATTCTCCCCATCAATAGCGGCAATCCTTTGCCTTGCATTAACACAGGCATCAGATCCCATACACGCACTGTAGCGTAGCGCGCAACCGTTCTAGATAGCGTGATTGGGGCATCTGCCTAAGACAGTTCAACACCACGGTCATGTGCCGCTTGTACGGCAGCCATCGTGGCCGCCCGTAAGCCTGCCTGTTCAGCTGCAGCCATGCCCGCAATGGTCGTACCACCAGGGCTGCACACGGCCTTGCGCAGCACACCAGGGTCAGTGCCAGTTTCTTTGACTAGTGCAGCAGTGGCTTCCATCGTTGATGCGGCCATCTGGGTAGCCGCATCGTAGGACAACCCGTTTGCCACCCCGGCGTCAATGACTGCTTCAAGAACGGTTAAAAACCAGGCCGGAGCGCTACCAGCCACCCCGATAACGGCGTTGATGAGATGCTCAGGTACCTCAGTGACCGTGCCAGCCGGCTCAAGTACCTGGCGTGCGCGAGCCATGTCGGCTTCGGTGGCCAATGCCCCATAGCTGACCGAGGTAGCCGACTTACCAATGCGTGCACCGAGGTTCGGCATGGCGCGGATGACATGGGCACCAGGAATCGCTTCTTCTATGGCGGCACTCGTCACCCCAGCAGCCAAACTGAGCAGCGTGACACCTGGTGCAAGGTCACTTGCTACAGATTTGAGCACATCAGTGAGTTGGTGAGGTTTCACGCCGAGGACAACAAGATCGGCGTCGTGCACAAGAACCCGAGCGTTCACCCCAGCAACCACACCAAACTCATCGGCCACTAATTCGGCTCGTTCTGGCCGACTCGTCACGGCTCTGAAATGTGCAGGTTCACCGCCATTAGCGAGATTAGCTGCCAAGACAGCCTTACCTATCGTTCCACAACCCAATATCGTCGTAATCACGCTGTTTTCCTTTTGGCCAGGACCGATTCGTAAGCGTCGATCGTACGTGAAATAGTTGCATCCCATGAAAAGCGTTTAGCGGTGACGAGCGCACGCTGTTGGTAGGCCTGGTAGACGGGTTGAGAGGATGTGATTTGTTCAACCGCCCATGCCATCCCAGGGGCGTCATTAACGGGCACTAACATGCCGCCTCGATGCCCACCGAGCACATGCATCAGCCCATCAATATCACTCGCCACGACCGGGGTGCCACAGGCCTGGGCTTCAAGTGCCACAAGCCCAAATGACTCGGTGTGGCTAGGTACGAGTACAACATCACTTTGACGGAACATGCGTGCCAAGTCAGGCCGATCCATGGCAGGTAGGCAGGTGACCTGATCACCAACACCAAGTTGTGATGCAAGGGAGAGCAAATCCTCTGGCCGCATTCCGTTTCGACCGGATGGTCCACCCACAATCGTAAGGTGGGCACGACGATTCAGGTAGGCAATAGTCTTGACGGCAACATCAGGTGCTTTCAAGGGTTGAAGGCGGCCAGCAAAAAGAATGTTCAGTGGCTTCGTCAGATCCCATGGCGCACGTAAATCAGGTTGGGGTGGGTAGAAGCAGCGTAAATCTACGCCAGGCTCAATAACCCGAACACGGGCGCCTGGAACGTGTTCTCCTAGCCACAATGCTTCTGCCGGGGCTGGCGCACTGACCAAGTCAGCGTGACCGGCAAGCCAGTACTCAGCCTGCACACGATGCTCAGGTTCGGGTACGTCACCGTGGGCTAAGCGCTCGTTTTTAATCCCGCCCAACGTATGAAATGTTTGCACAACAGGACGGGTGAATAAACCACCCAACCCGGCTGCTGCACACCCACTCAACCAATAGTGACCATGCCAAAGATCAATAGTCGGGGCAACCGGATGGCTGAGGATACCCCGAACAAAATCAGGGATAAGGTCAGCAAGGTCTTCTTTACTGGCCTCCTCTGGGCCGGCTGGAATGTGGTGGACGACCACGCCGCTATCGGTGAAGACCACCCCGGCTTGGGTTGGGTCATACCGTCGTGTAAACACGTGAACACGATGACCTTGGCGTACAAGCCCATCAGCAAGTGCCGCGACATAGACGTTTAATCCCCCACCATCCCCGGTTCCCGGACGAATAAGCGGGGAGGTGTGAAAGGAAACGAGGCCAACCGTGAGGGACATGCCCTCTAGGGTGTCACAATATCTTCGATTGTGGTCGTACCTTCACGGTATCGGCGTACCAGCTCTTGCTGAAGGGCATCCAAATGGTCAAGCACTTTGCGACGGGTCGTGCTCACCCACTGCACCTCACCCGTTACTTGGTCGACAAGGGCACTCACTTCGTCAACAGACATATCCGGTATGTTGCCCAACGGCACATCTTCAATAACCAGGTCACCACGTCGGCGCCCAATAGGTTCTTGAGCTGTATACATGTGGCGATGGGCGGTTGGCATGGTAGCCGCATTAATAGCCTGATCTCCGTCACTGAATAGGTTAGAGATAGCTTCTACACGTGCAGCTTGGTCAGCGACATCAGAGCCACGAACGTTCAGTTCGTGCTGCAATACATCAAGCTGGCCAAGAAGGACACGGCGAGCATAACTGAGCCGGTCTTCCTCTTCCCGGCAGTCATCGCGCATCGTCCTTAACTCGGCAGCAGACTTGCTGTCCATGTCGGCTAAGAAATCTTCGGCAGTTACACGATCAATACGGCGGCGTGCTGGACTGTTCATCGTGCACAATGCTAATCGTTAGGACCGCACAAGCTACGTGTTAACTCGTATGGAGGTACAGGCCCGCCATGATTGGGGTGGAATTGGAAGTGCAAGTGCGGAGGGGTTGACTGAGCGTTGCCCGTGTTCCCCACGGCACCCATCACGTCACCCACCTTCATTTGTTGTCCATCAGTGACGTACACCGCATCCATGTGCGCGTAGTAATACTTATGTCCCAAAGAATCAACAAAGTTGATGCTGAGCCCACCGAGCCGGTTCCAGTACGCCCGTTCAACATGGCCGTCTGCTACGGCATAAATGGGTGTGCCTTTCGCGGCCATCATGTCCACACCCTTGTGGGTTCGCCCACCAGAACGTGGGAAGCCCCAAGAGTCGATAAAGCTCACCGGATGTCCTACCGGACAAGTCATGACCTGTTGTGCGCCATTGATGGTAGCCATACGCCACAAGTCCCAACCAGCGTTCATATTTTGAGCTTGGGCGGGGATCGGGCTCACCACAACCTGTGTACCGTCCGGGCTCACCGTGCGCGCTTGTTGAGCCGCCTGCTGGGCTGCTCGGGCAGCCGCTTCAGCTGCAGCTTGAGCATCGAGGCGGGCACGCGCAGCTTTACGGGTTGCTTCGAGGGTTGCGCGAGCTTCGGTCAGGTTTTGATTGCCCTGTTCAAGTGCCTTATTTAATGCTTCACTGGACGCTTCTAACTCATTGATTTCTGCAAGTGCAGCACGCGCAGATGTTGATGCAATTTGGAAGTTCTCACGGTCAAGGGAGGCTGCATGTTCGAGCTGGCGGATGTGTTCATCAGCACGTTCAATCGCCCGTCGGATTGATTCACCGCTGTGTAATGAATCATTGATATTGGTTGCATTACCGGCAGACAAGGGGTCTGCCTTGGTGATGGTTGCCGGTGACTTGTAGGCCGTCCGCACCAGCTTTGCGCGTTCGTCCTTAGCTTCTTGAATACGCTTAGCGGCTGCCCGAATTTCATCTGGCTTGCCATGCAGTTCTTCAAGCAAACGAGTGGCGTGACCTTGGGCGATTTCATACCGGCGGGTACGGCCTTCAAGGTTCGCTTGGGTTTCTTTGACCCAGTCACTCAACCGGTCAACATTGGTCCGTGCCGCAACCACATCAGGTTCAGCTTCAACCCGTTGGGTCATCTCATCGGGTTGGGCAGGGGTGACGTCCAGGTTCTCCACAGGTTGTTGTGGAAGGGCTTGGTCATCACCGCTGGAATCACCAACGTCGAAGCCTGCAAAGGTATCGCCCAAATTGTCGGCAGGTGCAGGTTGTTCAGAACCTTGTTCAACAAACTGCAGTCCGCCAAGGTGCTCAGATTGCACATGTTGGAACCCGCCAGCTTGACCGATGGCTGGGTTGGCAAGAGAACCAGCGCCAATGCCGATAGCAGCAAAGGCGAGGGCGATACGGGAATTCACAACGGATACCTCATAGGATTAATGGGATTGACCAGGCATGGCCGGTTTGGGATCAGCCGCTTCGTAATTGGCGAGTGCCTGAGCAATCTCAGATTCCGCAGCGTCACGATCACGCCAGCCACGAATTTCTACGGCTTTATTTTCCAAATCCTTATAGCGAGCAAAAAAATGTTCGACTTCTCGCAGGACGTGCGGTGGTAAATCTGCCAATGTTTCACAGTGTGACCAGCGAGGATCGTTGGCACTCACACCAACGATTTTTTGGTCTTCACCTTTGTCATCTGCCATGTCTAACATGCCCAGGACCTTTGTTGGTACCGTGCATCCAGGGAATGTGGGGTGGCTCATGAGGATAAGAACGTCCAATGGATCGCCATCACCGCCCAACGAATTAGGAATAAACCCATAGTCACCCGGATAGAACATTGGGCTGAACAGCACACGGTCGAGGACGAAGCCACCGACTTCGTGATCCCATTCGTACTTGTTATGACTCCCAGCGGGGATCTCAACAAACACATTGACGATAGACATTAGGTACCTTTCAAGGAGATGAAAAAGGGAACAAGATAAAACGCAAAATGGGCCGACAACGATGCTAATGCAATGGCGTGTTGTCAGATGTGTTACGCCAGCCGCCGGGAATAGCCCACTTGGCTCCGATGACCTCAACTACAGGTAGAGACTGACGTTCCAATGGAATTGTTTCGGGTGCTTTACCGTCATTTAATGAAATCATGGCTAAAGCATGGGTCCCATTTGAAGAAGTGATGGGTGCGGGTCGTTTCTGCTCAGTGATTATTTGACCAACCTGCACTGGCTCAGGCGTTTCGAGTAAGCACAGTGCACGGCGGACTTCGCCGAGGTTGTAAATCTTGGCGATGCTTTCTTGGCCTGGGTAACAACCCTTTTGCATATGACCGTGCGTTGGTAACAGGCCTAATTCTTGGGTCCGGGTACCGGCGATAATCTCACGTCCCCAACGTGGAACACCGGCACTAACCCGCCAATTATCCCATCCTTCAACCAGGGGTAGGGGTGCAACGGTTTGGGTGGGCGCGATGATATCGCGGTATCCATAGGGGTAGGTAACGATCCAGGTGTGTCCTTCGTGCGTAAGTTCGGGGTAGGGGCCAGGAGGAGCCGTACCTGCATGAAGATCGCTATACACGGCCAAATCGGTTCGGACGTCAATATCTGCTTTAAGTGAAAACCGAAACCGAATGAGTCGTTCAACAACGGTTGTTTCTAATTCTTGGTCAACAACTAGCCATGCGGTCTCCGGATCAGGGAGTACCGCCGTTCCAGCCGCAATGATCGCACCCTTGGCCTCTAACCAAAGCCACTCACGTGCGGCTGGTAAGTCAAACGCAACAAGCTGTTGGGTAAGGAGGAGGTTTAACAGATGATGGGCGTCAGGCCCTTGCACCTGTATCACTCGTAGGTGACGGGCCCAAGTTGGCATGGGGATTAGCTTTTCTTGGGACTACTTGCAACGCGGATGTCATAAATCGGTGCATCCTGGTCATTCTGGCCCTTGTAAGTGACGGTCACTTCATAGGTTTGACTGTCACTTGGGTTAACTAGTTCGCAGATTGTTTGCTCTTCAGCTTTTAATTTCAATGGATTGGGACAGTTCACCTGTGGTGTTTGGGGAGAGCCAATCTGGGCGGTGAGGGTATCCCCAACCGTTTTAGCCAATGCGGCCTTATCCGCGGTCGGAGTTGAGCACGCGGCCAACCCAAGGACTGCCAACATGGCGAGGGCAATGAAACGGATGCGCATAGGGACCTCCAAGCAAAAACAACTAAGTACACACAGCCTAACGCTTACCATGTCAAAATCGTGTCAGCTTCATGAATCAACTGCGCTAATTCCTCACGATTTATGGTGTTGACACCTGGTACGAGGTGCGTAGGGGTTAATCCAGCGGCTGTAAGTGAGTCGTTGAGGGCAACCACTTGAACACCGCTTTCAATGAGACCCACCAGGTCACAGTGCGTTGATGAGGCCGGAAACTGAATACCAGAAATCGAATGGCTTTCCACCTGCGCATTGACCGCGGCAAGTTCTACAGAACAGTCAGTCAGTACGACAGTTAAATCAACATTGCGCATGACGGCGTAAGCGTTGGCTTCTAGTCGTGGGTCGGTATGGACCGGCTCACCAATGGCATGCCGTAACAGGCTAACAACTTTCTTTGTCATGCATCCACCCCCAAGGTGAGTACCAGGTCAGAAGCGGTGACAATATTCCATAGATCAGATGCGCTACCGAGCACCACTCCCTTTGTTTGGTTTTCACACAGTCCAAAACATTCAGCGCTTGCTTCATCCACAAGCCAGGTCAAGGCACCTCGGCCACCACCACTTCGGATGAGCTCAGTTACCGCTCGTGCAAAAGGGGTTGAGCCGGAGGTGTGATGGGTCGCATTGTCGATGGCATAGACACGCACATGGACGCCCCGTTCAAGCATCCGGGTGATCAGCTTCAAGCACGTCATGGTTCGTTCAGTGACCTGCCCTTGATTGAGAATGACACCAACGGTCGTATTCATAGCCACACCACCTTCGTTGTAGCATCAACAAGCTCATCGGCGATGGTATTGGTATCAACCATCGTGACCCCGTCCGCCAATCGTTTGTGGTCAATGCCTCGACGGGCACACGCCGCCGCTTCAGCATAAACGGTGACTTGCTGGTGTAACAGATTTTGAATTAAGGCCGCATTTGGATGGTCATGGCGAGCCAACGGTGTTGCGGCATCACACAACACCACAAGAAGTTGAGGATGGGCCTCTGCCAGTGATAACGCAATATCAATGCCACTGACGCGTGAGGAACTGAGGAGCACCGTCACATGGGTGCGATGGGTCATGAATCGGCCTTTCTGAATAAGAGGCGGATTGCAGGTTGGCCAAGATGATCTTGGGAACGATCCACACTTAATAAATCGTGGTTTGCACGGTCTGCCCAGCGGGCAAAGGCAGCCGGCGACCCTGGGCCTTCACAGAGTACTTCGAGCAACTCACCGCTATTGAGGGTCGTCATGGTTCGCATCGCTTCAACAACGGCATCGTCGCGGTCCATACCTCGTGTATCTAATGTGGCGTGCACATGGGCGGTCACATATTGGCCACGACTGGCCGCCTTGCGGATACGGATCGTTGAATCTGGGATCGTGTTGTTGTCAATATCCAAGCGAGTGCCAAGAGCATCGCCAGCACCCACAATGAGCCCATTAATAAATACTTTCGCAAGTTCTTCATCATGGTTTGCGAGTGGTGCCGCAAGGTGATCAAACCCAACGACTTCAGCCCAGTCAGCCGTTTTCGCACGAACGGCAATGGTTGGTTCATAGGCCGACAGGGCGTTAGCTATCGTTGTTGCTATCTGTCCGATGGGCTGGTTGCGATGCGATTGATACCCCGCAAGGTGCGCATTGCCTAATGTCTTGGCAAGCGTCCACCCTAATGATAGTCGGTCAGGTGGTTCACCATGATGTGAACTGGTTCGTTCAACAAGCGCAACAAGAAACGCAATAACGAGCGGGGTGGACTGTGTGGTGGATGTTGCTGTTTCTTGCTCAGAAGGTGTAAAGAGCACCGCACGATAGATACGGGCAGGGCGTCCACCTTGTTCACGACGCTGTTCGGTATAGGACACAAGCTTGGCTTGCGTCAACTTCGTGAGGTGGGTCCTTGCCACATTGGGGTGAATGCCCACCATGGCAGCCACATCTTTAACGGTTTGCCCTTCTTGGGAACCACGCAAAATATCGAGAATCTGGGTGCGTGTTGGTGAATCAGTGATCGTGTCACTCACTTGCATAGCTGATTCCTATCCTTACCCATACCCCCAGTCTTGCACGTGAATAACGAATAAGAGGGTCAGGTTCGCTGAGATGGTACCGATAAGGAAGCGAGACGTACGGAGCACCCCATGATTGACCTTCAGACCACATCGTTAGAAACCGCCATCGAGGCCGATGACAGCGTTATCGAGATTCCCCGGATTATGGCGTATCTGCCCTTCCCATTGGCGATGATTCCGGCGGGGCCACGACGGTGGGCGCCAGTGGATGTATGGGCTGGTATTCATGAAAATACGTTCCATGAAGTGCGCGTAACCTATTCAGCTGCTGGTGACCGTTCCATCACGGTTGTTGCCGCACCGCATGGTGTGGATATCAATGATTTGGTTATGCGAGTGGCAACACCACTCCTCTTCGCCCAGTTCCGTAAACAACATGGCACACTCCCAACGGGAGCAGTGATGGCTGCACTCAGTGGTGAGCCGATTTGGCCTAGTAAGCATGGAGAATGGACATTGGGTCGGTGCGGTGTGAGTGACCGCCCGCTCAGAGTTGGCGCGTATGTCAAAGACGGAATACACCTGCTGATTGCCAATGGGGTGTCCTGTGAGGAGTTCGAGACGCTCCTTTCCTCAGTGACGTTCTTAACCGGACCCGGCCCTGATGCAGACATCCTTGGAGAACGCCACCGCAAGGCCCTTGCTGACCGCTGGTTACAGGCACCTCGGCGGCCCTATCGGCCTGGCGTTGACCCGATGTAAAGGCCAGGTGTGCCGCAAACCCCAGGTGCATCGGGGTTTGGGAGCGGCAGAGTGAATGCCAGTGCCTGCTAATCCTGTCGCTTCATGTTGGTTGATGTATGACCTTCAAAGCACTCTGATCGTTCAGCGACGGTGAATCCCATTGATGTGTATAGGCGCATGGGGGCTGTTTCAGCTTCATTTACCCACAGATCGAGCAGTTGGGCGCCGCTGGTAACAAGAGCGTGCAGGCCGGTAAGTAACATGACTTTCCCTAATCCTCGGCCTTGCGCATCAGGATGGACCCCAATCACATATACTTCACCGGCTGGCTTTCCTTCTTGGGTTTCATGTTGTTTTGTCCAGTGAAAGGCCAAGAGTTTTCCAGGTTCAGATGATTGACTGGTTTCTTGGGCAATAAAGAGCTGGTCGAATCGTACCCAGGGTTGTCTCAGTCGTTCTTGCGCAAGGTCCCTTGTCCACCCACCCTGGTCAGGATGATGTGCAAACGCGGCGTTATTGAGTTCAACAAAGGCATCAAGGTCATCCCAAGTAAATGGGCGAATAAGCACGCCAGGTGGGGTTGGAGGAACCCCTGGCAAATCGCTGGTATCGCGTTGCATATGTGCCAAAGACCGTTCTAGGGTCAGTCCAAGGTCGTCAAGTGCCACAGGGAACGGGCGATGTCGCCATAGGTGGACCGGGCCCTGCACTCTGGCGGCCGTTTCTGTTAGCGCATGTTTGGCGGCTTCCACATAGGTATCAGGATCTTGGGTCACGGATGTGATCTCAATCACCGCTACCGGGTTGGGTTGCCCTGTCAACCGAATATGGGCATAGGTTTGATTTGCCTCGTTGAGGAGCCCAATAAATCCTGAAGCGCTTTCGTTGAGTTGGTATTGCTGTTGCTCGCCCAATTCCCACGGGTGTTCAGCAAGGATTGTTCGAACAACACGCAGATGTTCAGGTGTGAACTGGGTAAATACGGCGGGTGAATGAAAAGCCATGCTTACATACTCCTGTTTGCTAGAAATTAAGGGTCGAGATCGCGCCATCTGGTGAAGTCAGACATACTTTTAGATATGAGCGAGAAGTTACCTCCCGGTTACCTTATTCTCCGTGTGAGAGAGGCCGGCTATCGAGTTACGGCTGCTCGCATGGCGGTATGTCAGGTCCTTGAAGAATCTGAAACCCATGTGAACGCCGAAGAATTGTGTGCAGAAGCCCAGAAGATTTTGCCTGCAATCAATCTGGCAAGTGTCTACCGAACGTTAACCATTTTGGATGAGCTTGGTCTTGTCCACGAGGTGAGAATTGGCACCTTGCCAGGACGCTGGGCAGTAGCATCAGGCGATGCCGAGTTGCATTTGCACTGCACCGAATGTGAAGCGGTCTATCACCACCCGCTGAAAGACACACTCGAACCACTCTTGGACCACATCAAAGCCGACCACGGGTTTGAAGTTCAGCGCGCAAACCTTGTACTCAACGGTGTGTGTGGGAATTGTATGCACAATCACCTGAAATAGGGTGCTTGGGTGTATGTGCGCATTATTGATGCGGAACGGGTGTCTAGTGGTAGCTCAATTACGAAAGATTTTTTAAAAATCTAGTGCAAAGGACACTACGAAGGGGCTACAATCCTCCTTCCGCTTGAGCACGTGTGAAGGCGGAATTATATAAAACCCCTTGGACCCGTGGAGCAGCCAGGAGTGCTCGCCACCCTGTCAAGGTGGAGGTCGCGGGTTCGAAGCCCGTCGGGTCCGCTTCGCCAAGTGTCTTACACCGGCGATATGTCCAAGGTCAGGTAGCTCAGTTGGTACGAGCGTCCGACTGAAACTCGGAAGGTCGGCGGTTCGACCCCGCCCCTGACCACGATGTATGTGAACAGCCGCCTTATACGGGCGGCTTTTTGCTGTCTGCATTACATCCTTTTCTCTGCACCGCAACAAGGTGGCTGGTCCCAGCAGAGATGCCATGAGGTGGTGCGAAGGCTTATAGGCGCATCGCTGATCAGAATGCAAAAACCTTGTCAAAAGAGAGTTTAGAGAGCACATCAGAGAGGCTCATAACCAGGCTGTTTCGAATGAAATGTGACCTTTGATAGGGGTCCAGTCTGGATGATGTCCATTTTATTTCGCTATGGTCGTTGACATGAGCACTGAACACGATCGTGAGATGCTCCGGGCTAATGGGCTTCGGGCAACTGAGCCACGACTGGCGGTACTTGCGGTTGTCCGTGACCATCAACATCTCATGGCTGACGAGGTAGCAGATGGAGTTCGTAGGCGATTGGGTTCAATTAGCAGACAAACTATTTATGACGTTTTGGCCGTGCTGACAGAGGCTCATATATTGCGACGAGTAATCGTCCAAGGGCGCGGCTCCCATTACGAGATAGACGCAGATGACAACCACCATCATGTGTGGTGTTGGCGGTGTGGCAAGTTCGAAGATGTTTCTTGTCCGGTAGGCAGTGCACCTTGCCTGTCACCTTCAACCGATACGGGATTCCGTATCGATGTTGCTGATGTGGTCTATCGGGGGCTGTGCCCGGCTTGTCAAGACGTCGAGAACAACCTTGAGAAAGGACAGTGAAGGTATGTCTACCTTTGATCCTACGAAACCATCTACCACCGAGTCCGGCGAGCCACGTGGCTCAGATGCTCATTCGTTGAGCTTGGGACCTGATGGCCCCTTGTTACTCCACGATGTGGCCCTTGTACAAAAACTTGCGCGTTTTGACCGAGAGCGGGTACCTGAGCGGAGTCCACATGCGAAGGGTTCCGGTGCATTTGGTGAATTTGTGGTCACCGGCGACGTGTCCAAGTACACAAAAGCGGACTTCTTGCAGCCAGGTAAAACGACACGGGTCTTGCATCGTTTCTCCACCGTGGCTGGTGAACTGGGTTCGCCTGATACCTGGCGGGATGTTCGTGGATTTGCTGTGCGGTTCTACACCGAAGAGGGCAACTTTGACATGGTGGGGAACAACACGCCTGTGTTCTTCTTGCGTGATCCGATGAAGTTCCCTGACTTTATCCACTCCCAAAAACGCTTACCTGACTCCGGTTTACGTGATGCAACGATGCAGTGGGATTTTTGGACCCTTTCCCCAGAAACAGCCCATCAGGTGGCCTACTTGATGGGTGAGCGAGGGTTACCGCGCACATGGCGCCACATGAATGGGTACTCATCACACACCTATATGTGGGTGAACGCCGAAGGTGAGAAGTTCTGGGTGAAGTATCACTTCTTGAGTGACCAGGGGGTAGAGAACATCACCAACGATGAGGCCGCCAAACTTGCCGGTGAAGATGCGGACTTCCATCGTCGTGACCTCTTTGAATCTATTAAGAAGGGTGATTTCCCAAGCTGGACCCTTCACGTGCAGATCATGCCCTATGAGGATGCGAAGAACTATCGCTTTAACCCGTTCGACCTTACCAAGGTGTGGCCATTCAAGGATTATCCACGCATCGAGGTTGGCAAGCTCACGCTGAACGAAAACCCAACCAACCACTTTGCGCAGATTGAACAGGCCGCATTCTCACCGTCGAACACGGTGCCAGGGACGGGTGTATCACCGGACAAGATGCTGTTGGCAAGGGTGTTCTCCTATCCGGATGCCCAGCGCAACCGTATCGGTACGAACTACAACCAGATTCCGGTGAATGCACCAGTTTGCCCGGTGAACTCCTACGATAAGGAAGGTGCCATGCAGTATCACCACAGTGGTGATGCACCGGTGTACGCACCGAACTCCTTCGGTCGGGCCTACCAAGATGACCAAGGCCCTGTAGAAAATGGCTGGGAAGCAGACGGCACGATGGTGCGGGCGGCCTACACCTTGCACGCCGAAGATGACGACTGGGGTCAGGCCCACACTCTTGTGCGTGATGTGTACAACGATGACCAGCGTGCTGCGCTCGTTGAAACGGTTGCCGGCTCACTCGCCGGTGTTGAAGATCCGGTGCTCAGTCGCGTATTTGAATATTGGCGCAATATCGACACCGAGGTCGGTGACGCCATTGAAGCGGCCGTGCGTGCAGGCTAAGCCTGAGCACACCCAATCTCATGGGGGCAGGCCTGCGGGCTTGCCCTCACTTGTTTCCCCTCAAGGTGTTGGGCTGGACGCGTTTCTATGCGTCGGATCCAACACCGGAATGGGGTAACAACAGGTAGACCACAGGGAATAACAAAGGCCCACAACGGATGCTGCGGGCCTTTGGAATGTGGAGCCGAGTAAGGGAATCGAACCCTTGACCTATTCATTACGAGTGAATCGCTCTGCCGACTGAGCTAACTCGGCGGGGAGGGTGGAATTATAGCAGCATTAGGGCTGTTGTGAGTGAAAAACTCCTGGTTGCTATCTTCGGTCCTTCGGTTAGATAAGTGCCCGCAAAAGGGGTATTGTGCGCGAACAAATAGGTCTAACTGTAGGAATTGATGATGTCAGTTGATCAGGCAGAAACGTCAGTAACAGCAACGCCGGGTACACGGGTAGAAATTGACCTGCTTGGCCCGATGGAAGTACCAAACGACGCATGGTACGGCGTGCACACGATGCGCGCGATGAACAGCTTTAACCTCACATGTCGAACCACGAGTGACAATCCACTTCTTATTAAGGGCATCGTGTTGGTTAAAAAGGCGTCTGCGTTAGCGAATAAAGAGTTACGCACGATTCCGGCAGATGTGGCTGATGACATTGTTGCGGCCTGTGACATGATTTTGAATCAAGGCAAGTGCTTAGACCAGTTCCCTACTGACCAGCTTCAAGGCGGGGCGGGGACGAGTGTCAATATGAATGCCAATGAAGTGATTGCCAACCTTGCCCTTGCTAATCGTGGCGTGGAAAAAGGTCGGTATGACATCATCAATCCCAATGACCATGTGAATGCGTGTCAATCAACGAATGACACGTATGCAACGGGTATCCGGTTAGCCGTCTATATGCGTGTGCGTGAGCTAAATGATGCTGTTGGTCGGTTGCGGTCAGCGTTGCGGGCCAAGGGCACGGAGTTTGCCCATGTCATCAAGATGGGGCGAACCCAAATGCAAGATGCGGTACCGATGACGCTCGGACAAGAGTTCAATGGCTATGCCGCGCTGATGGATGATGAGATTTTCCGTTTAGAACGCTGTATTGAAGAACTGCTGAGCGTGAACCTCGGCGGTACTGCTATTGGGAGTGGGATTAACACCCCTGAGGGCTATAAAGAAACAGTTATTAACCACCTAAAGAATGTGACGGGCTGGCGCATTATGAGCGCCCCTGACCTTATTGCGGCGACGTCTGATGCGGCAGTGTTTGTGACGGTGCACGCCCAAGCGAAACGCCTTGCCGTGCGTGTTTCAAAGATTTGTAACGACCTGCGGTTGTTGAGTTCTGGTCCTCGTGCTGGGCTCAATGAAATCAATCTGCCTGAAATGCAGGCGGGTTCATCAATCATGCCGGCCAAGGTCAATCCAGTTATTCCTGAAGCGGTGAACCAGGTGTGTTTCAAGGTGATTGGTAATGACGTGTGTATCACGATGGCAGCAGAAGCTGCACAGCTTCAGCTCAACGTCATGGAGCCGGTGCTCATTCAATGCCTGCATGAGAGTCTGGTGTGGCTTACCAGGGCGGTTGACCACCTCCGTGACCGTTGTGTCGAAGGCATTACCGCCAATGTTGAGGTATGCCGTGAGCAGGTGATGAACTCGATTGGGCTGGTGACCTACCTGAACCCCATCATTGGCCACCATAACGGTGACCTTATCGGGCGTGAGTGTGCTGAAACCGGTAAAACGGTGCGTGAGGTGGTTCTGGAAAAGGGCTTGCTCACCGAAGAAGAGATTGATGAGATTTTCTCCATTGAGAATCTCCTCCATCCTCGCTACAAGGGCCCGCGGTATTAGGCTTATTCTATAAGTATTCTCGATCTGGCACTTGAGAAGTTTAACCAGATAATGGCCTGTCTTATTATAAATCGATGGAGGTAAAGGCCTGATTGAAAGGATTGGAAAATGGATATAGCTAACCCGCATGCTTTTGCAGTACAAATTTCTGGGAGTCTGACATTTAATAGTATATTTCAATCCTTGATTGATGCCGGAACATTTGATCCTGAATTCGCTTCTGATATCTATGCTCGATACTCACGATTATTTGATATTGCTGACTACAGATATAGTAGGGATGGAATTCAACTTCATGATTGCAACTATCTTTTTAATCCAGAACCAGGGACGCGATCGATACGAGGATCTGCGGCTTGTTTGGACCATAGTTTCAGTAAAAATGAAGATAGCTTTATTTACCTGGATCGAGTGATTTCCTGTACCTCTAAAATGATGGAAGTTGCCGGGGTGTGGGATATAGAACAGATTGCCATCCTTGTGCCAAGCAGTCGAAAATGTCAGGATGTTAACTACCTATCGGAACGGATCATGGCCTGTTGCCTTAGAGAGACGAACCCCTCTGTCCGTCGAATTGTCCGTGCTCGACTAATTACGCATTCAATTGGGGAAATATCGATTAAGAGTGTGATAAGCAAATTGCTTTTGCCTTATCTTGAAGATGAGGAGATTTATATTGGTATTAGCGACGTTGATATCAAAGATAGGAAATTGGGGGGATGCGATGAGATTCTGGTAGAGAATAGCTCATTTTCGCATACGTGTGAGTCCGTGATTCGAAACTATATAAATTCAGTATCACTCGAACGCTATAATGAATACTTTGCACTATTTTCTCTTTTAGATGTGGATGATATTCACTTGGGATTGGTAGCTGAGATGATGCGTAGTTCATTTCGTCAATACTCATCATCCGGTTTCTTATTAATTCTTGATGTCTTACCCAATTCATCCTTCGAATTAAGAGATTGATAAATAACGATAAGAATTTAAATAGGAAGGTATTTGAGTACTTTAAGTCTGGTTTGAAGATGGGTTGAGCAGAAAAAGGGATGCTCACATGCCTTCCGGAGTATGCTTTAGGTGAATGAGCCACACTCGTTCACTGCCATCGATGCGGTTCGTATCGTTCAGTCTCTCCCAGCTGGCTATTATCGCGATTCGGACCTCGTTGTTATTGATGAGATTAGGCAATTCACTAAAAGAAAAGTCAATCATGTTTTCCGAAGTAATAGCAGCGCAGGTACGCGGTCCTGATTGCTCACAGAGTATTTCAGAATAGTCTGGTGGAGTTTCAGGGCCTCCTTTTGGAAGGCCATTTACGTCAACCGGTCCATCTATTCGTGAAATATCGACTGACACTGGTGGGGTGTCAGAATAAACAGACACGATCACCTCCTCGGAATTCTCAATCAAAAGCTCATTCCACACGACAGATGTGGGTATCTTCGATAGTTCAAAATCTGCATCAGTATTCTTCACTACTGCTGGTGAGAGATTTAGAGATTCTGATCCTCGTTTGATTTTTGCATCGATGGTTTTGGGAAGTGGACTGGCCTCCACAAACTGACCAGTATTGTCGCCAGATGTTTCAATACGTCCTTGGTTCGGTGTGTGTGCTGCAACCTGTAAATGCACAACAAATTAGAGATTGCATAAATATTGAAAGGAGGCCAGTGGTAAGTTTCATGATCTAAATTTATTTCCAAGGCTTACAATCGACACGAGCAGTAGAGGAGTGAAATCCCGGTTTGATGGGGACGTCGCCAGGTTTCAGAGGTAGGTCTAGCCTGGTCGTATTCTTCCACAGGTACAAACCACTTCCCCAGCACTTTGCCCGAGCATTGGTTCGTTTCCCCCTACCTCCCCCCGGTTTAAGTAGGAGGGTTGGTGATTGGCTTACCGAGTACCATCCCAAGAACCCCTTCCCATACAATGTGTTTGAGACTAAGCCCCTTTTAACGCCCCTTGCCTCGTACCACCAGCCGTGTCCTGACGTAGTGTTTCCAGACTTATGCGGATTATCTGATCTTGCTCTCCCCGTGACTATCACTTTTTGGGCTGGGAGAAGCGGATAGTCGTCATCTTCTGCTATTGGCAAAATTGATTCATCATCAAGTTCGAGTGGGGCAATGGCTTCTATGGAAGCTTCTGCGGTTTCATCGGCCGGGGTTAATTCTGTGAGAGTCGGGTCCTCTAAACGATATTGATCTGTTGTTGGGTCGGGGAGGCTCGGGATGGTAAGTGCCATTGCGAGTGCACCTGCGAGGGTCGCTGCTAAAATATTCGTGTTATTGTCCTCCTGTCTAAGAACGGTCTGATTTGGGCATCGCTCTTGTACCAAGCGATTCGTCCTTATCACAAAGGAACTAAGGTAAAGAAAAGATAATGTATCCGGTTCTGCTTAATCAGAGCTGCACTTCTTTGCTGGTTTCCATAAGGAAAGCTCTTACCTCGCTAAGGTGGCGGGCATGTTTACCCTGAGCGAAGCCCAAGCCAAATTCGATGAGATTGTTAAAACCAGCGCTGATGCCAATGACCAGGTGCCAGGGTTGATAGCACTCCTTGCTGGTCCTCAAGATTGGTTAGAGACAGCCAAAACCGGCGACGAGCAGGCCCAAGAATTTGCGGGTGTCCTCACCCATTTCTTAGCAACGGCCATCGGTGAACATCCCCGTCCAGCCGCTGCGATCGCGGATCTCCTCAGTGTCCTTGAAGATGATGAAGACGGGGTTCGCTTGTATCTCGTCCAGAATATGTTTCTTGATTCAAGCCCAGCCGTCTTAGCTACAGCCCGTCAGGTTGTTGAACCGAAACAACATGAGAACGAGCTGTACCTCCATTTAACGGGCGGCATTATTCGCCTCCAGGGTGATCCGGAGGAGTTTGAGGCGTTCGTGAAGGCCAATACCCCTGAGATGGGTGACGAAGACTGGTTTCGGGTGAGTGAACTGTATGTCACTGCCGACCGGCCAGAAGAAGCACTGGAGCGTTTGGATAAGATCACTGATGAACAGGCGCTTTGGCCCGATACTGCCGTGATTCGCCACGCGGCATATCGTCAGCTTGACGATACCGAGAAGATGCAAGCCCTCGCGCGCACGTTCTTTGTGGCGATGCCGATTCCGGTTGCCTATCACATGATTTCGCTGAGTTGGCCTGACATTGAATCGCAGCAGCAAGAAGCAGAACGCCTCGTGGGGCTTATCACCCAAACCCCAGAGCTCAACCCAATTTTTGTTTCCACATTATTGAACCTTGAGCAGGAACCTCGTGCGGCAGAATACGTGCATGGTCACTATGAACGCTTAAGTGACGCCGGCCTTGGGGCACTTGCCACATGGACCGATGCGTTTACTGAAGCGCAAGAGTACCTGGCTGCGTATCTGAGTGTGCGTGCGGCTATGGCGTGTTTAGATGAGGTAGACCCGAGCCAGCGCGACATGGTAGGAGACCATCTCATTGCCCGTGCCGAAGAACTTAAAGGCCAGATTAAAGACTGGAAAGGAATAGACGTCGGATAGCCCAAACAACGAATATTCCCAAGGCAGTGCCGATGG
This sequence comes from Stomatohabitans albus, assembly GCF_036336025.1. Lineage (NCBI taxonomy): Bacteria > Bacillati > Actinomycetota > Nitriliruptoria > Stomatohabitantales > Stomatohabitantaceae > Stomatohabitans > Stomatohabitans albus. The sequence continues at coordinate 864,441 of NZ_JAYKKE010000001.1, forward strand.
CTGCGCCCACAATGACATCAGTAAACCAGTGGGCACCCACATAGATACGACTAAACCCCATCAATACAGCAAATACCAGTCCGACCTTTCCTGCACGTGGGTCCCACGCCCAGAGCACGGGCACAACGGCAAAGGCCCATCCCGTGTGCCCACTTGGGAAACTGGAGTGCACCGTGGTGATGTCAAGGTGATTCCAGATGGGGTTGACCGCAATCGGTCGGGGGCGGTTAACCAGCGGCTTAATGGTGACTTCAACGACAAGTTGAGAGAGTCCAAGCGCCGTCCACACCCCTAAGCCGGTAGCCAGGCTTTGGCGCCGCGCGGCTGACGGTGATTGCACCCATGCCCACCCCAATAACAGTGCGCCCAGCACGATCCAGATACAGGCAAAATTACCTGATGTTGTGATGGGCCAAAAAATGGCGTCACCGAGCCCTGTCCGCGTAGCTACAACGGCTTGGGTTATTGCCCAGTCAACGGGATTGGTTAGCCACACGGATAGCATCATGGTTCAACCTTATCGGTGCGTCAATGGGCGCAATGCCTATTGTTTTCGGCTAGGCCTCATGAATAGCGGCATCATTGGGGAATGACTGATCAGGACAATGTCGCTGGAAACGAACGAGAAGTGCTGAGCTGGGAAGGGTATGGCGATGCCGTTGAAGATCTCGCCCAGATGGTTGCTAAGGATGGATTCATCCCTGACGTCATTTTGAGCGTTGCCCGTGGTGGTATGCCGCTCGGCGCATGCCTTGGGTATCGCCTGGGTATCAAAGAAGTAAGTGTTGTCAACGTGGAGTTTTATACCGGTGTTGAAGAGCGTCTTCCCGAGCCGGTGTTGTTGCCGCCTACCCCACCGAAAGAAACCCTGGCTGGCAAGCGGGTATTGATCGCTGATGATGTTGCAGACACTGGTGGCACGATGGGTTCAGTTCTCGACTACTTAGACACGGTTGCCGCAGATGTCCGAGTTGCGGTGCTTTATCAAAAACCACATTCAACGATTGATTGTGAGTATGTCTGGCGACAAACCGATGAGTGGATTATCTTCCCGTGGTCAGCGAAACCTCCAATTCTTGAAGGTAGCGTCAAGGACGCCTAGTTGTGTTGCCGTCTCTCCTTGATTGGGCTGAAGCAACACGGTGGGGTATCAGGTACGCCCATACTCGCGCTGTACCGGCTTTAGATATTGAGCAGATTGACCTGCTCCATCTACTTGTTCGTGAACGAGCTCATGAGGTTGATCCGGTTGTCCGTGAGGTAGCACAGCTTGGGGCTGACCTACCGGCCCCAGTTGTAGATGTAACAAGTCGAAAACGAATCGTTGAAGCCAGCCTCGATTCGATGCGCGCGATCGCCGACCCACATACATTCACCCTTGCAAGTGCCAGTCGCTTTCCCAATCTTGTGCGTCGGCGGTTGTGGGCACACAACCTTGGCGCGACTACTGGACTGTACGCAGCCAAAACAATTGGTCAGCATGAACTGTTTATTCCACCGGCTCATACGAGCGGTCGTACTTGGGTGGTTGGTCCTAACCTGACCGCGTTGGTAAAGCGTCTTGGGCAGCGTTCACACGACATACTCAATGGTGTGTTAAGCACACAACTTACCAGTCGAACACTTTTTGAAGGGTTGGAATGGGTGAGGCCGTATGCGCTATCACTGCTCGATACCTACATTCGAGAGATTGACGGGTACGACAAAGCGTTTATGAAGGCAATAGAACGCTTTAGCACATTTCTGAATGATGCGAATGCACCAGTAGGTATTGAACCCTATGACTGGGGCAATGTTGTATTCACGCCACGCCAAGTGCGGGCTATTTATGCTGGGCAGGCACTAATGGCGGCTATTGATGGCTATTGCACCTATATCACATCCTTAGTTTGTAATGCGATGGATCTTGACGGCGCATTCGTTGAGCAGGTATTGGCTTCTCAAGTTGCTGGACACCATGTGATTCTTCGCTTGACACAGGTCCTACCCGGTATGGGTATTAGCCGCATTGATGCGACGGCTGGGTATGCCTTTATGCGGGTGATTGCACAGCACGGTGGAGTTGATCTTGTCAACAAGATGTGGGAGGCACCAACCACACTTCCTACTATTGACGAGCTTACAAACCCTGAGCGTTGGATGGAACGTATCGGTGCTTGAACCAATGGCTGATCCGATGGTGCCTATTCCTGAACGCGCACGGATTATGGTCGGCCTATCGGGTGGTGCCGATAGCACGGGGTTAGCGGTATGGGCGGTTCGAACCTATCCGAATCATGACTGGCATATGGTGCATGTCCGTCATGGACTTCGAGATGATGAAGCCGATAGGCGTGCAGCCCAAGAAACCGCGCAACTGCTCAACCGTCCATTCTTGGAGGTCCAAGCAAAATGGGACGATATTGAACGGGCGAATGGGCCTGAGGATCGGGCTCGCCAAGCACGATATGCCGCATTCGTCGCAGCAGGTGAGCAACTCAATACGCCTTACCTTGCCCTCGCTCATACCGCTGATGACCAGGCTGAAACAGTCATTCTTCGCCTTGTTAGAGGTACTGGCCCATCCGGGATGGCTGGTATGCAGCCAGTTTCAGCGCGGGTAGGGCTGACGATTATCCGGCCACTACTGCATTGGCCTCGTGCAGCAGTTCGCAACTTATCCCAAGGTTTTCCAACGGTAGAAGATCCTACTAATACTGATCTTGACCAACGGCGTGCCTATGTTCGGCACCAATTGTTGCCAGTTTTGGGCTATGCACGACCCGATAAACAAAGTGCGGTACCCGCAATCAGTCGCCTAGCTGCGCTCCAGGCACAACAACGGATGCTTATTGATCACCTTATTGCTCCCTATGTGGGGCCATCTTGGGGTTCGATTCAGCGCATTTCAGACGAATCTGCACCGATCGTGCAAAAAGAATTGATTTATCGTGCCCTTGGTCATGATGTGAGTCGCGAGTTGGCCGATGGTATAGCACGGCTTCAACGCGGAGAGCGCATAGATATTAAGGGAGGACGATGGGCAGCCCGGGACCGGTTCGGATGGCTTATCGGCCCTAAGAAGATTGCGTGGTCAATTAATAAAGTTGACCCGCCCGTACATTTTCCTGACCACGTGCACCGTGATTTCGATCCGCTTAAAACCCATCCATTACCTTGGAAAGTGCCTATTTACAGGGATGTTAATATTCGAGATGTACGGGTGCGCTATCGGCTACCAGTTGATAGTGTGCACAAAGGAATCTTTGAGTATTTTGAAAAATCGTTGCGTAAGCAACTACCTGTTGTATATACTGCTGCTGGTAACGTAGTGGCCATTGGTCCTGTAAGCACCCTGCCTATAGGACGTTTAGGGGCTAATGTGCAATGGATTGCAATTACCCAAAGCCATCAATTGTAAGAAACCCCTTGTTTAGGAGTAACACCATGTCATTTGTCATTGATCAAAAAGCTATGGACGCCATGTTCTTGGAAGCACATAGCGCCAACGCATACACGGACTATCAGGTCACCGACCAGGAACTAGCTGAAGTTTGGGACTTGATTAAGTGGGGCCCAACCGCTATGAACAACCAGCCCATGCGTATGTTCACCGTGCGTCCTGGTGAGGCACAAGATGCCCTCGTTGAGGCTGCTATGGACACGAACAAGGCCAAGGTGAAGAGCGCTAACCTCAACCTGATTCTGGCCGCTGACCTTGACTTCCACACCTACTTGCCAAGTCAGCACCCCCACGGTGAAGGCTTTGCCCCTGTGCTGGAGGCAAATGCCCCAATGCGCCAAGATTGGGCCATTTCTAACGCTTGGTTGCAAGCTGGTTACTTGGTCGCAGGTCTGCGTGCTCACGGCTTAGCTGTTGGCCCCATGCTTGGTTTTGACTTTGACAAGATTAAGGCCACGTTGATGCCGTCTGAGCGTTACCTTCCGTTCATGGTTACCGGCGTCGGTCACCCTGATGTTGAGGCGTACTACCCGCGTGGTCCTCGTTTGGACGCAAGCAGTGTGATTCTGCCAGCAGGTAAATAGTCTTTAAGGCATGAGCAGCCCTTCGCATTCTGATATTCAGTCCGTTCTCATTGCTGAAGAAGATCTCGCCAGGCGGGTTAAAGAGCTCGGTGATGAGATATCAGCCACATATCAAGAGCGTGGCATTGAGGACATTGTGATCGTCAGTGTGTTGAAGGGCTCCTTCATCTTTATGGCGGATTTGATTCGCCATATCTCAGTCAATGCAGCCGTGGATTTCATGGCTGTTTCTAGTTATGGGGCAGCAACGAAATCCAGTGGTGTCGTCCGGATTCTCAAGGATTTGGATATTGAACTAGAAGGTAAGCATGTACTGGTCATTGAAGACATCGTTGACAGCGGGTTGACCTTGCATTTCTTGCTGAAGAATCTTCGCAATCGTAAACCCGCAAGTTTGGAACTCTGTTCCTTATTGGTCAAACCAGAGGCAGTTCAAGTTGATCTCAATATTTCATGGACTGGGTTTGAATGTCCAAATGAGTTCTTGGTCGGGTACGGTCTCGATTTTGCTGAACGGTATCGGAATCTCCCCTATGTGGGCATCCTGAAGCCGGAGGTGTACGCCTAATGGGTTCGCCAGCCGATTCCGTTAATCGGATTCGGGTTGCTACAAATGCTGAGCCACGCGGCCAGTTCAATCACGAACAGATCCGTAATGGGGTCGAAATGATCTTTCAAGGACTGGGCCTAGATGTTCATGATCCACGCATTGTGGGTACCCCAGATCGTGTCGCACGCATGTATGACGAGATCTTTGCCGGGCTACTTGTCGACCCGGCAGATGTCCTTGATACAACGTTTAATGAAGGACACGAAGACATTGTTCTTGTTCGTGATATTCCGTTTGCATCAGTGTGTGAGCATCATTTGATCCCCTTTTTTGGGAAAGCTCATGTGGGCTATCTTCCCAACAAGGACGGGCATATTGCCGGACTTAGCAAAATTGCGCGGGTAGTGGATGTGGTCGCTAAACGTCCGCAACTTCAAGAGCGAATTACGACCGAAGTTGCCGATGTGCTCGAAAAGAAACTTTCTCCCAGAGGGGTTATCGTACAAATTGAAGCAGAACATCTTTGTATGAATATGCGAGGTGTGCGAAAACCAGGCGCGATAACCGTGACCAGTTCGGTGCGTGGACTGATGCGCTCTGATCCCAGGACTCGTGCCGAGGTCATGTCATTAATCCACGGAGGACGGTTATGACTGAACATTCAAAGTCTGACGACGACGTGATGCCACTTGATGAGATTCGTCTTACTGGCCTTCAGGTTCGGGCCAGCCATGGTGTTATGCCCCATGAGCAGATCGTGCCACAAACCTTCATCGTGGATATGGCAGCCAAGGTAGACCTGTTTACACCCTCTATGAGTGATGATCTATCGCACACGATTGATTACGGTCAACTTGCCGAGATGATCGCAAATATTGTGAGAGATGAACCTGTACGACTCATTGAAGCGCTTGCAGGGACCATCGCAGACGAAATTATGGGTTCGTACGAATCTATCCATGCCGTTGCGATCACCGTGCATAAACCTCAGGCACCTATTAGCGAATTGGTTAGTGATGTCAGTGTGACCGTTAACCGCGTCCGCGACGCCTATACCTCACGTATCTGGTGAACTAAATCAGTATTTGGAGCATGTGATGATTACGGACTTGCAACACGATTTGCGCGTTGCAGGACGAACGATTCCGGCCCTTCGCGGGTTTATCCCCTTTGGGGCGCCGCGTACCGCTTGGCTAGGGCTGGGGTCCAATGTGGGTGATCGTGCGCGATATTTGCGGCGTGCGATAGAAGAGTTGTCATCAATTCCTCGAGTTCAGATCACAAAAATATCCAATGTTTATAAGGCTGATCCTGTTGGTACGCAGGGCCGGTCATTTTTAAATCTTGTCGTTGAAATCAAGATAACTCGTTCACCGCTATCCTTGTTAAAGGCGACTCAAGAAGTTGAGTACCGTCTTGGACGAGTGCGTACTGGACATTGGACCGCACGTACTATCGACATCGACATTCTTGCGATTGAAGGAATCGCACTTCAGTCCGCAACATTGCAACTTCCACATCCATTCGCCTCGTCGCGGCTCTTTGTATTAGTACCGTGGCTTGAATTAGCCAATCCTCGCTTATCTTGCGGGCACTCCGTTCGGTCTCACATGGAGTCAACCCAATTTCATGACAATGCGCAGGCTCAAGGCTTGGCGAAGATTGGACCTCTCGAGACCATCATCGATACCGCTCATTCGCCGTAAGCGCACACCTTTGGCCTCGTGAGCCCAACCTAAATGGTCCAGACCTGTGGTCTGGGGCCTTGCATTACTAATAACCCCTTAATGGGTACAGAACGTTATAAACGCCCGTTTCTCAGGGCGTTAAAACGTTTTTACCGTTTGAGAAAGGAATCATGACTACCGCAATTGACGAAGTAGAAATCCCTGAAGCACCAAACCTCCGTGTACGCGGTGGAGTAACGATTCAAACGCAGGTTCGCCCAGCGATTATGGGCATCGTTAACGTCACACCTGATTCATTTGGAACAAAACCGCTGTATCCGGACAATCATCCCCAAGCCGCTCTCGAATATGCACAACGATTACACGAGGACGGCGCTGACATTATTGATATTGGGGCTGAATCTACACGTCCTGGGGCTGAGCGCATATCCAATGCAGAGCAACTTAAACGCCTCATTCCAGTTGTCCAAGGCTGTGTTGATGCAGGGATGATTGTGAGTGTAGATACGTGCTCAGCAGATGTGGCCCGTGAGGTCTTGGAGGCGGGCGCGCATGTTATCAATGATGTGTCCGGTTTAGCAGACATGAGTGTTGCTGAGGTGTGTCTTAACTATGACGCGGCGTATGTGTTGATGCACGCACGTTCTACGCCAAAGGAGATGCAGTCCGCAGAGCATCTTGATTATCCTGAGGGGATTGTTGATGCTGTGGATGAGTTCTTTCACACGAGCGTAGGGTCGCTCCTTGACCTCGGGTTTGATGAGGATCAGATTGTGCTTGACCCTGGTTTTGGTTTTGCCAAGTCTGTGCGCCATAATTTTGAACTGATTCAGAAGCTGACGCTCTTTACGACTAGCGGCTTAAATGTACTGGTGGGAATAAGCCGGAAATCCTTTATTGGTGCGGCAACAGGGGTAAGTAACCCATTGGACCGAGATCCAGGCACGACGACGCTGTCAGCCTTTTTAGCGATGATGGGTGCCCAGATTCATCGTGTACATAACGTGGCTCAGACGATTCAGGCTATCCGTATGATGCAGGCCATCGACGCCGGAGAACCATTGGATTGGCCTCCGGTTCTCGGAACTTAACGGGGCTTTCGGTGCTATTTCGTTTCGGTACAGGGTTTTCACCTGTACCCTAGCGCCCATGAGTGAGCCACAAGATTCTGCCCAACCCTCTGGAGATGACGCCGGCACCCTGGCTGAGCTAATCGGTCAGCGTCGTGCAAAGGCATCGGCATTACGCGAACGGGGTTTTGACCCGTGGCCCGCTGGTGTAGGCGTGAGTGACAAGATTGGAGATGTTGTCACTGGGTATGCGGACAGTATTGAACCTGGTGAGGGATCAGGTGACGTTGTCACGGTGGCTGGCCGGGTCGTGAACCGGCGTGGACACGGCAAGTTAGTGTTCCTTGATGTGCGTGAACGCGGCGTTGATATCCAATTTATGGTGTCAAAGGCTGCGGTCGGTGACGAGACCATGACCATTGTCGATGACATACTTGATGTTGGTGACTGGGTTCGTGCCAGCGGCGAAGTGATCCGTTCCAAGCGCGGTGAGTTGAGTATCCGTGTGGCTGAGCTGGCCATTATTTCTAAGGCGCTCCGCCCGCTGCCAGACAAATGGCATGGTTTGAGTGACACGGATACGCGGTATCGCCAGCGCTATGTGGATTTGATCGTGAATGACGATTCTCGTCAGGTATTCGTCAAGCGGTCAGCGATTATCAACGCAATTCGCACCGAGCTACTGAGCCAGAACTTCATTGAGGTTGAAACGCCGCTCTTGCACCCGATTGTGGGTGGGGCAACGGCGAAACCATTTATCACGCACCACAACGCGCTGGATATGGAGCTTTATCTGCGTATTGCCCCTGAGCTCTATCTCAAGCGCTTGATTGTTGGTGGTTTGGACCGAGTATTCGAGATTGGTCGCACCTTCCGTAACGAAGGATTGAGTACGCGCCATAATCCAGAGTTCACGATGGTAGAAACCTATGAGGCCTATGCCGACGCTGAACGGGTGATGGATATGACTGAGGCCATTATTCAGCGTTGTGCCCAAGCCGCCAATGGACACATGACTGCGGTGCAAACAGGCCCAGATGGTACGGAGTACACGATTGATCTGAGCGGTAAGTGGGCCCGTCGCCCGATGGCTGAACTGGTGAGTGAAGCGGTTGGCCAGGAAGTATCAGTAGATACCGACCGTGATGTGCTTGTGAAGATTGCCGATGACCACAAGGTGCATGTGCCTGCCGGCGCTGGCCCAGGCAAGGTGCTGTTCAATTTGTATGACGAGCTGGTTGAGCACACGCTCATTAACCCGACTTTTGTCACGGACTATCCCGTTGAGGTAAGCCCCCTTGCCCATGTTCATCGTGATCATGAGCAGTTGACTGAACGCTTTGAACTGATTATCGGTGGGCGTGAGTTAGCCAACGGGTTCAGCGAATTAGCTGACCCGGATGATCAGCGCAAGCGTTTTGAAGCCCAGGTGGCGGCTAAGGCTGCGGGTGATGACGAAGCGATGATGATGGACCACGATTATCTGCGTGCGCTTGAATACGGCCTTCCACCTACCGGTGGTTTGGGTATTGGCGTTGACCGCCTGGTGATGTTGCTCACGGGTTCGGCCAGTATCCGAGATGTGCTGTTCTTCCCAAGCCTGCGCCCCGAAGCCCTCTAACCCAAACCCCTACACATAGCAAACAGCAATGGCGTGACACCCTCAGTTTGGGGTGTTGGTGTTGGCTGGTAGTGGCTAAGGGTGTGGGCGTTGTCTCCCAGGGTGATAGGAGCCCAGGATGGGCGAGTTCAGTGAGCCGGGTTGCCGCCATGGATGGCGGCAGGCGAACGTGCCCGAGGCGGGGAATGCCCGCGACCGTGCCAGGGTGTGCGCGTGCCAGAGTGTGCCCGAGGTGGGCAATGTCTGCGCCTGTGGTAGGGGGTCTGTGTCAGGGCGTGGACGCGTAATGGTGGGGCTGTGCCGGAGTGCCCTGGGCTAGGTGATTGGGTGCTGGTATTGTTTGGCAGGCGGGGTGTTGGCTGAGGGTGTGGGTGTTGGTTGCTGGGGTGATAGGAGCCCTGCTGGGGTGGGTGTTGGCTGAGGGTGTGGGCGTTGTCTGCCAGGGTGATAGGAGCCCAGGATGGGCGAGTTCAGTGAGCCGGGTTGCCGCCATGGATGGCGGCAGGCGAACGTGCCCGAGGCGGGCAATGCCCGCGACCGTGCCAGGGTGTGCGCGTGCCAGAGTGTGCCCGTGCCTGGGTGTGATCGTGTCGGGGTGCTTTGGGCTAGATGTGTATGGGGATCGGTGTTGTAGTGGATACGGGGTGATGGCCTGGAACCTCGCGTCAGCGGTGGGGCTCGTTAACTGCGCATTGCAGGTATATGGACGGGCGACTTATGTGGTAAAGGAGTTCTCATGAACGTACATATTTTGACCATGGGTAACACTATTATAGATAGATAACTAAAGTCATATTTTATGCGCTGAATAGGGCTTTTAGTTTGTATTGAATGATTGTAGTATGTGTCCAGTTGGTCTTCGTATAGATTCTGGTATAAGTGAGATTTGGTTTTGTGATACGCTCTTTTTGTTCTATCTATAAAGTAGTTACTATATATAAGGGAGTGTTATGCCTATTGTAGGCATCCTTATGTGCAGGTAAAGATGAGTTCTCTTAAGTATTCCAAACGGCATGGCCGTCATATAAAGCGTCAGAAACCGTACGTTTGGTAATGGTTGTAGGGAAGGGATTGGCGGTATGAGTATTCGGAATATTCTCATATTTGCATTCTATTTAGCTACTTCTATGTTTGCTAATGGGATTCTAATTAATGTGATTTTAAAATCAAATAGTAATTCATATTACTACTCTGTTGCTTTATTTTTGTCTATACTGTTATGCTTAGCGGCAGTATGGCGATGCAACGAGGCTCAGAGCGGGATTCACCTCCAATCAATGGTAATTTCATCTGCTATTGTTCTTTCCAACACACTTACTTCGGCCATATCTCCATCTTCATTTCTGTTATGGCCTGTCATTCCATTAGTTATTTTTGCCATGACTTATATGTTGTTTGGAAAGGCAATATTTCGACAGTTTGGGAGCAGTTGAAAAAGATAAATAGGTGCTCCTGTGGGAATGGTGCTGGGATAACACAATAAGCAGCTCAGCTGAGGGTGAGGACGTTGTGTGCTGGGGTGATAGGAGCCCTGGTTGGGTGGGTGTTGGCTGAGGGCGTGGGCGTTGTGTGCTGGGGTGATAGGAGCCCTGGTTGGGTGGGTGTTGGCTGAGGGCGTGGGCGTTGTGTGCCGGGGTGATAGGAGCCCAGGATGGGCGAGTTCAGTGAGCCGGGTTGCCGCCATGGATGGCGGCAGGCGAACGTGCCCAGGCAGGCAATGCCCGCGACCGTGCCAGAGTGTGCACGTGCCTGGGTGCGGTGGTGCCCAGGCAGGCAATGCCCGCGACCGTGCCAGAGTGTGCACGTGCCTGGGTGCGGTGGTGCCCAGGCAGACTATGCCCACGAGCTGTGTCCGTACTCGGATGTGAGCCTATCGGCCAGAACTCGGCGCGATTTGTGGGCGAATGTCCTTAGGTGGGGCTGGGCTGGCCTTTGGCTCTTGGGGGCCGGTGGTTTGGTCTAGGCTCACAAGGAGTACTTCAACGCGGCGGTTAGCGCGCTGGCCTTCGGGGGAGTCGTTGGGTACCTTGGGGCGGCTTTCACCATAGGACGTGGCACTCACCCGTTCAGGGGGTAACCCATTCTTCACGAGGGCTTTTAACACCGACACGGAGCGGTCAGCCGCGAGATTCCAGTTGTCGTAGCTCCCACCTGAGAAGGGCTGATTATCAGTGTGTCCTTCAATGACAATCGTGTTTGGGGTTTCAATGAGTTCTGGGGCGATAGACGCGATCAACTCCTCGCCGGCTTTGGTAAGCGTTGAGGAACCTGTTTGGAAGAGCACGTTGTCGGTGTCTAAGTCGATGACAAGGCCACGAGCGTCATCACGAATATCTGCACTCAATCCGTCTAGGTTTAACTCTTGGAGTTTGCCAGCAACGTCGGACTGGAGTTCGCGTTCGACTTGCATAAGCTGTTCGGCCGGAGTTTGGCCGTTTTCGAGAATGCTGTTTTGGCCGTCCATCACATCGTTGGAGTTTTGTTGGTTGGACTGGTCTTTGTCTGAGTCATGGCTTTCTTCGGACTTGCCGTTATCGCCGAGCCGTTCGATGATCTGCGGTTCACCGTTTGCTGAGCCGGTGGTGCCATCAAAGTAGGCAGTGTTCCCAAAAGGCATGGCCAAACCGCTGAGGAGGGCCTGAAACTTGGTCACATCAGTTGAGGACATGGCAAAGAGCATGACGAAGAAGGCCATGAGGAGCGTGACCATGTCACCGTAGGTGCCCATCCATGCGTCGGTGCGTTTGGGTGGAGGAGGACATTCGTGCCGTTTAGCCATGATGCACCCTAGGCTACGAGTGGGGCGGCTTCGGCCATGCGGTCGCTGTAACCGATTTGCTGTGCCGGGTCGAGGTAGCTTTCAAGTCGTTCAACGAGCATCTGGGGACTCATACCTGCCTGGATACTCAATACCCCATCAAGGGTAATTTTCATCGCCGTCTGTTCATCTTCCATGATGGCGGTCAGCTTGGCGGCGTAGGGGTTGGCGATGATGTTGGCCAACAGCACGCCATACAGGGTGGTCAATAGGGCCACGGCCATACCTGCTCCGAGCTGTGAGGGGTCGCTGAGGTTCTGGAGCATGTTGACCAACCCCACTACGGTGCCGATCATCCCGAATGAGGGGAGGAACCCACTCCATGCTTCGAACCAGGAGACGAGGTTCTTACGGCGAGCTTTGGCCGTTTCCATGCGGATATACATCGTTTCTTCGACGCGTTCAGAGTCCATGCCGTCGATGATCATCTGCGCACCCTGGGCTAAGAACTTGTCTTCGAGGGTGGCGATTTTGCTTTCTAAGGCGAGTACACCTTCACGGCGGGCAATATCAGCAAGCTGACCGATGACGGTAACCATCCCATCAATATTGAAGTCTGGTGGTTGAATACCTTCTTTGAAGGCTTTTCCAATTGCCTTGTTCGTATCCAACGATGAGGATGCAACGGCACAACCAAGTGAACCAAGCACCACGATGAACATTGAGGAAGCGCCCCAAAGCACCGCAAAGCTATTTCCATCCCACAGCACGTTTGCAATAATTGAGAACACTGCAATCAGCATTCCGCCCAACAGTGCTAAATCCATGAATGTTCCTTTATTTCTACCTTCGTCGGATCCGTCCTGACTACTCCCCGTGAGGAAGCTCGGGCAATCCATCGGCAGTAGGTTGCGCAATATAAGGAACGTTTTGAGCTGCTTGTACGATCACCCTTGACATCTCCGGAAAAGTGTCGTATTTAAGAGCGGCGAACCTGGGTACCATTGATAGTTACGATTGTGACCAACGAACTGAGGTTCCAATGTTTGAACGCTTTACCGACCGCGCCCGTCGCGTTGTTGTCCTGGCCCAAGAAGAAGCCAGGATGCTTAACCACAACTACATCGGGACAGAACACATCCTTCTTGGCCTGATTCATGAAGGTGAGGGTGTTGCGGCTAAGGCTCTTGAGTCTATGGGTATCAGCCTTGAGGCCGTGCGCGAACAGGTTGAAGAAATTATTGGCCAGGGCCAGACGGCTCCGGCAGGACATATTCCGTTTACACCCCGTGCCCGAAAGGTACTTGAGCTGAGTTTGCGTGAGGCGCTTCAGCTGGGCCATAACTACATCGGGACTGAGCATATTTTGCTTGGGCTTATCCGTGAGGGTGAGGGTGTTGCCGCACAGGTCTTACAAAAGCTTGGTGCTGATCTGCCGAGTGTGCGCCAGCAAGTGATTCAGCTACTGAGTGGATATGAACAAGAAAGCGGTGAAGGTTCGCGCAAAGGCAAGGGCCCCAAGGCCAGTGTGAGTGGTGGCTCAGGCGATGGATCTGAATCGAAGGGTTCTGCGGTACTTGACCAATTTGGGCGCAACATGACCATGGCGGCGCACAATAAAGAACTTGATCCGGTGATTGGCCGCCAGAAGGAAATCGAACGGGTTATGCAGGTGCTGAGTCGCCGTAATAAGAACAACCCGGTGCTTGTTGGTGAACCTGGTGTCGGGAAGACTGCGATTGTGGAGGGTCTGGCTCAGCTGATTGATTCTGGTCAGGTACCTGAGACGATTGCTGATAAACAGCTGTACACGTTGGATTTGGGTTCTCTGGTGGCGGGTAGCCGTTACCGTGGTGATTTCGAGGAACGCTTGAAGAAGGTACTCAAGGAAATTACAACGCGTGGTGACATCATCCTCTTTATTGATGAGTTACACACCCTTGTTGGTGCTGGTGCGGCTGAGGGTGCGATTGATGCTGCCTCTATTTTGAAGCCGATGCTGGCCCGTGGTGAGCTGCAGACGATTGGGGCAACCACAACGGAGGAGTATCGCAAGCATCTCGAAAAGGATGCGGCCTTAGAGCGCCGGTTCCAGCCGATTACGGTTGAGCAGCCTTCGATTGAGCACACGATTGAGATTCTGAAGGGTCTGCGTGACCGGTATGAGGATCACCACAAGGTGACCATCACTGATGATGCGTTAGTGGCAGCGGCCAATTTGGCTGATCGGTATATCGCAGACCGGTTCTTGCCTGATAAGGCGATTGACTTGATTGACGAGGCAGGGTCTCGGATGCGTATTCGCCGGATGACTGCACCGCCTGAGTTGAAGGAAATGGATGAGAAAGCCGCCGAAGCCCGCAAGGCAAAGGAAAAGGCGATTGATGACCAGGACTTTGAACGGGCAGCTGCGTTGCGTGATGAAGAACGCAAGATTCTTGAACAGCGTGCCGCACGTGAAGCTGCTTGGAAGGAAGCCCGTAATACCGAGGTAGGTGTACTTGATGAGGACGAAATTGCTCAGGTATTGAGTGCGTGGACGGGCATTCCGGTCTTTAAGTTGACTGAGGAAGAAACGAAGAAGCTATTGCGTATGGAGGATGAGCTCCATAAGCGCATTATTGGCCAGGATGAGGCAATTCAGGCGGTGAGCCGTTCGATTCGTCGTACCCGTTCCGGCTTACATGACCCGAAGCGGCCTGGTGGGTCGTTCATTTTCCTTGGGCCGTCTGGTGTTGGGAAAACTGAGCTGGCGAAAACCTTGGCTGAGTTCTTATTCGGTGATGAGGATGCACTCATTCACTTGGATATGTCTGAGTACATGGAAAAGCATTCTGTGAGCCGTTTGATCGGTTCTCCTCCTGGCTATGTAGGGTTTGACGAAGGTGGGCAGCTCACGGAGCTGGTTCGTCGTCGTCCGTTCTCGGTGGTCTTATTTGATGAGGTTGAGAAGGCGCACCCTGATGTGTTCAATATCTTGTTGCAGATTCTTGAAGACGGGCGCTTGACGGATAGCCAGGGCAAACAGGTGAACTTCAAGAATACGATCTTGATTATGACCTCTAACTTGGGGAGTCGAAACCTGGGTAAAACACCGGCTGGGTTTGCGGCTGCACCAACCCATGAGGATGAGTACGCCCAGATGAAGGCACAGGTGGATGAAGAGCTGAAGCGCCACTTCCGGCCGGAGTTCTTGAACCGTATTGATGAGACCATTGTGTTCCATCCGTTGACCCAAGATGAGGTTGGTCAGATTGTTGACTTGATGATGAAGCGTGTGCGTGACCAGTTGCGCGAACGTGAACTCGATATTGAGCTGACCGATGAGGCAAAGAAGTGGTTGAGTAAGACGGGCTATGACGTGAGCTTGGGTGCTCGCCCCTTGCGCCGCACGATTCAATCAAAGATTGAAGATCCGTTGAGTGAGAAACTGTTGTTCAATGAGTTTGCGCCAAATTCATTGATTATGGTTGATCTTGAGGATGATGATTTGGTGTTTCGTTCGGTGAGTGCACCGCTTATTCCTGAAACTGCTGCTGAGGTCCTCGAAGAGACAAGTAATGAGCCGGTAGAAGAGTCTGGCTCTGACTCGGTTGACTAGCGAGTTGCTCTAACCTTCAATCCTCACACTGGTATATCGGTGTGAGGATTGTTTATTTGCGGAGTTAGTAACTGTTCTGAGGTACTGATATTCAAACCCAACTTGTCTATGGCCAGTTTTCTTTATTTTACATAGTTCCTGCTAAAATATTTTAAGTGTATAAGTTATTATTGCTTAGTCAATATGGTAAGTGTTCATCTATATACCGTATATGGCATTTAGATAATGGGCTATGTGATGGGAGTAAGTGGATTGAAGTCTTTGAGATGGTATGCTTGAAATAATTCATAAATTAGTTTCAACATATTCTTGGAGGGATGCAACCTACTTGCCTAATAGTATTCGAGAGATAATGTTGAGGCATATTGCTCCCCTATCTTGATGCCTCCTTGCCTCTCTACGCTGCTTGTCGGGCATGCGATGAAATGAATTATATGATTCGTATTGAATGATTTTTCTCTATATATCTTATTGTATAGGTATTGTTGGGTATAGGAACAGCACTGTGCAATATGGTATTGATTAGGTTCTTCGAGATGGTGCCTAATAGTCTTTCTATCTTCTCCTGAGCAAAGAGATAGTTGTTGAGTGATTTGTTCATCTGTTCATGCCCTTCAAAATATGGGCAATTACTCCATGTTGTAGGAGTGAAGTGTGATGCGAATGTCAGCGCCATTGGAATGGTTAATGTTCGGTAATACTCCTTAGATCGGGTTGGTTTTGTATGCCTTACCCTGCCAGAATGGGGTCTCCATCTAATGAGGAGAACACATGAACGGGTTAAAGACCGCTATTTTGCTTGGCTTGCTGAGTGGACTTGTGCTATTGATCGGTCAGCTCATGGGTGGACGATCAGGTTTGATCCTTGGCCTGGGTATTGCGATTGCAATGAATGTGGGCTCGTACTGGGCCAGTGACAAGATTGCTTTAAAGATGGCTCAAGCTGAGCCGGTTACTCCTGAACAAGCCCCAGACTTGTACGAGATTGTTGAGCGGCTTGCGGCGGTGGCCAAACAGCCTATGCCACGGTTGTATGTGAGCCCCAGCCCCCAGCCAAATGCGTTTGCAACTGGCCGGAGTCCTAAACATGCTGCTGTGTGTGTGAACCGTGGGCTCATTCCGCTGCTAACGAAAGATGAGATGGAAGGGGTCCTTGCACACGAACTCAGCCATGTGTACAACCGTGACATCCTTATTGGTACGATTGCGGCCACGTTGGCTTCTGTGGTGACATTTGCGGCACGCATGGGCTTCTATTTTGGTGGCCGCAGCCGGCAGAACGGTGTTGGGGTAATCGGCTCGTTGCTTATGGTCTTCTTAGCGCCAATTGCGGCAACAATCATCCAACTCGCGATTACCCGTAGCCGTGAAACCGCTGCCGATGCAAGTGGTGCCATGCTGTGCCAAAAACCATTGGCGTTAGCAAATGCGCTCCTCAAGCTTCAAGGACGTAACAATGAACTGCTGGCACGCAATCAGCTCCAAGCTTCACCGGCAGAAACGAGTCCATCGTTTGCGAGCCTCTATATTTCGGCTCCATTCAATGGACAGTTTGTGAATAAGCTATTTTCAACGCACCCAGACACCGACACCCGTGTCGAAAATTTGAAGAGTATTGCTCGTCAGATGGGGGTAGCTCAGTAAGCGCTTGGCTACTGGATGGGCTGGTCGAGGCGTTTGAGCGTGTACCCGTTGGATTGTTCCACGGGCTTAATCACCATCTGGTCGATATTGACATTTGGTGGCAGCCCGAGTGCCCACACAATTCCCTCTGCAATATCAGCACCAGCTAGAGGGTGATTGACACGCTGATAGAGCGACTCTGAAAAGTCCACATCACCAGTGCGGTTAAGGGTGAACTCGGGGGTTTGTACCAGGCCAGGGCATATTTCAATAATGCGGACTGGTTCCCCAAGAAGCTCTAATCGTAACGTACGCGGCAGCATTGCTTCCGCGTGTTTGGCACCGGTATATCCTGCACCATTGGGATAGGTATCCAGTGCGGCGATGCTGGTCACAAACACCACGTCACCACCACGTTCACGAAGGCCCGGCAAGAAGGCCTTGGTTGTATTGAGGGCGGTGAGGACATTCATCTCATACATTTTGGCCCACCCTTCGGGGTTGCCCTCAGCGACGCTATCCAACCCAATGGCCCCACCAGCATTGTTCACGAGGGCGCGAACGGGCCCGATGATTTGGGCATAATCTGCAAGTGCCTCAACCTGCTCTGGAACGGCGAGGTCAGCTACAAACCCGTAACAGCCAGTTACCTTGGCAAGCGCGGCAAGGCGGTCGGCACGGCGTGCCACCGCAATGACGTCCCAACCGGCAGCGCGTAGGGCAACGGTGGTATCCCAACCAATCCCACTACTTGCTCCGGTCACCACTGCAAGGCCAGGGGTCATTGGTGCCAAGCGGGTGGGTTCAGTGATACCGCTATTACCCACCCCTTCTACATAATCGGATTCAGTAATCGGACGTGCAGCTCCTTCAGACATGATTCCTCCTGATCTCGGGTGAACGAATAACGGGCAACGGCATCCAGTCGCCCGTCACCTTACTTGTAGTTCGTAAACTTCAGCGGCAAGTCTTGGTCATTAGCCCGCAATAGTGCTTGAACTTCTTGTAGTTCATCACGGCTTTTCGATGTGATACGGAGTTGGTCATCCTGAATGGCCGGAGTTACCTTCAGTTTTGAGGCTTTGATAATTTTCACCATGGCCTTGGCTTTGTCAGTTGGGATACCGGCGACCAAATCGATGGTGATGCGATATATCCCTTGCCCACCAGCAACAGGGTCACCTGTTACAAAGCTCTTCAAACTAAGTTTCCGCTTGACAGCCTTGGTTTGGAAGACATCAAGCACCGCTTTCACCCGTTCCTCGCTATTGGCACTCAGGACGATCTGATCGCCCTTCCACTCGGCGTTCGCGTTGACGCCTTTAAAATCAAAACGCTGAGCGACCTCTTTTTTCGTTTGCTGAACTGCGTTGTCTACTTCTTGGCGGTCGACTTCTGCCACCACATCAAATGAGTTTTGAGCCATAGTTGAAGTGTAGGCCGTAGAGATACCACGCTCGTAACAGCGATACGTTCAACAAAAGAAAATCTTTCAGCACGTTTGTGTAAATCTGCTGGTCAATTTGCTATTTCATGCCCATATGTGTTTGTCTGGTGGGCGATCGTCCGTATAGGCGAAGAGAGCGAGAGGGATATATGAGTATTAACGAGGTCATTATTTGGATCTTGATGATCTGTATGGTTGCCGGTGGCATTGATTTTGCGATTGGAAACCGTTTTGGTCTTGGCAAGCAGTTTGAAGAAGGTTTCATGGCGCTTGGGCCCCTCGCCCTCGCCATGGTCGGTGTGGTCAGTTTGGCGCCTGTGCTCGCCAAGCTGCTCGCTCCAATCGTTGTGCCTGTTTATGGGGCACTCGGGGCGGATCCTTCCATGTTTGCAACCACACTGTTGGCCAACGACATGGGTGGCTATCCACTAGCACTTCAACTGGCAGAAGATCCTGATGCAGGGCGTCTCGCCGGTTTAATTTTGGGTGCCATGATGGGCCCGACAATTGTATTTACGATTCCCGTTGCGTTAGGCATCATTGATAAATCAGACCGCGGCTATCTTGCGAAAGGTGTGCTGGCTGGCATCGTCACGATCCCCATCGGGGTATTCGTCGGCGGTATGGTTGCAGGCTTCCCAATGATGATGGTGCTGATGAACCTAATCCCCATTGTGATTGCAGCAGTGGCGATTGCGATCGGTCTGTGGCTCGTTCCCGAAGCCATGACAAAGGGTTTTGAAATCTTTGGTAAGGGATTGACCTCCCTCATCGCCATCGGCTTGACGATTTCGGTTTTTGAATTCATGACCAGCACCAAGATCACCCCTCCGGGTTGGGATTTGGCGCCACCAACTGACGGTCTTGAGATTGTTGGTTCTATTGCCATGGTGCTACTTGGGGCATTCCCAGCGGTGCATTTAATCGTGAAGCTATTGAGCAAACCATTGGGCCATGCCGGTCGACTGATTGGGATTAACGACGCGGCGGCAGGCGGCATGATTGCCTCCTTGGCAAATAACATTCCCATGTTCGAGATCTACAAGAACATGGATGCCCGAGGCAAGATATTGAACGCTGCCTTTGCGGTGAGTGCCGCCTTCACCTTTGGTGACCACCTTGGATTCACTGCTGGGGTTGACCGTGAAATGATTGCTCCGATGATTAGTGGCAAGTTAGTCGCTGGTATTACTGGTGTGATTGTTGCCTACATCTTGTTTAGTCGTTCGTATGGTCCAGCTACCGAAGAAGATAACCACATCGGTGAAGACGAGGACGCAACGGTGGCTGAGGCTGTGGAGGGCTAATCCGTGTCAAGCTTGGTGAGTGTCGGCATTGATGTCGGAACAACGACCTCACAGGTTGTTGTAAGTGACCTGAAGGTTACAAATACCGCGCGTCCGGGGTTTATGCCCCAGCTTGATGTCACCGAGTCGGTAGTTCGTTACCAGAGCGAACCAATCATCACCCCGTTGGTAAGCCCAACGGAAGTAGACGTCCATAAACTACGGGAGTTTGTACTTGGTGAGTACAAACAAGCTGGTATCAAACCAGAGGACGTAGAAACCGGCGCCGTCATCATCACGGGTGAGACGGCGCGCAAGGACAACGCCGCGGCCATCCTCGCGGGATTGAGCGAGATGGCCGGGGACTTTGTTGTCAGCGTGGCCGGTCCTAATCTGGAGTCCTCCATCGCGGGGCGCGGATCGGGAGCATGTGCATATTCCTCGGAGTATTTCACCACTGTTGTTAATGTGGACATCGGTGGGGGGAGCGCAAACGCAGCCGTCTTTACTGCTGGCAAACACGTGACGAGCGCTGCATCAATGGTGGGTGGTCGCCAGATCACCCTTGATGCCAACACCGGCGTTATCGTTCACATCAATCCTCCCGGTGAGGCGATTATTGCGGATCTTGGGTTGAACCTGAAGGTTGGACAACAGCCAGATCTGGGCGAACTGCGACGCTTCTGTGATGAAATGGCAGAGGTCGTTGCTGATTTGGTTCTCGGTGAAGCCCATCACTTGGGAGACAAGGTTCAATTAACACCGCCGTATTCACTACCTACCCCGCCTAAAGCGGTATTTATTAGTGGTGGGGTAGGGCATTTGTTGGATACAGACTACGGCCCATACACCCTGGAGCACATCGCTCGCTTTGGTGATATCGGACCGTTGTTCGCTGAATCCATTCGTCAACATCCGCGGCTTTCCCAACTGAACATCTTGATCCCCGAACAAACCCTTCGGGCGACGGTGATGGGTGCGGCAAGCCAACAAGTCACGATGAGTGGTTCAACGATTTTCATCGACGGGGCTACATTGCCTATTGCCAATGTGCCGGTCATTGTCCCTGAGATTGATGACTTGTCGGATGCGTCGGTTGTTACTCAGGCCTGTCAGGATGCCATTGACCGGTTCGATGGCGCCCCGCAAAGCGCTGCGATTGCACCGCGTCTACCGGCCAGATTGAACTGGAATCAATTACAGACTCTGGCTCAAGGCCTTGCCGTGCACATGCGTGCAATCGGTGTGGCTGATGAACCATTAATTGTGGTTTTGGAACATGACCACGCCAAGGTACTGGGCCAGACCCTCCGGGCAGAAGGCATCTCGAACCCACTCATTGTTGTGGATCAGGTGCATCTGGGCGAAGGTGACTGGGTAGATGTTGGTGAACCCTTGTTTGACCAGACGATTGTTCCTGTAAGTGTTAAGACCCTGGTGTTCTACACCAAAGATTAAGCTCCGATTTGCGTTAGATGCCCGGAGTATGAAAACCTATTTTGTCCGCTGTATTGAGGAGAAGCAGTGCTGTTAAGGACCAAATTATTTGGCCAAACCTATGAGTTTGGCTCCATCAAAGAACTATTGGCAAAGGCCAATGAAGAAAAGTCAGGTGATCAGCAGGCAGGTATTGCTGCCACGTCGTCGGCTGAACGCGTAGCCGCAAAGGGTGTTCTTGCTGAGGTGCCCTTGCAGGTGCTCCGTGAGAATCCTGTCATTGCTTACGAGGATGATGAAGTCACCCGTTATATTGACGACAACCTAAATGAAACGATCTACGACGAGATCAAGGGTTGGACCGTTGGTGAGTTCCGTGAATGGATCTTAAGCAACAAAACAACCCCGAAACAGGTGGCTCGTGTCTCCATGGCACTAACCGGTGAGATGCTATCTGCCGTTGCCAAACTGATGTCCAACATGGACTTGATTCTGGCCGGCAATAAAGTGCGTGTCGTCAAACATTGCAATAACACCATCGGTCTCCGTGGCACGATCGGGTCTCGTTTGCAGCCTAACCACCCCACTGATGACGTGGATGGTATTCGTGCCGCTACCTACGACGGGTTGAGCTACGGCTCTGGCGACTCGGTGATCGGGATTAACCCGTCTGATGACAGTGTGGGTTCAGTGAGTCGGTTACTTGAAATGACGTATGGTGTCATCGACCGTTGGGAAATCCCTACCCAGAACTGTGTGCTCGCCCACGTCACAACCCAAATGGAATGCTTGAAGCGTGGTGCCCCAGTTGGCCTCGTCTTCCAGTCGCTTGCTGGTAGTGAAAAGGCGATGAAGTCCTTTGGTGTGGACATCGACACGATGAGTGAAGCCTACGAACTGGCGAAGAAATACTGCTGGACTCCAGGGCCGAACTATATGTACTTTGAAACTGGTCAGGGTTCTGCCTTGAGCGCTGACGCACACAATGACGCCGACCAGTTGACATTGGAAGCTCGTATCTACGCGATGTGCCGTCACTGGGATCCGTTCCAGGTCAACACCGTGGTGGGGTTCATTGGGCCTGAATACCTTTATGACGCCAAGCAGATTACCCGTGCGGCGTTGGAAGACCACTTCATGGGTAAGTTGGCTGGCCTGTCAATGGGTTGTGATGTGTGCTACACGAACCACGCCAAGGCTGACCAGAACGACAACGAAAATCTGCTCACCTTGTTCGCGGCTGCAGGCGGCAACTTTGTGATGGGTATTCCGATGGGTGACGATGCGATGTTGAGCTATCAGACATCCAGTTTCCACGACGCCCCAAGTATCCGAAATGCCCTTGGTCTTCGTCCACTCCCTGAGTTTGATGAATGGATGGAGAACGTTGGGTTGAGCAAAGATGGCATCTTGACCGATAAAGCCGGCGACGCCTCCTTCTTCTTGAGCAAGTAAGGCATCATTATGGATTTGAATAGCAAAGAACTCGCTGATCTCGTTCGTCAGGTTATTGCTGACGTTGTAAACGAGGAGCCCGCCTTAGCGCCACAAGCTGCATCGGCACCTCCCGCAGCGGCCGCGCCAGCACCAGCTCCTGTAGAAGCGCCTTCACCGGCATCTGAACCACCCGCTGCCCCAGCAAATGAAACATCTGGAACGGTTGTTGCAACCGCACCCGACTCAGTGGGCAATGGCATCAAAGATGATAAGCCGTCTGAATCATTACTCGAACTCTCAATCGATCTACCTGATCCAACCGAAGATCAGTATCGGTACGCCGTTGGCGTTGAAGACCCACTTGATGCTGAAGGCTTGAAGAACCTGGTGGGCTCCACAACAGCTCGTTTGGGTGTTGGCCGTGCGGGGAACCGTCCGAAGACACAAACATTGTTGTTGTTCCAGGCTGACCATGGTGTTGCACAAGATGCCATCTATGGTGAGGTTGAGGAGTCAACCAAAGAAGCCTTTAACCTCTTTACGGTCAAGACCAATGTGGCCGACCGTGCAGAATATTTGCTTCGCCCAGACCAAGGCCGTCTCCTGTCTCCAGAAGCACGTAAGACCATCGACGAGAAGTGCGTAAAGAACCCGGATGTTCAAATTGTGGTTGGTGACGGACTGAGCGTAGCCGCAATCGAGCACAACCTGGCAGATATCATGCCGGTGCTTACTCAGGGGTTCGAACGGGCGGGGTACTCACTTGGAACACCGTTCTATGTTGAGAACTGCCGCGTTGGCATCATCAATGACATTAACGCCATCATTAAGGCAAAGGCAGTTGTGTTGTTGATCGGTGAACGCCCTGGTCTCGGTATCGCAGACGCGATGAGCGCCTACATGGGCTACGACCCACAACCTGGTAAGTCAGACGCAGACCGTGACTTACTGTGCATGATCACCACCGGCGGCGGTACCAACCCGCTTGAAGCTGGCGCTTATGTGGTGGACTTTATTTCCAAGATTCTTACCCACGGGGCCAGCGGCGTTGAGCTGCGCAAAGCCACGGATATCGCCTAAAGGAGGACCATGGCAACTCTTGATCCCATCAAACCAACCATCCTCGCGACGCGCATTTTGACGCGTGTCCAACCTGACTACGCCAAGGCCGTCGGCATGCCCGATGGTCACCGTTCCCTGGCGATCCTGACCTGTGATATCGACGACTCGTTGTATGTTGCCCTCGATGAAGCCACCAAGGCTGCACAAGTTGAGGTTGTCTATGCTAAAAGCTTCTACGCTGGTTCTGGTAACGCGAGTGGCCCACTAAGTGGTGAAGTTATTGGTATGTTAAGCGCGCCGACGCCGGCTGAGGCTGAAGCGGGCTTGCGTGCTGCCATTGATTATGCGGAGAACGAAGCTTGGTTCTATGCTGCTGATGATTTAGAAGAAGGTGTTGCATGCTTCTCCCACGTCATCAGTCGTACAGGAAGCTACCTATCCAAGGAGGCGGGCATCCCGCTTGGGGACCCCCTTGCCTATCTGATTGCGCCTCCGCTTGAGGCTACCTATGCCGTTGACCTGGCGTTAAAGGCAGCCGATGTTGAATTAAAGGAATGGTTCGGTCCACCTAGTGAAACGAACTTCGCCGGAGCATGGCTCACTGGTTCACAGAGCTCATGCCGTGCAGCTGCAGAAGCCTTCCAACATGGCGTCATTGAAATCGCCAACAACCCGCGTATCTACTAGGAGTCATCCATGGATTTTGACGCAGACCTTCGCAGTATCCAAGAAGCACGTGAATTAGCTGTTCGTGCCAAAGAGGCGCAAAAGGCATTCGCTATGGCCGACCAAGAGACGGTCGACCGGATCTGTGAAGCCATGGTTTCCGCTGCAATGGCTAACGCTGCTCGCTTAGGGCAGTTGGCGCACGAAGAAACTGGGTTCGGTAACCCAATCCACAAACGACTGAAGAACGAACTTGCAGCGCAGGGTGTTTGGGACAATATCAAGGATCAAAAAACCTGCGGTGAGATTCGTCGTGACGAAGCAAAGCGCATTGTTGAGTTTGGCGCACCGGTAGGGGTTGTGCTGGGGCTTTCTCCATCAACGAACCCCACGGCGACCGCAATTTTTAAAACGCTTATCAATGTGAAGGCCCGGAATGCCTTCATCTTGGCTCCACACCCCACGGCAAAGAAGTGCACTGCGGAAGCCATTCGTGTTATTGCTGAAGCTGGTGAAGCGGCCGGGATGCCTAAAGGATTGGTGAGCTGCGTAACTGAGGTTCATCCGTCAGGAACGGACGAACTCTTCCACCACTACGCCGTGAACCTGATTCTGGCCACCGGTGGTCCAGGTATGGTCAAGGCGGCTCACTCGGCAGGTAAGCCCGCCATCGGTGTTGGTCCAGGGAACGTGCCTGTCTATGTAGACAGTTCAGCATCTCCGAAAGCGGCAGCAGCCAATATCGTCGATTCAAAGTCCTTTGACTGCTCAACCATTTGTGCTACGGAACAGGCGGTATTCGCCCACGCCAACATTGCCAAGGAATTGCGTGAGGAGATGAAGGCAAAGGGTGCGCACTGGCTTTCTAAAGAAGAAGCCGACAAATTGGCCAGCATGATGTTTCGCCCCAACGGGCTGATGCATGCCTCCTTTGTTGCAAAAACGCCCAAACGTATCGGGGAGTTGGCTGGTATCAGTGTTCCTGACGATGCCCGCATCCTTGTTGCAGACATTGATGAGATTGGGCCGAACAGTCCGTTGAGTCGTGAAAAGTTGACGACGGTGCTCGGCTTCATGGAAGTGAAGGATTGGCGTGAAGGCTGTGAACGTTCGATTGAATGCCTGAAGTTCGGTGGTGATGGTCACTCACTTGCTATGCACTGTGAAGACATGAGCATCATTGAAGCCTTTGCTAATCAGAAACCAGCGCACCGGATTGTGGTGAACACCTGGTCAAGCTTGGGTGCTACTGGAGCTACGACGGGTATTGACCCGACATTCACCATCGGCCCGGGTGGGGTTGGTGGCGCGGTGACGAGCGATAACGTTACGCTCCGCCATGTCTTGAATGTTCGTCGCGTGATTTGGCCGGTACGTGAACCACACCCCGATGCGTATACCCGCACTGTTCAGGGTGAACCAAGTAGCGCGAGCTCAGGCGATCAAATCGCTGAAATCGTACGCCGTGTTGTTGCTGAATTGAAGCGCAGCTAGTCCGTTACTGGAGACACGATGACAGTACTCCTCACAACCTACGGTCCTACCTCTGCCCTGCCCGCTGTGGCAGGTGCGGTAGTGACCGGAGGCACAACAGCCCGTATTTTTACGGTTGGTCAAGGCGAGGTGTCACAGACCGGTTCGGTCAACCATTTGGTTGGCCGGGCCGATCATCCAGGTATTGCATCTACCATTCTGGACGCAGTTGAGGAAATAACGGGAGAGTCCGAGGTTCTCGTTGTAACTACTGACGGGGCAGCAGACTTCGACCCGATGGCCTTTGCTCGAAACCTCCGCTTGGCAAGCAAGGTCGGGGCAGAAGTGATTGTTGTCGCTGATGGTGAGTGCATCGGCCAGGCTGATTGTGTGAACGTGGCAAAAGATGTGGCACTTGCAGCCAAGGATGACCATGTGCTGTTGCGCTCCATCATTCTTGTTGGTGGCAGTGGCCCTGCCCCAACGGTGGCGAATGTGCCGGTATACCGACTGGCTTCACCAACGACTGACGATGTGGTGAATATCGCAGGTGGTGAAGCACTCTATGGCGTATCCGGTCGTGAAACGCCGATGAGCCCTGAACGTTTTGAACATCTCCTTGTTAGTCGTGCCCGTCAGGTCCAAGGCCATATCGTGTTATGCGAAGGGTCCGATGATCGTATTTTGACGGCTGCACATAAATGTCTTGCCCGGAAGGTCGCCAAGTTGACGATCTTGGGTGAGGTGTCCACGATCATGGAGCGGTGCGAAGATTTGGGGTTGGACCTCTCTAATGCCCAATTGATCGACCCCACGAAATCTGAACTACGTCCTCAGCTTGTGGCTGCCTTGGTAGAAGCCCGTAAACACAAGGGCATGACTGATGAGCAGGCTGAAAAGCTCATCAATGAGGTGACCTGGTTCGGAACGTTGATGGTCCATACCGGGTTGGCTGACGGGATGGTTTCTGGCGCTGTTCACACCACAGCTGAAACCGTGCGTCCTGCCTTGCAAGTCATTAAGACAGCACCGGGTATGAAGTCAGTAAGCGCCGCATTCCTTATGGCGTTAGCCGACCGTGTGCTGGTGTTTGCTGACTGTGCAGTGACTCCAAATCCCGATGCGGTTGGTTTGGCGTCGATTGCAATGCAATCAGCCCAAACAGCAACGGCCTTTGGTATTGAACCCCGAGTCGCCATGTTGTCCTACTCGACGGGTTCGTCTGGCACGGGTGCTGACGTTGATCGTGCGGTGGAAGCCACACGGCTGGCAAAAGAAGCAAATCCAACCTTACCCCTTGATGGGCCACTGCAATTTGATGCCGCCTTTGATCCAGAAGTCGCCGCATCTAAGGCCCCGAATAGTCCGGTGGCTGGTAAAGCAACTGTCTTTATCTTCCCGGACCTTGAGAGTGGCAATGTCACCTATAAAGCGGTGCAGCGCACAGCAGGTGCCGTGGCGATTGGCCCACTCCTCCAGGGGTTGAATAAACCGGTTAATGATCTGTCTCGCGGATGCACCGTCACGGATATTGTCAATACTGTTGCGATGACCGCTGTTCAGGCAGGATATTCGAAATAAGATCACGGCAGAGAAGCGTGCATATCCTTTTTCGCGTGGTACGCTTCTTTGCCCCTGGTGGGTTGCCCGAGTGGCCAAAGGGAAACGGCTGTAAACCGTTCGGCTTGTCCTACGTAGGTTCAAATCCTACACCCACCACGAACTTTAAAATCCTGGTTGCATAAACCAAACCAGTGAGGCAGACTTTTGCCTTCAAATGCCCCCCTAGCTCAGTCGGCAGAGCGTCTCCATGGTAAGGAGAAGGTCAACGGTTCGATTCCGTTGGGGGGCTCGGTACTAGATCCCGGACACTGGGATTCTGAGCTCTACGACTGTGGGCTTTACAATCCCGAACCGCAAGGGTCATACCTTACGGGTATGGGGTACCTGGTACACTGTTTGTAGTACATGGCCACGTAGCTCAGTGGTTAGAGCACTCGGCTCATAATCGAGGTGTCGGTAGTTCAATTCTACCCGTGGCTACGCTATCAACGTGAGGTTGGCACGACAGGTGTCGGCCTCTCGTTATTTTGTCTGCAAGTTTGCTTATCTGCTGGCCAGTATCTTAGAGTCGTTGCTGACATTCTGTGATCGCATCCGTACGGGTGCGTTACCATGGTGATACGTAGGTATTAACTAAATATTGCCAACCACCTGGCCAAAGAAGGAGATTCGTGGCAGACGTTAAATTGAGGATTAATAACGAGATTCGTACCCGAGATGTACGCCTCATCGGACCGGAAGGCGACCAGATCGGGATTGTGCCGCTTAAAGTTGCATTAGATGCGGCGGCGGCAGTAGATCTCGACCTCGTGGAAGTTGCGCCAAATGCCCATCCACCAGTGGCAAAGGTGATGGACTATGGCAAGTATCTGTATGAACAAGAACGTGCTGCACGCGAGGCAAAACGAAATGCTAAGGCCACTGGTCAAAAGGCGATTCGTATGCGCCCTAAGACGGACGATCATGACTTTGACACCAAGGTCCGTCAGGCACGTAAGTTCTTGCAGCAGGGGTACAGCGTCCGGTTCCAGGTGATGTTCCGTATGCGTGAACTGCGTCGTCCGGAGATTGGGCTTCAACAGTTAGACAAACTGGCTGAGGATCTTGCCGATGTTGGCATTGTTGAAACGCGGAGTGGATTGCAGGGGCGTTTTGCCACAATGGTGATTTCACCCAAGGGCAACAACTAGGACATTGCCGATTCCTACGGTAACTGCAATACTTGGGAGTCTGCAATTTCGGTTGCAAGGCAGGAACCCAAATAGGGGCGTAGCTCAATTGGCAGAGCGACGGTCTCCAAAACCGTAGGTCGGGGGTTCGATTCCCTCCGCCCCTGCCACATACTCTAGGGGTCGCAAGGCCCCTTTTATTTACCAAAGCGATGAGTTGTGAGTCTTATGAGTGACCTTCCCACACAAGATGTAGCCACCCCCGAAAAGGCCGGTGGTCCACTTGGCTACCTGCAACAGGTTCGTGAAGAATTACGCAAGGTGTACTGGCCGACCAAAATGGAGGTCGCCAAGATGAGCCTCATGGTCATTCTCGTTACGGTGGTTGTTGGTGCCCTTGTGGTTGCAATGGATTACCTATTTGGCCAGCTCGCCCTTACGATTTTTGGTGGATAACCAATGAGTGAACAAGAACATATCGAAGAGCTTGAAGCTATTGACACTGCCAACGAACCGGTAGATGCACCAACGGATGATTTCACCGATCTCCTTGCGGCCGCGGGTGGTGTTGATGAGGAAGCTGAGTTAGATCGCCAAGACGATGGTGAATCTGACGATGACGTATCTTCTGCTGATTCAGCACATGATGGAGACACCGATCAAGATGAGACTCCTCGGGTTACGCCGCCGTGGCTGCTTCCTGGCGAGTTCTACGTCGTTCATACCTACAGTGGGTATGAAGCGAAGGTCAAGTCCAATTTAGAGAGTCGAGTTCGCTCGATGAATATGGATGACCGTATCTTTGATGTGATTATCCCAACCGAAGATGCGGTTGAGATTAAAAACGGGAAGAAGAAAGAAGTTAAACGCAAGGTGTACCCCGGTTACGTCGTGGTGCGTATGGACTTTGATGATGACACGTGGAGAGTTGTGCGTGACACACCGGCAGTGACCGGGTTCGTTGGAGACAATAACCGTGCCAACATGGTTGCCCTTGGACGGGCCACTCCGCCTGTACCGCTAAGTCGGGCGGAGCTAGAAGAACTCTTCGGGGAGCCAGAAGAGGAATTGGTCGAAACCCCAGATGGCACAGCCAAACCGGTCAAGAAAAAGACAACGATTGATTTCGATGTTGACGAGAATGTACGGGTAACCAGTGGTCCATTTGCAGACTTCACCGGAACGATCAGTGAGATCAATGCTGAAGCTGGCAAGTTAAAGGTATTGGTATCGATTTTCGGTCGTGAAACACCGGTTGAACTAACCTTCGATCAGGTTGCCAAACTGACCTAGAGTTAGCTAGGTAGAGAAAACCCACCCGAACAGGGTGGGTTTTTCACGTTTTGAGATGTAGTTGAATGATCCGTAGGTCTACAAAAAAGAAACTAAAGTTTCCTTGAGATTGTGAATGAGTAGGTAGACATGCATCATCGCAGTTCTGTTCGGAACGACTTCGTTTCTAACAGTTCATTTAACCGACTGAAAGCATTGATAATGGCCTTTTCATTTACAAAGAACCTGGTAACCCTTTCTCTTGCGTTAGGCTTGGCTGGTGGGGCGCTTGTCGCCATTCCAGCAGCTCCGGCAACCGCGGCACCATCCACGACCGCCGGCGTCGTACAGCAAGAGGACTCAGCTGCCAGTCTCAAGGGTGGGCGTATCTACGTACAAGCGGGTACCACTGTGGCACGACGCTTGCCAACCGTTGATGCGAACAACAATCCCTTGACCTACCACTTTCAAGGGCGTCCCTTGGATTGGGTGACGCTTGAGAACAATCTGGTGGTTTTCGAGGCTCCTGCAACGCAGGAACCCGGCGTACACCGCGTTACCGTTCGTGTAACTAACGGTAAGGGTGGCCGGGCCTATGTGAAGTACATCGTCAATATCCTTCCAGCCGAACACAACTAAATCATTTCATTCGATTCCTTTCACCCGAACCGCCTCACTATGAGGCGGTTCGTGGTTTTGAGCTCGAAATACTGCGCTGTACCAGTATTAATCCTGGTCATCAGGGTTCTCCTTAAAAAGAAATAAATGGCTATCAGAAGGATTAGGTTTACTAAAGAAACTGCAATAGCATGACAAAAACAGTTTCTTGTTGACGGAGGTACCTGTATGAAACCTGTGGCCGCACTTATGACGATAGGATTGCTAATGCTGGGGGTGCCCGCTGTAGCCCAGGCGCCACCGGACACGCAGCCGGTAGTGATACATAGTCAAGGCAACAGAACAAGCACCGGGACTCAGCCCGTTGGAAACGGGTCCCAACCAGTTTTAAGTAATCCACCTTCACTGATCATTCCGAGTGAAACCCATATCCCCAAGGGCACGGGTGAAGGTGAATATGAACTGAATATTAGTGATGATAAAACGCCCTTGAAAGACTTGAAGGTGCGTGTCGAGTCTCAGCTCACACGGATGCGGACTGAATTTGATCATGGGCACTGGCATTTGATGGTTGATAACACCAAGATTGCCGATGTCGATGAAGCCATTATCGAAGTTGAAGATGCTGACGGCAATATCACCAAGAAGATGCTGGAGGTATATGTCAGCAATAATGCTCCCTGGCTACACCCCATCGTGAATCACACCATGCGAGCTAATCGGGCAATTCGTCCGATCATGGTCATGCAGATGGAAGCAAGGAATGGTTTGGGATTTGTGAGTTTTGAGGGGGATATTCCGCCTGGCTTAACCTTCCCACAACAACAGCGTGTTCAACGGACAACGATTACGGGTACACCCACAACGCCAGGAACGTACAAGCTCACACAGGTTCTCACGGACTCTGGAGGTAATCGTTTATACGAGCAGCCTTTTGTAATTGATGTTATAGCCGAAGATGCTCCGGTGGTGTTGGGTGATTTCAACATAGCGATGCGCAAAGGACTCAATTTCCAGGAGGAAACCAAGATTGCACCCGCTGTTGGAGAAAAATGGCGGGCTTCGAACAACCTCTTCCATACCGCCGGCGAGTGGCCCTATGGCACCTTAACGTTCCGTGTGGATCGGGGTGCGGAGTTTGTTTCAGTTCGCAAATACCACAACCGCTACCGCATGTATACCAAGACGGATAAGGCAACCGGGCCTATTCCAGTCAAACTGACGATGGTTGATGGCGGTAAGAATGAAGTGTCGCATTGGACGGTTATTCAAGTTGACCCTAAACGAGGGCAGCCGCTAAAAACCCGTGAGCTACGCAACCTTCCGTACTTGCTGAACCTTGAACCAGGTAAGGCAATGAACCCAGCGAAGATACGAGCGAGTAGTGCGGAACCTGGTGATGTCTTTACGGTTGAAGGGCTGCCAAGCGGCTTGAAGTTCGACCCAACAACCAACACCATATCGGGGACTCCGGTCACCGCAGGTGAGTTTGAGGTTGCTATTTCCTTCAAGAATGCCGCTGGTGAAGCGCAAGATGCCAAGATCGTTCCCTTCACGGTAGCTCAACAAGCCAACAAGCCGCCGGTGCTGAACTTCCCCTTTGATAAACATGTGACCAAGGGCAATGGGGAAGCCGAAATCGAGCTTGATATTACCGACGACACCACACCGGTAAAAGACTTAAAGGTTCGCGTCGAGTCTCAATTTATTAAGATGCGCCCGGAACTGGACGGAGGGCATTGGCATCTGATGGTGGACAACACCAAGATCGCTGATGTTGACGAAGCAATTATTGAGGTTGAAGACGCCCAGGGTGCAAAGAGTACAAAGATTATCGAGGTGTATGTAGACAAGGGTTCACCTTGGATTCATCCAACTGCTAAACGAATTGTGCGTGTCGGCCAACCAATCCCCAAAATCATGGTGTTGCAGTTAGAGACACCCCACGGTCCTGGCACGGTTGAAGTGACCGGCCTACCCGATGGCCTTGGTCCGAATACCTTTAAAACGAAGCGAGGCTATATCGAAGGTATCCCAACCAAGGTAGGTACCTATCCCATTAGCCAGGTCTTGAAAGATTCCAAAGGGACCGTGCTCGCCCGCATGGGGTTCGAGATTGAAGTGATTGCATCGGATGCACCCTATGTGCATGGCACCTTTGACATCGATATGCGTCGGGGGCCTGGATTTGTAAAGGAAACAACGATTGCGCCTGCCCAAGGTGACACGTTCCGTAACACCTACAACCTGTATCACAAGGCGGGTGAAGCTCCTTTCCAAGACTTGCAGTACCGGATTGATTATGGTGGCTCCGTTGCTTCAGTGCGCAAGTACCACGACCGTTGGCGGATGCGCCTTGATACAAGCAAGGCCACAGGGCCAAAGCCCGTTTTAATCACGATGTTTGACAAGCAGGGGCGTACCTTTTCGCGCTGGGTAGTCATTCAGGTTGATCCACAACGCGGCCAACCACTACAAACGCGCAAAATCATCGGTCTCGAAGAGAACTATACGTTTGAGGCGGGTAAAGCGATTACGCCGATCAAGGTCACCTTTGAAGGCCTTCTCCCAAGCGATTATCCCCACCTTGCTGGCAGCTTACCGCCAGGTATCACGTTTGATATTGCGTCCTCAAGCTTTGTAGGTACGCCCACTGCTGAAGGGAACACGACCGTTGCGGTTGTTTTTGAGGACAAAGATGGCGTTGGCCAGGATGCCAAAATAGTGACCTTCAACGTGAAGAAGGCGGTGATACCACCCCCGCCGAACCCCAACCCGAATCCGAACCCCAATCCGAATCCGAACCCGAACCCGCAGCCGCAGCCGCAGCCGCAGCCAAGTCCCACGGGAACGCCTTCTCCCGCAGGTGACTTATCTGGGATTCAAATCTCGGGTGCATCGCGTGTAGAAACAGCCGTGGCTATTAGCCAACAGCATGTTCAAGCCGCCAGCTTGGACACCATAGTGTTGGCCCGCGCTGATGAGGTTGCTGATGCCGTGGCAGCAACACCGCTAGCCCACCAAATGGGTGCCCCGGTGTTATTAACCCAGTCAGATAGTTTGCATCCAGCGACCCTCAAAGAAATAACCCGGACAATCAAACCTGACGGTCGGATAGTCCTGATGGGCGGTCCGGTTGCGATTCATCCTAGTGTTGAAGAAGCCCTGAAGGGAGCCCTCCCAACTATCAAGTTCGAGCGTGTGCAAGGTGATAACCGCTTTAGTACTGCAGTTGCGGTATATGACCGCCTCGGACAGCCCACCACCGTAGCCATCATTGATGCTGATAAAAAGCATGTGGGTGATGCGTTAGTTGCTGGCGTGGCCATGGCGCAGCTTAAGACGGGGGGTAACGTAACCCCCGGCGCGGTCCTCTATTCATCCAATAACAAGGTGCCTGTAGAAACCCAAGGGGTGCTATTGCCCAAGGTAACCAAACGGTACACCTATGACCAGTCGGTGAAGGAAGCGGCGAACGCCACGCTTATCGAAGGCAATGATCCCATCGCACGGTCAGTGACAACCGCAATGACCTTCTTTGATAAGAATGTACGCGTTGTAACGCTTGCGTCGTCACGGGAAGCGAACACAGTTGACGCTCTAGCTGGCGGTGTAGATGCAGCTCGTCTGGGTGCCCCCCTAGTTCTTGCACCAGCCACATCAAGTGATGGGCGGGTACGCGACTACCTGGCCAGCCTTGTAAAAGGCAAGCAGTTAAGGTCCGCCATGATATTTGGTGGTCCTCAAGCGGTCTCACCTGATGTGCGTGACCACCTATTTGCAAGCGATACCAAGATTCAATGGGATACGGTTGAGGCAAGACCATAAGCTCATCTCTGCCCAAGGTATTCCGACCTACCTTGGGCTATTTCTAGTCAATAAGGGCTGCCTAATACACAAATCATTACTGGAAGTAATAGTAGTAGTGCGAAGCGTGTTTTATTGGGTTGCGCAAGAGGTCGGCTGGCACAGTGTTATCCAACAAGGCAGAAGCAAACCCCAAAAGGAGCCATCATGAAAATCAACACCCTCAGCGTCCTCGGTTTGATGGTCGCCATGCTCGCAGGCGTGTTGGCAGACATTGAAGCTCCAGCCACTGTCTAGTTAACGCAGAGAGAGAACGTAAGCCCGGCCGAAAGGCCGGGTTTCATTTTTATTTATTTTCTGATGATGGTACATTGCATTGTTGTAGTAAATACAAACAGGTTTATTTAAATAGTTTTCAAATAATGCCGGTTATTGAACATTGTTCAATTAGATGAATAATGTTGACCTTATATATGGAGCCAGTGATGACCCGATTCTCTGTTTTAGTATCCGGTATGGCAGCATTGTTAGTACTAACAATGGTCACGTCGGTCTATGCATCGGAATTACCGGATCATGCTGGGGAAGCTGTCATGAGCCAGGACGTTCGTGCTGCAAGGCAGGATCGGTTGGCAGGTGCAGACCGGTATGGCACTGCAATCACGGTGACGCAATTACTCCATCGTGACCACACGGTCGACGTTGTCTATATCGCATCCGGTGATAACTATCCGGATGCAATCTCAGTCACAAGCTTGATGGCGTTGTCTAACACAACCAATCGCCAAGCAGCAGTGTTGCTGAGCCCGAAAGCCGGATTAACGCCCGAAGTATTGGCTGAGGTGCGGAGGCTGTTAAAACCCGAGGGAACCATACGTCTGGTTGGCGGTGAAGAAGCACTCTCAACAAATGTTGAGTATCAACTCAGTACATTAGTGCCAGAGGGTAAACCCAGGCGGTTGGCTGGGCCGACCCGAGTGGAAACAGCCTTGGTGATCGCCGATGAAGTGAGGGTGTTGACCACCGTGAGTGAGGTCATTATTACCCCTGCTCAGAACTATGGCATTGGAATGGTGAGTTCAGCGTTAGCGGGTAAACGAAATGCGGTACACCTTGTGGCTCCAGAAACCCGTGATGGAGGCTTACACCCAGCCGTTGCTGAATGGATTGCGCGCACAAAGCCCAAGAAGGTAACGATCCTCGGACCGGAGCCGTTTTTAACATCGTTCACGTATTCAACATTGGAGCGGATAACCGATCAGGATGAATTGAACCTCACCAGCTTCCCTTGCAAACCCGGGTACGGCACCTGTAATCCTCCAGAAACACATGCCGCAACAGATGCCCAAGTGATTGCTGAGAAAGTGGTCAACCAGCATTTTCAAGGGGTTGAAGATTACGTGATGGTTTCATATGCCGGGGCTGCCGACGGTCTGGCCGCCGGCCAATTCGCAGTTTCAAAACTTGCCCCCATCCTTCCTATTAAGAATGGTGCACCAGGTGATGACCGGTATGGCTACCTCATTAAGCAAACAAGCGGCCGACCACTCATTACCTTGTGGGCTATCGGTGGTGAGCGCGTTATCAATCAAAGGGGTATTGAACAGGTGGCCAAGGCATTTGAAAGCTAACTGAAGTGGGTTGACTGGACGGCATTGGCCAATGGTTCATTGTGTTGTTGCACAATAATGAAACTATTTCAATTAATCCCTGAGACATGCCGAAGGGTCTTGCCCATTTGCAGGTAACTTTGGGTGTATTTATGTGCTGCTCAGCCCGTTTAAGGACTCCATGTAGTTAGAGGATAACTATACGTTAAGTAATGAGACTTATGGAGCGCTTGGCCTATAGTTACAGCAAGTGTTGCATGAGCGGAGTTCTTTCATAGAAGAAACGTCTTTATCCACTATCCATAATTCAACAAATTGAGGAGAGTCCGCTCGGTAACCCGTTCGTCTCTCTAGGGGTATATATGAAATTTGATCAATCCAAAAGTCTTATAACCGCTGCATTACTGATGGCACTTGCGACATCAGGGCTTTCTGTCGTTCCCGCGACACCAGCATCTGCTCAGTGGCAGCCAATTGGAGACAGCCTGCGTCCGCTTGAAGACCCAGCGGATTCAATCCGTAGCCCGCATATGTGGCCAGATGATCTTGAGACCTTTTCCACCGGAAATCGCCGTGACTTTAAATTGGTTGCAATTAACGCTCGGGATGATCGGCCAGTAAGTGAACTGAGGATTACGAGTCCGAACCTTCCATCAGGTGCTCAAATCGTCTTTGAGGGTGGCGAGTGGTACATCCGTGTTCCGCTCCGTAATCCTATTGACCGTACGATTGTGGATCTAGAAGCTCGTGACCGTGATGGAAACGTTGGTCGCAGCCGCACGATGATTGTTGTGCACGAAAAGTCAGATCCATCCCTCCCTGATCTGATCCCTGACTACCCGACCGCTTCCCCAGAACCAAGCGATCAGCCTGATTTGCCGACGCCGACGCCGACGCCGACGCCTACCCCGACGCCGACGCCTACTCCGACGCCGACGCCTACTCCGACGCCTGGTGCTGGTCCGGTGGTGAATTTGGTTGGTGGCCAGTATGGGAATGGGTCTGCGCATACGGTGAGCTTTACGGTGTCCACGGCGCCTGATGCGAAGGTGCGTCAGTTGTGGTGGTATCCGGTTGCTGGGTTTGATTTGCGTGCGGGTGATAATGGCACGTGGGAGTTGACTATTGATAAGGGTGTGAAGCCTGGTTCGTATGCGCTTGATTTATGGGCGACTGATACGAAGGGTGTTGAGGGTCCGCATGTGAAGCCGACGTTTGTGATTGTGGCTGGTAATACCCCAGCCCCGACGCCTACTCCGACGCCGACGCCTACGCCTACCCCGACGCCGACGCCGACGCCTACTCCGACGCCGACGCCTACTCCGACGCCTGGTGCTGGTCCGGTGGTGAATTTGGTTGGTGGCCAGTATGGGAATGGGTCTGCG